>JBLYYR010000143.1:0-25595 GCA_048550195.1 Arenicellales bacterium
AAATGTTGAGAAAACCTTGAAAAAACAGGGTTTCAGAGTCGATTTGGTATTGAGAAATTAGAAGATAGGATTTAAAATTAGCGAGCAAACAATAAAGCGCATTACGTACCTTCTTGTGGTGGGTAACCGTGAGATGGAAGGCGGCGCTGTTTCTGTTCGTACACAAAAGGGTGAAGATCTGGGTTCGATGACGGTAGAAGCATTTGCCGAGCTGATGAACAAAGAGATTTCCGCCAAGAGTAAAACTGTTTCGGAGGGTTAAACCAATCGCAGGTGAAAAGCAGTATCGTATGAATTCGCAAATTCGGGTGCCCAAGGTGCGCCTGGTCGGTGAAGATGGAGGTCAGATAGGACTTGTTGCTACAGATGAAGCACTAAATATGGCATTGGATGCCGGCCTCGATCTGGTCGAAATATCCCCAAATGCTGATCCGCCTGTCTGTCGTTTGATGGACTACGGCAAGTTCAAGTACCAGGACAGCAAGCGTAAGCATGCTGCGAAGAAGAAGCAGAAAGTTTTTACAGTTAAAGAGATCAAGTTTCGTCCGGGCACCGATGTTGGCGATTACAACATCAAGCTGGGCAAACTGGTAAAATTTCTTGAAAATGGTGACAAGGTGAAACTGACCTTACGTTTTCGTGGTAGAGAAATGGCGCATCAGCATCTGGGTATGCAATTACTCAAACGTGCTGAAGCGGATCTTTCGGAACTGGCTGTAGTTGAGCAGTTTCCGAAAATGGAAGGGCGCCAGATGGTAATGGTGATGGCGCCAAAGAAAGCCCAGTAAAGCCGTCGACGGTTCACGGTAAGCGGGTATAACTTGCAGCATTAGCTGCCAAACGTACAGTTAGCTGTACTTTTAAAAACCGGAGTAAGAAATGCCTAAAATGAAGACCAACCGGGGTGCTGCCAAGCGCTTCACAAAGACGGCGGGTGGTGGTTTTAAACGATCACAGGGCCATCGTCGCCATATCCTCACCAAGAAGTCGACCAAGCGCAAGCGTCATCTGCGTGCAGCGGCAACTATTAACAAAGCCGATGTTGCATCTGTCAAACAGATGCTGCCATTCAGTTAAGCGGGAGGATTAGAATATGCCACGCGTAAAACGCGGTGTTACGACACACGCACGTCACAAAAAAGTACTCAAACGCGCCAAGGGTTATCGCGGCGCTCGTAAGAATGTATTTCGTGTTGCCAATCAGGCGGTTGCCAAAGCAGGCCAATATGCCTATCGCGACCGTCGTCAGAAGAAACGTCAGTTCCGCGCTTTGTGGATCGCACGTATCAATGCAGCAGCCCGTTTGAATGGTCTCAGCTATAGCCGTTTCATGAATGGACTGTCGCGTGCTGAAATCGATCTTGATCGCAAAGTACTGGCTGATATCGCTGTACATGATCTTGATGCTTTTACAGCACTGGCTGAAAAGGCCAGGACGGCTCTCGCTTCCTGAGTGTTTACTCTGCGAATTGGATGATTCGCAATGAAATCCTGAGGGAAAGGTCGTCGCCTTTCCCTCTTTTTATTTGTAGATCATAGCTGTGTAAATGACTGATTCAGAAAAAATAATTCGCCAGGAGCTTGATGACATTGTGCAGCAGGCTGAGACAGAAGCCAGCGTGGCAAGTGATTTGTCTGTGCTGGATAATGTGCGGGTGCGCTATCTGGGTAAGAAGGGTGAATTGACCCTGCAACTCAAGCGTATTGGAAGTTTGCCTGCTGAGCTAAGGCCGGGTTTTGGCAAATGGGTGAATTTGGCAAAAAATCAGGTTCAGGAAAAGATTACCGTCTGCAGGGATGTACTGGAGCAGGCACGTTTGAATGAGAAGCTGGCAGAAGAGAGTATCGATGTCACCTTGCCCGGCAGGTACTCATCGCGCGGCGGCCAGCACCCTGTTACGCGCACATTGCAGCGGTTGGAAGATATCTTTGTCTCAATGGGCTTTGCTGTCGCCGAAGGGCCGGAGATAGAAGATGATTTTCATAATTTCGAAGCCTTAAACATTCCGCCCAGTCATCCTGCACGTGCCATGCACGACACTTTCTATCTAAAAGACAGACAGGTGCTGCGTACTCATACCTCTCCGGTTCAGGTGCGTTTTATGGAGGATAACGAGCCGCCGTTCCGTATCATCGCCCCGGGCCGTGTTTACCGTTGTGACTCGGATGTTACCCATACACCGATGTTTCACCAGATCGAGGGACTGTTTGTCGATGAGAATGTCAGTTTTGCAGAATTGAAGGGTGTTTTGTCTGAATTTCTCAAGGTGTTTTTTGAAAAAGATCTTGAGGTGAAATTCCGGCCTTCATTCTTCCCTTTCACCGAACCCTCCGCCGAAGTGGATATCAGCTGTGTCATGTGCGGAGGAAAAGGCTGTCGAGTTTGCTCACATACCGGCTGGCTGGAAGTGCTGGGTTGCGGCATGGTGCACCCTGAAGTGTTTGGCCACGTTGGCATAGACAGTGAAAAATATTCGGGTTTTGCCTTCGGTATCGGCGTTGAGAGACTGGCCATGTTACGTTATGGCGTCAATGACTTGCGTTTGTTTTTTGAGAATGATCTGAGTTTTCTGGGGCAGTTCAGATGAAGCAGCGTCTAATAATTATGAGGGGCTTAAAACATGCTGGTCAGTGAAGTCTGGTTGCGTGAATGGGTCTCGCCAAAGTTAACTACCGATGAGTTGGCTGACAGGTTGACGATGGCCGGTCTGGAAGTAGGCAGCATAGAGCGAGCTGGAGATCTGTCCGATAAGCTGGTGGTGGGGCGAATAGAAGAGATTGCCGCCCATCCAGATGCTGATCGTCTGCGGGTTTGTAAAGTGGATGTGGGACGGGCCAGAAAACTTACGATTGTCTGTGGCGCAGCCAATGCACGGCAGGGGCTTTATACCATCGCGGCACTGGTCGGTGCCAAATTGCCGGGTGGGATGACCATCGGCAAAGCCGCGGTACGGGGTGTGGCCTCATCCGGCATGCTATGTTCGGCGTCTGAGCTTGGACTGGAAGAATCTTCAGCAGGAATTCTGGATCTAGCCGGCAAACCTGCTGTGGGTACCCCGGCGAGCAGTTTTTTCCAGCTTGATGACAAAATCCTCGATCTTGAGCTGACACCAAATCGTGGTGATTGCCTGAGTATGCGTGGTGTTGCACGTGAAGTGGCTGCATTAACCAATAGCCGGTTAAAAAAGCCGGTCAAAGCCGTTGAGGTGGAAGTTAAGGCGCGAGGCAAACTGCCGATAAAGCTCACAGCCAGCGATGCCTGTCCCCATTATGCCGGGCGCATCATTCGCGGGGTGGATGTCTCTGCTGCCACACCGCTGTGGATTAAGGAGCGGCTGCGTCGTGCCGGTGTCCGCAGTCTGGGGCCCTGTGTCGATGTCACTAATTACGTCATGATAGAACTGGGCCAGCCTATGCATGCCTTCGATCTTGAGAAGCTGGATGGTCAGATCGAAGTGCGGTACGCAGATGGACGTGAAAAACTGGACCTGCTTGATGGTTCAACCGTTAAGCCGGAAAAGACCGATTTACTGATCGCGGATAAAAGCGGGCCCCTGGCACTGGCGGGTGTGATGGGCGGAGCGGCATCAGCTGTTTCTGATCATACAAAGGATATATTTCTTGAAAGCGCTTTTTTCACCCCGGAGATTATCGCTGTTACGACCCGGGACAGAGGAATTCATACCGATTCTTCACATCGCTTCGAACGCGGGGTGGATTTCGAGCTGCAGCGGGAAGCGCTGGAGCGGGCCTCTGTTTTGCTGACCGAGATTGCAGGGGGCGAATGCGGACCTGTAATCGAGAAGACACTGATGAGTAAAATGCCAGGAAAAGAGCCGATAACGCTGCGAAATAATCGTTTAAATGCGGTTTTAGGTACAAAGATTACTACAAAAAAAATGGTTTCCAGTCTGCAGCGTCTTGCCATGCAGGTAAAAGGAAAGACCGACACAGTGAAAGTGACCGCGCCGTCCTACCGTTTTGATATCAATATCGAGGCCGATTTGATTGAAGAGGTGGCACGTGTGACAGGTTTTGAAAATATCCCTGAAACGGCACCTGCTGCACATTTGCAGATATCTGCGGAAGAAGAAAAATACCTGCCACTCAGGCGCTTACAGTCATGCCTGATCGACCGTGATTACCAGGAAGTCATTACCTACAGTTTTATTGATCACGCCATGCATGCGCAATTTTCGCCTGATTCACGTGCCGTTGAGCTGGAAAACCCCATTGCATCGGACATGTCGGTCATGCGTGCCAGCTTATGGCCGGGCTTGATCAAAACCATGCAATATAATGTCAATCGTCAAATCAGCGACCTGAAGTTATTCGAAACGGGTCGGACATTTGTTCCTGAAGGCAAGGCCTTGCTGCAGCACCGTTACATTTCAGGCCTGTTGACAGGCAGTGCGTATAGCCGCAGTTGGGTAGATAAATCACGTAATGTGGACTTTTTTGATCTGAAGGGTGACGTGGAAGCACTGATTGCGTTGACGGGCCGTCAAGCTGACTTTGTTTTTTCGCCAGAGACGCATCCAGTGCTGCAGCCGGGTCAGTCTGCAAAGATTAAAGATGGCAGGAAGGTGGTTGGTTTGCTGGGGCGTTTGCATCCTGCAATAGAATCTTCTGTTGGGCTCGACCAGGCGATATTTCTTTATGAAATGCGGCTGGATAGCCTGCTGCATTCACAAATTCCAGCTTTTCAGGAGTTTTCCCGCTTTCCTGCTGTCCAACGCGACATCGCGCTGGTAATTGCTGCTAAAACACCCTCATCTGACGTGATCAGGTCGATAAAGCACCATGCAGGTGACCTGTTAGTGAAGTTGGAGTTGTTTGATCAATATCAGGGCGAACATATTGATTTTGGTAAAAAAAGTCTCGCTTTCACCTTGACCTTACAGCGATCTTCGCGCACTCTTACATATAATGAGACAGAAAACCTGATGAAAGGCGTGATTCGAGGGGTTCAGGCAGATCTGGGCGCGCAACTGAGATAATAGGAATAAGTATGACAGTTACCAAGGCAGATCTGGCAGACAGGTTATATGAAGAGCTGGGGCTAAATAAGCGTGAGTCCAAAGAATTCGTTGAATTATTCTTTGAGAAGATGCGTCAGTCTCTGGAATCCGGGGAATCTGTCAAATTGTCCGGATTTGGTAACTTCGACCTACGCCAGAAGACACCCCGGCCAGGTAGAAACCCAAAAACGGGTGAAGAAATCCCCATTTCGGCTCGACGTGTGGTAACCTTCAGACCAAGCCTGAAACTAAAGGAACGGGTTGCGCAATATACGGCCAGCCTGCAAAACAAGAAACAGGAAAAACTGTAAAGGATTATGCTCGATCCAGCTGACAATTCAGTATTGCCCGTCATACCCGCCAAACGGTATTTTACGATTGGTGAAGTAAGTGAGCTATGCCAGGTAAAACCTCATGTTTTGAGGTACTGGGAGCAGGAGTTTTCGCAGCTCAATCCAGTGAAAAGGCGTGGTAATCGACGTTATTATCAACGGCATGAGGTTGAACTTATTCGGACCATACGTTCACTGCTCTACCTTGAGGGGTTCACTATAAGCGGTGCACGCCAGAAACTGGAATCAGACGGTGAGTTTGAAGAGACAGCAGTAAAGTCAGTTGAAAAAACACAAGTTTCCAAAGAGCTGATTGGTGGTCTGATCAACGAACTTGAAGAATTGACTAGTATGCTAAGAGATTAGTCAGGCCCAGGCCTTTCCTGCAAGTATTTTTATTTATTTTCCAGAGTATCCCTAAAACCTTACAATTCTTTTCTGTTTATCGAAGTTCTCTCAATAAATAGTCCATTTTGAAAAATCAATAAATCGGGGCGTAGCGCAGCCTGGTAGCGCACCGCAATGGGGTTGCGGTGGTCGGAGGTTCAAATCCTCTCGCCCCGACCATTTTTTCTGTGGGAGTCGCGCACCCGCGGCGAATTCTGAACATATCTCAGTCGCCGTTGTAGGAGCGCCGCTCCTACAGACAGAAGCTTCTATGCTTCTCGGCGGGTTGTGACAGCCTCAGCCAGCGATTCCAGCACACTAGCCGTGTCATCCCAGCCGATGCAGCCATCGGTGATGCTAACGCCGTATTTCAGTTCTTTGCCTGTTTCTATGTCCTGGCGGCCGGCATTGATGTGGCTCTCTATCATGACACCAATGATATGTGCATCACCGGCAGAAACCTGTTCAGCAATATTCGCTGCGACTTCTATCTGCTTCTCCGGCTGTTTCAGGCTGTTGGCATGAGAGCAGTCGATCATAACGTTAGATGCCAGCCCATAACTCTCCAGCTTTTCTTCAGCCAGCAGGACGCTTTCCCGATCGTAGTTGGGTAAAGCACCTCCTCGTAAAATGATATGCCCGTCAGCGTTGCCGGTAGTTGAAAAAATGGCAGATTTTCCATCCATGGTCATCGACAGGAAGTGATGCGGTAATGAAGCGGCACGTATCGCATCCATGGCATTTTTCAACGTGCCATCGGTACTGTTTTTAAAGCCAACGGGACAGGACAGGCCGGAAGCCAACTCACGATGTACCTGGCTTTCGGTAGTTCGTGCACCGATGGCCCCCCAACTGATTAAATCAGCGACATACTGGGGTGTGACCAGATCGAGGAATTCGGTAGCCGTCGGTATGCCCATATTGGTCAGGTCAAGCAACACCTTACGCGCCAGTTTTAAACCATGATTAATATGGAAGCTGCCATCAAGCATGGGATCATTGATTAAACCTTTCCAGCCAACGGTGGTGCGTGGCTTTTCGAAATAGACGCGCATGATGATCAGCAGTTGATCGCTCAAACGATCACTCACTTCTTTTAATCTGCTGGCATAGTCGATGGCGGCGGCTGGGTCGTGAATGGAGCAGGGGCCGACGATGACTATCAGGCGATCGTCATCACCATGCAACACACGGTGAATAGCCTGTCGTGTATCACTGGTTAGTTTTTGAGATTTATCAGTGGCAGGAAATTCAGCATGCAGCTCAGTCGGCAGAATAACGTTCTTAATTTCCTTGATTCTGAGGTCTTGTGTTGGGTGGGATGAGGTCATGTTGTTGGTGCCGTTTGCCTGGGTGCTGAAATGGGGTGCATTTTACTTGGTATAAGAACGGTAGGGAAATGTTTTACGAATTACGTATTACGTTTTGCGCTCAAAGACCTATGATTATAATCCGGGTGATCCACCAGGCTCCTGGTGCGTATTCGCGTGTTTTTCGTAATACATATACAAAATACGTAAATCTACTCTTTCCTGCTCCAGCTGCCCGACTTACCGCCACTTTTGTGAGTTAAACCAATATCAGTCATTACCATTCCTCGATCTACAGCCTTACACATATCATAAATCGTCAGCAGGGCGACCTGCACCGTGGTAAGTGCCTCCATTTCTACCCCTGTCTGACCACGTGTCTCGGTTTTTGCCTGACAGTGTATACAACTGGCTGCAGTATCTATTTCAAAGTTTACTTCCACATGAGTCAGCGGCAGCGGGTGGCACAGTGGGATGAGGTCGGCGGTACGTTTGCTGGCCATGATGCCAGCGGTGCGTGCTATCCCCAGTACATCGCCTTTTTTATGGGCGCCCTGCTGGATCAATGACAGGGTTTTTACCTGCATCACGATGGTACCTTCTGCAATGGCTATACGGTGCGTGCTGGCCTTGTCGCCGACGTCGACCATATGTGCATCGCCGTTCTTTTTAAAATGTGTTAATTCTGACATTCTTTGTTTATCCTGCAGTTATAAAAAAAGGTAATATGTAAGCATAGAATGTTCACTGGCTTGTGTGGTCATCACCACCTTGACATGGCATACTTCGCGCGACCAAAAATTGAACAACTATGCAAGATAACCGGCATATTCTGGATTTTACAATACACAGTGAGAATACTACTAAGTAATGATGACGGCTACCTTGCCCCGGGGTTGAAGGCCCTCTATGAGGCGTTAAAAGACACCCAGGAGCTAACCGTTGTTGCACCGGACAGAGATCATAGCGGCGCCAGTAACTCAT
This sequence comes from Arenicellales bacterium, assembly GCA_048550195.1. GTDB lineage: Bacteria > Pseudomonadota > Gammaproteobacteria > BMS3Bbin11 > BMS3Bbin11 > BMS3Bbin11. The sequence continues at coordinate 8,035 of JBLYYR010000143.1, forward strand.
TGACCCTGCAGCGTCCCTTGAGTGTTCGAAAGTCTGCAGAGGGTTTTCAGTATATTGATGGTACACCAACAGATTGCGTGCATCTGGCAATTACCGGCCTGATGAAAAATGAACCGGACATGGTTATCGCCGGTATCAATAATGGCGCTAATCTTGGTGATGATGTCATTTATTCCGGTACCGTAGCCGCAGCTACGGAAGGACGCTTTCTTGGTTTTCCTGCGATGGCGGTTTCTATGGCCAGCCATGAACCCCAGTTTTATGATACAGCCGCAAGGGTGGTTGTCGATCTGCTTGATCGATTAAATGAGCATTTACTTCCTGCAGACAGTATTCTTAACATTAATGTACCGGATATTCCGTATGAAGATTTACAGGGCATTCAGGCAACCCGTCTGGGTAAGCGGCATAAATCTGAGCCGGTCATTCGACAGCAATCACCGCATGGCAGGGAAATATTCTGGGTCGGCCCTGCCGGTCAGGAGCAGGATTCCGGACCCGGGACTGACTTTCATGCAATTAAAAACCACTATGTGTCTGTCACGCCACTTGAAATAGATCTCACACGCTATACAGCGATAGAAACTGTCGCACATTGGCTGGAAGAGTAGTTCAAGCAATGAATCTTAACGGCATAGGCATGACATCAATGCGCACGCGCACGCGGCTGATTAACAGTCTACGTGATATGGGCATCACTGATGAAAAAGTACTGGCGGCGATGATGGATACGCCACGACACTTATTTGTTGATGAAGGGATCGCTTCGCATGCCTACGACAACGGTTCCTTGCCTATTGGTTACGGGCAGACGATCTCGCAACCCTATATTGTTGCTCTGATGACACAGATTATGCTGGATGGCCGCAAGCCTGCCAGGGTGCTGGAGATTGGTACCGGCTCAGGTTATCAGACGACGATACTGTCAAAACTGGCGGGTACGGTATATAGCGTCGAACGGATAGAGCCGCTGTTGAAGCAGGCAAAGCGCCTGCATTACAAGCTCAGACTGCGAAATATTTTTCATAAGCTGGCTAAAGGCAGCACCTTCGGCTGGCCGGATGTTGGGCCTTTTGATGGCATTCTGGTGACAGCTGCGCCGCAGAACATACCGGAAGAGCTTTATACTCAATTAGCACCTGGTGGACGCATGGTCATCCCCAGCGGTAAGGACAATGCACAGCAATTGTATTTAATCGAGCGAACCCAAAGCGGCTTTTCTAAAACCTGCCTCGAAGCTGTCAAGTTTGTACCATTAATAGGGGGTGGCTGATGGCTATTTTTGGAAGTATGTATAAGCGTGTTATTGGCTGGGCCCGGCACCCACATGCCAGTTTTTACCTGACAGGCACGAGTGTGGCCGAGTCCTCTTTTTTCCCTGTTCCGGTAGATGTCCTGCTGGCACCTATGGTACTCGCCCGTCGTGACAAGGCATGGTGGTACGCCATGCTGGCAACGGTAGGTTCTGTTGTCGGCGCGGTGATTGGCTATTACATCGGCCTGTTCCTGTTTGATCAGGTAGCGCAGCCGATCATTGAGCTTTACCATTTTCAGGAGAAATTTATCTACGTACAGTCGCTATTCGATAAGTACGGTGTCTGGATAATATTTATTGCCGGTTTTTCTCCTATCCCCTACAAAATCTTTACCATTACAGCGGGTGTGGTAGCGATGCCTTTACTGCCGTTTATTCTCACTTCGCTGGTGGCTCGCGGCGCACGGTTTTTTCTGGTTGCCGGCCTGATTTATGCGGGGGGCGATAAAATCGATGCTGTGCTGGAGAAGCGTGTAGAGCAAATTGGCTGGGCCAGCGTAGTTATTATTGTTCTGGCACTCATTATCTACAAGTTTATCTACTAATGAAATTAAGCCGGGTGATAAAACTTTTTGCAGTCTTGTTTGTTGCATCATTGCTGCTTCTGAGTGCCTGTAGTTCCGGCACTAAAAATGACAAATACGACTATACTGCAAATCGAGCGCCGCCAAATGCAAAATATGGCTCGATCTATACAGTAAAGCGGGGTGACACACTGTATAGCATCGCCTGGGCAATAAAACAGGATTATCGAAAGCTGGCTAGCTGGAATGGTATCAGATCGCCGTACCTGATTCGCACCGGACAACGCTTGCGTATGTATCCGCCATCATCAAAAACGGCAAAGAAGACTTATTCTTCAGGTAGCTCAAGCAAGAGCTCTTCGACGCGCCCAGCAAAAAAATCAACGGTCTACAAAGGCGCATCGCCGCAGGGCAAGGTGAAGCGGTGGACATGGCCAACGGTCAACCGTAAAGTTACTGCTCGCTTCAATCCTGCAACAGGCAAGGATGGTATCGATATCTCAGGGAAATTTGGCGATGCTGTATTTGCATCTGCCGATGGCAAGGTAGTTTATGCTGGGAGTGGACTCAGGGGCTATGGAAAGCTTATTATTCTCAAACACAATAAAACTTATCTTAGTGCCTATGCGCATAATGACAGCATACTGGTTGCTGAGGGTCAGGACATCAGGGCCGGAAAAAAGATAGGGCGGATGGGCAGCAATGGAAAAGGCAGAGCGATACTGCATTTTGAGATCAGAAAAAATGGCAAACCCGTTAACCCGACTAGTTACCTGTCTTCCAGGTAATGATATATTTAACTTATGGTGAAAGTAGTAAAACATATGCACAGGCAGACAAAATGGATCAGATTGACAGAGCAACTGCTCCCGTGAAGCCAGCCTATACGCCATCTGCTGAGGTTGATGCGACACGGCTGTACTTAAAGGAGATCGGCTTCTCTGAATTGCTGACGGCTGATGAAGAGGTTTATTTCGGGCGCCTCACCAGAAAGGGTGATATGGACGCGCGCAACAGAATGATTGAGAGCAATCTCCGTCTGGTAGTTAAAATTTCACGGCGATATATCAACCGCGGCCTGCCTCTGCTCGATCTTATTGACGAAGGCAATCTTGGACTTATTCGTGCGGTAGAGAAATTCGATCCAGAGAGAGGTTTTCGGTTTTCTACCTATGCCACATGGTGGATCAGGCAAACCATAGAGCGTGCCCTGATGAATCAGACCCGGACTATACGCCTGCCCGTACATGTGCTGAAGGAAATCAATGTCTATCTACGTGCAGCCAAACAGCTGACACAGAAACTCAGCCATGAACCTAATGCGAGTGAAATTGCAGAGTTTCTTGATGTGCCGGTCAATGACGTCAAGAAAATGCTTGATAAGCAAGAGCGTGTCAGCTCATTTAATACTCCGGTAGATGACGATGGTGAGCGAACCCTGCTTGATGCTGTCCCCGATGATTCTTCCGATGATCCGGCAGAGCTATTGCATAACGATCAGGTAATAAAACATCTGGATATCTGGCTGGACAGCCTGCCGGAAAAGCAGCGTGAGGTTATCCTGCGTCGATTCGGCATGCGCGGCCATGATATATCAACCCTGGAGCAGGTAGGGAATGATGTAGGGGTAACGCGCGAACGAGTCAGACAGATTCAGGTTGAAGCCTTAAAAAAATTACGTAAGCTGCTGGAAAGGGAAGGCTATACGATGGATGAGCTGCTTTAAAATAAGGTTTTACGTTTTACGTTTTATGTTTTACATAAAAATCAAAAGCGGGTATGGATAATTCAGTTTCAACATTGCAGTCAGATCGGTATATTTTCGTAATACGTAATACGTAATACTTACGTCCTAAATGATCAACGCCGCCAGCACATCCCGGTCTTCCCCTAACAGTATGTTGTAGGTATGACAGGCCGCTTCGGTAGTCATGATTTCTATACCTGTTCCTTGCTGATTGGCTGTTAGTAACAGCCTGGAATCAAGGAAGTGGTGACGCAGGCCGGTACCGATTATTATTATTTCCGGTTGATGAATAAGCAGCTCCTGAATTATTTCTACGGTCAGTACTTCAGGTTTTTTGACGCCCCAGTTTTTGTCAATTGTTTCAGCTGATACCAACAGGCTCTTGTCATAAAATTGATCATTGATTTTGATCCTGCCCGGTTCATAGGCGCGGATGGTGTTTACGTTGGGGGTGCTTTGCTGGTGGAGTTTCATGAATCCTCTTGTCTGGCATGTTCCTGCTGTGAGCGAATTTTATAATTTATCATAGCTTGATTGATTTTAACGTATCAAATCGTCTAGAATCCCCCAAGTCAGAAACATCTGTCGAATAACGGGAGTAGCGCTACGCAACTCCCGTTTTTCTACATCTAGAACGGAGAAAAACCTTGTCTGTCCCCGCCATGCTGGCCCTGGAAGATGGTAGCCTGTTCCACGGTATAGCCGTGGGCGCCATGGGATATTCTTCAGGCGAGGTGGTTTTTAACACCTCGATGACGGGCTATCAGGAAATCCTGACGGACCCATCCTATAGTCGTCAACTCATCACATTGACTTACCCCCATATTGGCAACACCGGTACAAATGCTGAAGATTTTGAATCTGACCGTGTGCATGCAGCCGGTTTGATTATTCGCGATCTGCCCGACTTGTACAGTAACTGGCGCGCAGAGGAGTCTCTGCAATCATTTCTCGAAACCCAGCAGGTGGTGGCAATTGCCGAAATTGATACACGCCGTCTGACTCGTATTTTACGTGAAAAAGGTGCGCAGGCAGGTTGCATTGCTGCCGGAGATGATATTGATAGCGAGAAAGCCATCAAGCTGGCAAAAGCATTTCCTGGATTGAGTGGCATGGATCTGGCAAAAGAAGTGACTACCGATTCACTGATCGCCTGGGATGAGGGCGGCTGGAATCTGGAATCCGGCTACCAGCCTGCTGCGGACAAAAAATACCATGTAGTGGCCTATGACTTTGGTGTAAAAAGAAATATTTTACGCATGCTAAGTGATCGCGGCTGCCGCGTGACAATTGTACCGGCTGCTACCCCGGCTTCCGATGTGCTGGCTATGAAGCCCGACGGTGTATTTCTATCAAATGGACCCGGAGATCCAGAGCCCTGTAATTATGCCATTGCCGCAATTAAGGAAATTGTCACCACGGATGTCCCGGTATTCGGAATCTGTCTGGGTCATCAGCTGCTTGCCCTGGCTTCAGGCGCACAGACTGAAAAAATGAAGTTCGGTCACCACGGCGGCAACCATCCTGTTCAGGACCTGGCCAGCAAGCGTGTCATGATCACCAGCCAGAACCATGGCTTTGCTGTGGCTGAAGACAATCTACCCAGTAACCTAAGAGTGACTCATCGATCACTGTTTGATAAATCCATACAGGGCATCGAACGCACAGACTACTCTGCTTTTTCTTTTCAGGGTCATCCGGAAGCCAGCCCGGGTCCACACGATGTCAGTCCATTGTTTGATCGCTTCATCGAAAATATAATTAAAAATATAGGAACGGATTCATAGGCCCATGCCACGTCGTGATGATATAAAAAGTGTCCTGATCATTGGCGCCGGTCCGATAATAATCGGCCAGGCCTGTGAGTTTGATTATTCCGGGGCGCAGGCCTGTAAGGCGCTAAAAGAAGAAGGCTTCCGGGTGATACTGGTTAACTCTAATCCTGCCACCATAATGACTGACCCGGGAATGGCCGATGCGACATACATTGAACCCATAACCTGGGAGACCGTGGCAAAGATCATCGAGATAGAAAGACCGGATGCGCTGCTACCCACCATGGGCGGTCAGACTGCACTGAATTGTGCGCTGGACCTGGTAAAAGAAGGGGTGCTTGAGCGCTATGATGTAGAGATGATCGGTGCTTCCCGTCTAGCCATTGATAAAGCAGAAGATCGGGAGCTGTTTCGTCAGGCGATGGAAGCGATCGGCCTGGAAACGGCCCGTGGTGCGATTGTACACAACATGGAAGAGGCCGAGCAGATCCTCGCCATGGTTGGGTTTCCTGCCATTATCCGCCCGTCATTTACGATGGGCGGTACGGGTGGCGGAATAGCCTACAACCGTGAGGAATATTTTGAGCTTTGTGATCGCGGCTTTGATGCCTCGCCGACCTCTGAACTGTTGATTGAAGAATCCATACTCGGCTGGAAGGAATTCGAGATGGAGGTCGTGCGTGACCCGGCAGATAATGTCATCATTATCTGTTCGATCGAAAACTTTGATCCGATGGGCGTACATACCGGTGACTCTATAACCGTTGCGCCTGCACAGACGCTGACAGATAAGGAATATCAGATCATGCGTGATGCCAGCATTGCTGTATTGCGCGAGATTGGTGTCGATACCGGCGGCTCGAATGTGCAGTATGCGATCAATCCCGATGATGGTCGCATGATCGTTATTGAAATGAACCCGCGGGTATCGCGTTCTTCAGCACTGGCGTCCAAGGCGACGGGTTTTCCGATTGCTAAAGTCGCCGCCAAGCTTGCTGTTGGTTTTACACTTGATGAATTACAGAATGAGATCACTGGCGGCGCAATGCCGGCCTCTTTTGAGCCCAGCATCGACTATGTGGTGACCAAATTTCCACGTTTTGATTTTGAGAAGTTTCCGGCGGCGAATAGTGTTTTAACCACGCAGATGAAGTCTGTCGGTGAGGTGATGGCTATTGGTAGAACATTCCAGGAATCGCTGCAGAAGGCTTTGCGAGGACTGGAAATCGGCACCGACGGTTTCGACGAAATTTGCACTGATACCGATCCTGATGAACTGAAAGAGACACTTTACCGGGAGCTGCGAGTACCCGGTTGTTACCGGATCTGGTACCTGGCCGAGGCATTTCGTGCTGGCATGTCGAGGGATGAAATCCATGAACTCACCCGCATCGACATGTGGTTTCTGCATCAGATTGAGCAGTTGGTTAAAATGGAGCAGAAGATACGGGGGCTAGATAAGGAGTCACTTGAAGAGCATCAGATAAGATCATGGAAACGCAAAGGTTTTTCTGATTTACGTCTGGCGAGACTACTGGATATAAATGAGCATGAATTTCGAGCAATACGCCATTCACACGGCATTCGTCCGGTCTACAAACGTGTCGATACCTGCGCCGCTGAATTTTCAACGCCTACCGCTTATCTCTATTCAACCTACGAAGAAGAATGTGAAGCCAACCCCGACAGCTGCAAAAAGATAATGGTTCTCGGTGGCGGCCCAAATCGCATCGGCCAGGGAATAGAATTTGATTACTGTTGTGTGCATGCCGCACAGGTTTGCCGTGAGGATGGTTATCAGACCATTATGGTCAACTGCAATCCAGAAACGGTATCGACCGACTTTGATAGCTCGGATCGTCTTTATTTCGAACCCCTGACGCTGGAGGATGTGCTGGAAATTATCCATATTGAAAACCCCAGTGGTGTGATTGTGCAATATGGCGGTCAGACACCACTGAAGCTGGCAGAAGATCTGGAAGCTGCCGGGGCAAAAATTATTGGTACCTCGCCGGATTCTATCGATCTGGCGGAAGACAGAGAGCGTTTCCAGAAACTGGTTCAGGATCTCGGCTTGTTACAGCCACCCAACCGTATCGCCCGCAGTCGTGAAGAAGCCCTGATCGGGGCAGATGAAATTGGTTTTCCGCTGGTTGTCAGGCCTTCTTATGTGCTGGGCGGCAGGGCGATGGAAATTGTCCATAACATCGAGGATCTGGATGTCTACATGACCATGGCGATCCAGGTTTCCAATGATTCACCGGTACTGCTCGATCGTTTTTTAAACGATGCAATTGAAGTGGATCTTGATGCGGTATGTGATGGTAAGGATGTGGTCATTGGCGGCATCATGGAACATATTGAGGAGGCCGGTGTGCATTCCGGTGACTCCTCCTGCTCATTGCCGCCATTCAGTTTGCCTGAAAACATAATTCAGCAGCTGCGCAGGCAGGCAACCAGTCTGGCACTGGCAATTGGTGTCCGCGGGCTAATGAATATTCAGTTTGCTGTGAAGGGTGAGGATATCTACCTGCTGGAAGTTAACCCCCGCGCTTCACGCACGGTTCCTTTTGTTTCCAAAGCGACATCGCGGCCTCTGGCAAAAATTGGGGCGCGCTGTATGACAGGCATCAGTCTTGAAGATCAGGGCATTACCGGTGAAATCATTCCGAAATATTATTCAGTCAAAGAGGCTGTTTTTCCCTTCATAAAATTTCCGGGTGTTGACCCGGTGCTGGGTCCGGAGATGAAATCTACCGGTGAGGTCATGGGGGTCGGTAAAACCTTTGGCGAAGCCTTTGACAAGGCACAGAAGGCCGCGGGTGCAGACATACCCGAGAAAGGTCGAGCTTTTATCAGTGTACGTGATATTGATCAGCCACGGGTAGTGGAAGTGGCACGTTACCTGGCCGGACACGGTTTCGATATATTGGCCACCAGGGGTACTGCTAAGGTAATTGAAGCGGCTGGCGTCAAAGTCAGGCAGGTCAATAAGGTGCGTGAAGGCCGGCCGCATATTGTTGATATGATTAAAAACGATGAAATTGACATTATAATCAATACAACTGAAGGTAAGCGCAGTCTGAAAGACTCTTATACCATTCGAAGAGAGGCCTTACTGCATAAGGTGACCAACTTCACTACACTTGCAGCGGCTAAAGCGGCAATTGAGGCACATCGTGCTGACAATGAGGTGGCCGTTTATAAGCTTCAGGATCTGCATAAAACGCTAAACTCGTGATGTTGAATGTATAGAAAAGAACTTATAAGGAATTGAAATGGAAAGTTTGCCACTCACCAGTAAGGGTGCTGAGCGCCTACGCGAAGAACTTAAACATTTGAAGCAGGTTGCACGGCCCAAAGTCATTGAAGCTATTGCTGAAGCACGAGCCCATGGTGATTTGTCTGAAAATGCTGAGTACCACGCTGCACGCGAGGAACAGGGTTTCATTGAGGGCCGAATCAAGGAGCTTGATAGTTCATTGGGTAAGGCTCAGATCATTGACCCTACAACTCTGGACACGGCTGGACGTATTGTATTCGGTGCAACGGTGGAGTTGTATAACCTCACTACAGAAGCTGATGTCACTTATCAGATAGTCGGCAACCTGGAATCAGACATTGAAAAATTGAGAATCTCCGTCAGCTCTCCGATTGCTCGCGCCTTAATCGGCAAGGAAGAAGGGGATGAAGTAGAAGTGCAGACACCCGGTGGCTTAATATCCTACGAGATTTTGAGTGTCAAATATATCTAGAAGTCCGGCCTGCACTTCGCGGCTGGATGATATTTAGAATGCTGGTCAATATACAACGTGTTGTCCTGACTCTCTGGATAGGTGGGCTGTGGACGGTAGGTTATTTAGTCACCCCGATACTGTTTGATCACCTGCAAAGTCCACAACAGGCAGGCGATATTGCAGGCGCACTGTTTACTTTGATGAGCTGGTTCGGGTTGGCTTCTGTGCTAGCTCTTACCGTCATTTATTCTTTTCTTAATCGTGCAAAATGGCGTTTTTCTGTACTCATCCTGATTGCTGTATTCCTTGCCATTAATCTGTTTTACCTGACACCCGAAATAATCGGGCTGCAGGACATGGCTGACGGTGCAATACAGAAGGGGACAGAAATACACAAACGTTTCGCGATGCTGCATGGTATTGCCAGCGGGCTTTATTTACTGGTTAGTCTGCTGGGGCTGCTGCTGGTGATTCGGCAGCCTGAACGGCTTTCCCCTTGCGGGATTGCTAAGAATGATGACGCCAGGTGAGGGGTGTGCCTGCAGGGACTGATCAGCTCGGCAGCTTTATCTTATTTTTTTCACTCGGACGAAAAATCACCGCGACCTTGCCAATCTGTTGAACCAGCTCAGCAGAGGTGGATGAGCAAATATCTTGAACAAACTTTTTACGCAAATCCCGGTTGTCAGTGGCAATCTTGATTTTCAACAGTTCATGATGACCAAGTGTTGATTCAAGCTCGCTCATAACCGAGTCAGTGAGGCCGGAGCCACCAATAGTGACTACCGAGGGTAAAGGATGTGCCAGGCCACGTAAATATGATGTTTGCTTGCGGTTGAGAGACATTTAAACTCCGGGTTCTGTAGCCTGAAAGAAGCGCCTAATTGTACAATGAATAAGGCAAATATTCTCGTCAATAACATTAGAGGTATCCACTGGTGAGTTCTGACAAAAAGCATCGTTTTGGCCAAAACTGGATGACCGAGCATGTAAATGACAGCTATGTCAAAAAAGCCAAAAAGGCCGGTTATCGCGCCAGGTCTGCATTCAAGCTGGAAGAAATTGACAAAAGAGACAGGCTGTTGCGCCCCGGGATGAATGTGGTTGACCTCGGTGCGGCACCTGGAAGCTGGTGTCAGTATGCGCGCACCCGGCTAGGAAAAAAAGACCACCTGATCGCGGTTGACCTGCTGCCAATAGACCCTGTAGAAGGTGTGGATTTTATCCAGGGTGATTTCACTGAAAATAAAATTCGTTCGCAGCTTGTCGAAATGATGGGCAGTAGAGGCGCAGACCTTGTGTTATCAGATATGGCCCCCAATATAAGTGGTATAGCTCTTGCTGACCAGGCGCGGTCTATCGGCCTGGCAGAAGCTGTACTGGACTGGAGTCGCACTGTACTGGTGACTGATGGAACCCTGTTAATGAAGGTATTCCAGGGCAGTGGGTTTGATCAGCTGCGACAGGAATTATTAAAGGCGTTTCGCTCTGTTGCATCACGAAAACCGGGTGCGTCGCGTTCTCGCAGTTCGGAAGTATTTTTGCTCGCTCGTGGTTTTAAAGGCTGAGAAAAAGCTTATATTTTAAGCTTTTTTATTGAATCACAGTAACCGGCAGGGCAAAATATAGACACTGTACTCTCACTCATATTAATCATTGAGGCACTAGTTTGAACAATATCTCAAAAAATCTCGTCATGTGGCTGGTTATTGCTGTCGTACTGATGACCATCTTCAACAATTTTGCTCCGCGTCAGGCGGGGCAGGCGACGAAACTGGATTACTCCTCATTCATAACCGATGTGAGGCAGGGCCAGGTAACTAAAGTGACCATTGCCGGGCGTAATATTACGGGTACGCGTCAGGACGGCACTACTTTCAAGACTTATTCCCCGGATGATCCTGATCTGGTCAATGACTTGCTGAAAAATGGTGTTGTGGTTGATGCGAAAGAACCCGAGCAGCCTTCATTGCTGATGAGTATCTTTATCAGCTGGTTCCCACTGCTGCTGTTGATTGGTGTCTGGATATTCTTCATGCGGCAGATGCAGGGCGGCGGTGGCCGCGGTGCTATGAGCTTTGGCAAGAGCAAGGCGCGTATGTTGACCGAAGACAAAAACAAGGTGACATTCGAAGATGTTGCTGGGGTCGATGAAGCCAAGGAAGAGGTTGCCGAGCTGGTTGAATTCCTGCGAGACCCCTCACGTTTTCAGAAGCTTGGGGGAAAAATTCCTCAGGGTGTGTTGATGACCGGGTCACCGGGTACCGGTAAAACACTGTTGGCCAGAGCGATTGCCGGCGAGGCCAAGGTACCGTTCTTCACCATTTCAGGTTCAGATTTCGTCGAAATGTTTGTCGGTGTCGGTGCCTCACGTGTGCGGGACATGTTCGAGCAGGCCAAGAAACACGCCCCCTGCATTATTTTTATCGATGAAATTGATGCGGTAGGTCGCCACCGGGGTGCCGGTCTGGGTGGTGGTCACGACGAACGCGAACAGACATTGAACCAGCTGCTGGTAGAAATGGATGGTTTTGAAGGCAATGAGGGCGTCATCGTTATCGCTGCCACCAACCGTCCTGACGTGCTTGATCCCGCTCTGCTCCGCCCTGGTCGTTTTGACCGGCAGGTTTATGTGCCGCTGCCGGATATCCGCGGTAGAGAACAAATACTTAAAGTCCATATGCGCAAGGTTCCCATTGATGATGATGTGGACGCCAGTATTATTGCGCGTGGGACACCGGGGTTTTCCGGCGCTGATCTGGCCAACCTGATCAATGAGGCTTCCTTATTTGCGGCCAGAGCAAGTTCGCGAACCGTTAAAATGGAGCAATTTGAACTGGCCAAAGACAAGATCATCATGGGTGTTGAACGACGCTCCATGATTATGCCGGAAGAAGAGCGCCGTAATACTGCCTACCATGAATCCGGGCATGCAATTGTTGCAAAGATGCTGCCCGGTACAGATCCTGTACACAAAGTAACCATCATTCCCCGCGGCAGAGCACTGGGTGTCACGATGCAATTGCCTACAGAAGACAGGTATAGCCACACCCGCAACTATCTGCTGGATAATATCGCTGTGTTGATGGGGGGGCGTATCGGTGAAGAGATATTTATGAACCAGATGACGACCGGCGCATCGAATGATTTTGAACGTGCTACCGATATGGCCAGAAATATGGTCGTGCGCTGGGGTATGAGTGACCTGATGGGGACGCGTGTTTATGGCGAAAATGAAAGTGAGGTTTTTCTCGGTAGAGACGTAACGACACATAAAAACCTTAGTAATTCGACTGCTGAACTAGTGGATAAGGAGATACGTCGAATTGTTGACGAGCAATATTCCCGCGCACGACAGATCATTGAAGAAAACAAAGATAAAATGGAAATCATGGCCAAAGCTTTGCTTGAATGGGAAACGATTGATGCTGATCAGATTGATGCGATCATGGCAGGCAAGAATCCGCTGCCACCGGCTGATATTTCTGGAAAAGGACCAGGCAAAGATGATTCGTCCAGTGGCAAGAGTGATAAAAAAGGCCCTGAACCGAAAATGGACGAACCGGCGGGCGAACACTAGCGAAGCATGTTGTCTAAAGCCGATGGCTCTCCGCTCCTGCAAACAGGGCGGGTAGCGATCATGGGTATCCTCAATGCGACCCCTGATTCCTTTTCGGACGGGGGTCTTTTTCTTGCTGTTGATGCAGCCGTTGATCATGTAGCGATGATGATTGATGAAGGTGCTGATATCATTGATATAGGGGGTGAATCAACGCGACCGGGTGCAGCGCCAGTCAATGCTGACGAGGAAATGCAGCGCGTTATTCCGATCATTGAGAGACTTGCAGGGCGTTTTGATGTGACGATATCTATCGACACATCAAAGGCCCTGGTGATGGACGCAGCGGTGAATGCCGGTGCAGGCATGATCAACGATGTGCGCGCTCTGACGGGGAAAGGGGCGCTCAGTACGGCGGCAGATCTCAACGTGCCGGTTTGCCTGATGCATATGCAGGGTGAGCCGGACACCATGCAGCTTAACCCGGTGTATGATGATGTCACGGCGAATGTCAGGGATTATCTGTCACAACGTGTGGCCGCCTGCGTAGCTGCCGGTCTGGATATCAACAACTTGATACTCGACCCGGGATTTGGTTTTGGCAAGACACAGAAGCAGAATTTTACTCTGTTGAACGAGTTGCGAAATGTCAGAAGCCATGATCTGCCGATTCTGGCAGGTCTGTCCCGCAAGAGTGTGATTGAGCAGACTCTGGGTTTAGTGGAGCACGATAGAGTATTTGCCAGTATCGCATTGGCCTTGCTGGCGGTGAGGAATGGTGCCAATATTGTCAGAGTCCACGATGTGAAGGCGACAACCGATGCGATCCGTATGGCGGAAGCAGTGGAAAAATTGAGAAAAGAAAATTCATGAAATACTTTGGCACAGATGGAATCCGTGGGCGTATGGGAGAAGAGCCGATAACACCCACTACAGTGATGAAGTTAGGCTGGGCACTGGGCAATGTACTCGGTAATCATGGCGACAGCCGTGGCAAGATAATCATTGGTAAAGATACGCGCGTTTCAGGTTATTTGCTTGAGTCAGCGATGGAAGCCGGTCTAATTTCTGCCGGTATTGATGTCAGTTTGCTGGGACCGATGCCAACTCCGGGTATTGCCTATCTGGCGCGCACAGCGCGCGCGCAGGCAGGCGTAGTCATCAGTGCTTCTCATAACCCTTATTATGATAATGGCATCAAATTCTTCTCTCCGTCTGGCGAGAAACTCCCCGATGAGACGGAACTGGCGATAGAGCAGATGATGCAGCAGCCTTTCAGGACAGTCGATTCCCGTGATTTGGGTAAAGCTACCCGCTATCAGGATGCAGCCGGACGTTATATCGAATATTGTAAGGCGACTATTGCCAATCATGTAAACCTGGAAGGGCTGTCTATAGTCCTGGATTGTGCCAATGGCGCTAGTTATCACATTGCACCCAGCGTGTTATCTGAATTAGGAGCCAGGTTGCATGTGATTGGTGATGAGCCTGATGGTTTCAATATTAATGAAGGTTACGGGGCGACAGATACAGCGGCATTGCAGGCTGCCGTTGTAAAACAGGAGGCTGATCTGGGAATCGCACTCGATGGCGACGGCGATCGTCTGATCATGGTTGATCATCGCGGTAAAATAGTTAATGGTGATAAGCTGATTCTGATAATGGCATTGGCACGGTCCCGCCGTGGAGAATTGCAGGGCGGTGTCGTCGGTACAGTGATGAGCAATCTTGGGATGGAGCAGGCCTTGCGTGCAAATAAGATTGATTTTCTGAGGGCCGCAGTAGGTGATCGCTATGTACTGGAGCTGATGAGAGAAAATGGCTGGCAATTAGGCGGGGAAGCCTCCGGCCACATTATCTGTCTGGACAAATCTACCACGGGCGACGGGATAGTTGCTGCACTGGAAGTATTGCAGGTTATGCATGATAGTGGGAAACCACTGGCTGAACTTTCAGGAGAAATGGAAACTTGTCCACAAATGATGATTAATGTTGAGATTTCGCGAGATTTTAATATGAATAATAACACCCTTATCAGGGATGCCGTCAGCGCGACCGAAGCAGAACTTGGTGAGCGCGGGCGTGTGGTACTCAGACCATCCGGAACCGAGCCTATGATCCGGGTGATGATCGAAGGCGTCGATGCCTCTCAGGTGACTAGCCATTGTGAGTCGCTGGCTGATATCGTTCGCCAGGTAGCAGGCAATTTACATTGATTTTCAAGTGCTTCACGCGTACCATTGCGCCCCCATCATATACCGTAAATAGATAAAAGGAGTATTGAATGCGTCGTCCCCTGGTTGCTGGTAACTGGAAGATGAACGGTGACTCAGAGAGTACCGTGAACCTGGTCAATGGTATTGTTGCTGGCCGTGGTGATGTCATCAATGCAGAAGTGCTGATATGTCCGCCATATATATTGATACCTCGCGCAGCCGATGCTTTAAAAGGACGTGATGATATTTCACTCGGTGCTCAGGACCTTGATATTAACGAAAGTGGTGCATTTACCGGCCAGATATCCGCTTCTATGTTAGTGGATGCCGGTTGTCAGTATGTATTAGTTGGCCACTCAGAACGTCGTGCACTCTATGGTGAAAGCGACCAGGATGTCGCGGCCAAGTTCAAAGTCGCACAGGACGGCGGTCTAAAACCTGTGTTGTGCGTGGGTGAGACCCAGGCTGAAAGAGAGTCCGGTGACACTGAAGCTGTCGTTGCTCGCCAGCTGCTGGCAGTCATTGATCTCGTAGGCATTGATAAACTGGCAAACTCTGTCATCGCCTATGAGCCTGTCTGGGCAATTGGTACCGGTATGACAGCTACCCCTGAACAGGCGCAGGATGTACACAGGTTTATCCGCAATATGCTTTCAGCTCTAAGTGCTGATATAGCAGAAAACATGCAGATCCTTTATGGCGGCAGTATGAATGCCGGTAATGCAGATGCCCTTATCGGCATGCAGGATATCGATGGTGGCCTGATTGGCGGGGCATCTCTTCAGGCCGAAAGCTTCCTTGCAATATGTAAGTCTGCAAATTAATTATTTATACTAAATAATCAATTACGTAATGAAACAAATCAATCCTCATGATTAATATACTGATAGCAATACACGTACTGGTCGCCGTAAGTATCATCATACTGGTGCTGGTGCAACATGGTAAGGGCGCTGATGCAGGCGCTGCATTTGGTGGTGGAGGAGGGGGTGCATCTGGATCCCTTTTTGGTAGTCAGGGCTCTGCGAATTTTCTCTCGCGCACAACTGCGGCACTTGCTACGATTTTCTTTTTAACCAGTTTGTCACTTACCTATCTTTACAGCATATCAGCAAAGCCAACCAGCGTAACAGACAGTGTTGTTCAGGAAGCTGAGAAAATCCCGGTTGAAAAAGTAGAAACCATGCCGTCTATCCCTGTTGAGAATGTTGATGGGTCTATGAAGAGCGTCCCTGAATTGCCTGGCACAGAACCAGTAGGCGATAGTGTAGAAATTGGAACTTCTCCGGCCGCAGAAATTCCTGTAGTACCTGAAGTGCCAGGAACTGTGCCCGGTGTGACCAGACCCGAAAAAAATGAATAGAACATGGCCGAAGTGGTGAAATTGGTAGACACGCCGTCTTGAGGGGGCGGTGACGCAAGTCATGCCGGTTCGAGTCCGGCCTTCGGCACCATAATTAATAATGAGGCACCCTTAAATCAAGTCAGCTAATCAGGGATCTGCTGATTCCAGAGGGCTGCTGATTCTTTTCCTGCAATAAAAAATACTTGTGCAGACTTTGTGGGGCATATTGTAAGTAATTGAAATATAACAATTAATTAGTCATGGCCTGGCTTGACACACAGGGCAAGCCGTCCTAGACTGAGCGCTTCGCTTTTTGCCGCGCGATTGGAGGAGTGACATGCCGAGAGGCACAGTCAAAATTGTATAATGACAATGCTTGAAAACTATATACCGATTCTGGTGTTCATTGCCGTGGGCTTTATGTTCGGTGCAATGCTTATCGTGTTCGGCAAGATTTTCAGCATGTTACTTAAAGTCGACCGCCCGAACCCCGTCAAGCTGTCGCCATTCGAATGTGGCTTCGATGAATTTGAGGACGCACGTATGAAATTCGACGTGCGCTATTATCTGGTAGCCATACTGTTTATTATATTTGACCTTGAAATTGCCTTTCTTTTTCCCTGGGCAATCGTTCTTCAGGAAGAGTCTGTCGGCATGTTCGGCTTTGTGGCGATGATGATTTTTCTGGGCATACTGGTCATTGGCTTCATCTATGAGTGGACAAAAGGAGCGCTGGAATGGGAGTGAACGACAGCGTCGCTGACAATGGCCTGGCTGAAAGGGGCTGGGCCACTACCACGGCGGACAGCCTGATTAACTGGGCACGAACCGGATCAATGTGGCCGGTAACCTTTGGGCTTGCCTGTTGTGCCGTTGAGATGATGCAGGCCGGCGCTGCGCGCTATGACCTGGACCGATTCGGCATAATGTTTCGCCCAAGTCCCCGGCAGTCAGATGTTATGATCGTCGCGGGTACACTTACCAATAAGATGGCCGCACCATTACGTAAAGTCTATGATCAGATGGCTGAGCCGCGATGGGTTATCTCCATGGGATCCTGTGCCAATGGCGGGGGCTACTACCATTACTCCTATTCTGTTGTGCGCGGCTGTGACCGTATAGTACCTGTAGATGTCTATGTCCCGGGCTGTCCTCCAACAGCTGAGGCATTGTTATACGGCATTTTGCAGTTACAGAAGAAGATTCGAACCAACACCATTGCCCGCAGCTGATTGATGAAGAACATCGAAAGACTACAGGCGCTGCAAACGCGCATAGCCGAAATTGCGGATGATGCCATACAGGCTTCTGAGATAAAGTTTGGTGAATTGACAGTCGATCTG
>JBLYYR010000144.1:0-4952 GCA_048550195.1 Arenicellales bacterium
ATTTTGATCTCGCTCGGATACGCTTTCGCTGCATGGGCATTGGCAGAGAACCGCTTTTTCTCCAGCGTGGTGCGCATTCAGACGGATCGAGGGCATGTGGTGTGTGACAGTGGCCCGTACCGGTTTGTGCGGCATCCGGGTTATGCTGGAAGTATTCTTGCACTGTTCGGTATTGTTCTTGCTCTGGGTTCGGTATGGACACTGATTCCTGCGGCGGTAGCATCAATCATCGCGGTGATTAGAACCGTACTTGAAGACCAGACATTACAGGAAGAGTTGCCGGGTTATCGAGACTATGCACGAAGCGTGCGCTATCGGTTGATTCCTGGGATATACTGAGACCTGAGTGGTGGATGCCCCAGATCAGAAAAAGGGGGGTCAGAACACGGTTGTTACTTATATAAGAATTATCTTTGTTCTGACCTCATTTATTTCTAAATAAAAAGGAGTCGACAATGAATTTAGATAAATTTCGATTGTTTAAGCTACTAATTATAATCCCTTTATTCCTCCTGTTATCTTCCTGTACAGCAGGTGATGTTCAATTCACGCAAGATAACCCAGCTGGTTTCTGGTACGGTCTCTGGCACGGAGTCATCGCGTTTATAAGTCTGATTATCCACTTATTCAATGAAAATGTTACTGTCTATGAGATAAACAATACGGGTGGCTGGTACGATTTTGGTTTCTTATTGGGTGTAATTTTTGTCTGGGGTGGTAGCTCTCACGTGACTTGTAAATCCGCAGCGAATAAAAAACGTGAAAAAGAATGGGATGAGATAGGCAAAAAAGTTGAAATTAAAGTAATGCGTAAATTAAATGAATGGGCTGAAGATGAAGAAAGCACTGATTCTGGCAAAGATTGGGATGAGGTTGGTGAAAAGGTAGAGAAAAAGCTGAAGCGCAAAATTCGTGAGTGGGCAGAGAAGGACTAAAGCTGAAAGGGCCCAAGAATAAAGGGGGGCGGGGGGCCAGAACACAGCTGTTGCTTATATTAGAGTTATCTGTGTTCTGGCACCATTCTTTGCATTATTTTAGGTCAGACCACATATAATCGCGACGCACTACAGAACTAAAATGGAGAAAATAAATGAGGGAGATCATACAGTTTGGTGAAGTTGTTGAAGCTTATGACATACCGGTTTTAAATGAGCGTTAAATACGCGCCGCAGCCGGGCTATTATTTTTAATGATGTTTATACCGGTGATGAACGCAGCAGTGGTTGCTAACTTTGTTATGCTGAAGTTTACGGTCATTATATTTCTGATTGATATAATCACCCGTATGTTTATTAGCGCACGTTATGCCCCCACGTTAATTCTTGGACGTTTGATTGTAAGAAACCAGAACCCTGAATATGTTGGTGCTCCACAGTGAAAAGGGGTCAGTGAAAAGGTGTCAATCCTATTTTACAATGTAAAATATTTCTCTAGTGCCTTGCAATTAAATGGGTCGGAGTGATTTAATATTGTGAACAAAACACCTAACAAATCACTTCACTGGAATTTTGCTACACTGCACTAAGCAAAATCTCGTGAGTTCAATCGTTAGAAGGCATTTCCTAACCATGAAGAAACTAAAGAATGAAAAGGAATTAGTAAAAAAGGCAATCGCTGAAGGAGTAAAATACGGAGAAAAAAGAGGCGTTGTTGAATTTGAACCCACAGATTCGGCAAATGAAAAAATCGAATTCATATATCGTCTATTGGTACACGACAAAATAATACAACCTATCCCTCAAGATCAGATATCTCAGTTGGCAATGAAGCATAGACTAGCCATATGGGCGTCAAAACTAAAGTAGAGTTAAAGGGGGCGAAAACAGGTATGTAGGACACCCACCAAAATATTGACAAGCTCCCTCATATTCTTTAGGTTGACAGCACCCGAACAAAAAAATCATCATCTAGAACAGACACATGGAGGTGCCTGACATGCCGCGTTCACGAAAAAGCCAGATTTCTTCAGACGATACCCCTTATTACTATTGTATCTACCGCTGTGTACGGCGAGCATTTCTCTGGGGTGTGGATCAATCTTCAGGTAAGGACTGACCCATCGCAAACAATGGGAATATTATGTGGGTGTCTATTAGTTTATTAAGCGCGCAAGTTAGCACAGACGTTGGATAGAAGGATAAAAAATATGAAAAAAATATTATCAATAATTTTACTTATATTTTCACTTTCGGCACATGGTGCAACTATTAGTGAGGCCTTAAGGTTATCAGGAAATGGTAAACACGAAAAAGCATTAGAAATTCTCAATCCTCTTGCCGAAAAAGGCGACGTTGATGCCCTTGGTAATTTAGGTAATATGTATGCATTTGGGAACGGCGTTGAGAAAGATTTAAGCATTGCATATAAATATTGGAAAAAGGCATCAGAGAAGCATCTTGGTTCAGCCATGGGTAATATTGCTAGTCTATATATGATTGGTGGTGGAGGTCTCGAAAAAAATACTACTGAGGCTGTAAAATGGTATAAGAAAGCGGCAGAACATAGGCATTTTTATTCTATGCTTACTCTTTCACAATTATATGAAACAGGGCTGGGAATAGAAAAAAATACAATTAATGCACTTGCATGGTCTGGTTTAGCAACTACAAATTCTCCATCAGAACAACTAAAGCAAAAAGCATCTGTGCAAATGCGCGCTATTGCAAAAGGCATGAAAAAAGAAGACATTACAGAAGCTCAAAAGCGTACATACGAACTAGTAAAAAATTATTGATAAAAACGTAGCGAGTTATAGAAATCAATAAATCCTAACAGTGCGTTTAACTCTGACATCTTTTACAACGTGTCTTTTTGTGGGTAACATCAGCGCTAAGAGCAAATGCCAGGTCTAATGTGCTGACTTTTTTATGCGAGTTATAATCTAACCTCACTGGGAGAAACAAGATGAATTGGATTGACTGTTTTCTGAATAGACTATGGACAGTTTGGCTTCCCGCCGTAGGCACAGCTTTTCTGTTCGCGGCTGGATTTTTAGCCGTCATGGCACTGGTGTGCCTCACTGCGACGATTACGTGGTGGGCTTGTTTCTCAGCAGCTCTAATTGCTGCGGGTGTTTTTCTGGGTCTTTTCGCTGCCGTGTTCTTGCTCTACCAGGCAGTTGCATGCCTTGGAGCGTTTGGCAGAGGCGCTGGAATTGTAGCAGTGGGGCCTGGCATTGTAGCTAACGCATTGGAGTCGCCCACTCCGGTTGACTGCACTAGTGCGCAAGCTCTCCTGCAAGCTTCTACCGAACAACTGAATGATGCGGTTGCTGCCAGGGATGCACAAGCCTCGGCTGTTGCACAGGCGCAAACGGCACTGACGCAAGCCCAGGCTGCACTTATCGCAACTCTTACTGCTGTAGCAGTGTCAATCTGGAACCCATCCTTACTAATAGGTGCAATCGCAGCAAGCATTGCCGCTGCTGCGCTCGTTGCGACCCGTACATCTGCACTTGCTCAAGAATCAGCACTATTAGCTCAGAAAGAAGCGGAGGTTGCCATGGCAATGGTTGACAAAGCAGCAGCCGAAGCATTGGTTTTGCAACTGTGTGACAGCGATGAGGTAGGCAACACTAGTGAAGTCTTAGGTGGACAGATACCAGAGTTCGGGTTTGGTACTACCTAGCATCGACGAATGTACACATAAAAAGATCAGCGGAAGACAAAAGTGGCGCAATCTTTTGCTTTCGCAAAAGGTGTGAGAATTTTTTCTTCCGCTGATTTTGGCACTATATGCCTTCGCGGAAATATTCTTGTCTAATTGATAGTTGACATTAAACTAACCCTCAATCAAGATATATCGATGGATACAAATCTTACGCAACAGAAAGCCCGAATTATATTCATTCCATAGGAATGGTGGGATTTTTGATGCATTTATAATTTTGTCAAACCCGCCCAAGAGGCGGGTTTTCTATTTCTGCCTCATGGGTTTACTCTAAGCTAATGGTGGTAGCGTGAAAAAAATAGTCGTGTTCGGTAAACCCGGTAGCGGTAAATCTACTTTAAGTAAAAGTCTGGCGTCAGCTACGGAAATTAAATTGCATGCTTTAGATTCCATTGTATTTAATAAAAATGGATCTAGAGTAGATCGTGTGACATACGATGAGAAGCATGAAAGCATACTATCCTCCGATAGCTGGATTATTGATGGTTTCGGACCTGTTGAGTCATTTTACGAGCGATTGGAGGTAGCTGATACTTTGATCTATATAGAATTGCCTTATATTATCTGCTACTGGCTGGTAACAAAGCGATTATTAAAAGGGATACTTATCAAACCCGAAGGTTGGCCTGATGGTAGTTCCATTTTAAAGGGAACTTTGGAAGGCTATAAGGTGCTAAGAATTTGCCCAAAATTCTGGAACAAAAATTTTATGCAGAAATTAGAAAAAATATCGACTAATAAATCTTTATATGTAATTCGGTCGGTTGCTGAATTAAATAGTTTTGTTGATAAAAACGTGAGATAAAAGTCATATAACATAATGCGCAAGAAGGACTTGTGCAAGAGGGGGACCTCCCCCAAGGCTCTTATCGCTATACCTTAAAAGAAGATGAGAGCAATATATATGAAAGACACAGTTAAAATATATCCAGTTGCTTATGAAGAAATATTAAAAGACACAAATAATATCGGATTTGATCAGTTGTCAGATCCCTTGTTAGGTTCATTTCTATCTACTCTATCTGCGACAAAAGTAAGCGGCGATTTTCTTGAACTTGGAACGGGGAGTGGTATATCTACTTCCTGGATACTTCATGGAATGGACTCTTGCTCGTCTCTTACAACCGTTGATAGCAATGAAGGACTAGTCGCAATAGCAAAGAAGCACCTTGGCAAAGACGATCGAGTGAAATTTATTATTGGTGAAGGTGGTGAATTGATAACAAACACTGAGCCCAACTCAATTGACTTTATTTTTGCTGATGCATGGGCAGGAAAATACG
>JBLYYR010000145.1:0-4086 GCA_048550195.1 Arenicellales bacterium
CTAATGGCAACAGTACCAAAAGAGGGAAATCTTCAGGCACCCACACGACACCCTGTAAACTGGAAGGATCCGGAGTTCTTTAGTGAGGCTGCCCTGTATAAAGAACTTGAGCGTGTTTATGACCACTGCCATGGATGCCGTCGCTGTGTCAGCCTTTGTCAGTCTTTCCCTGTGTTGTTCGACCTGGTTGACGAATCCCCTACGATGGAAGTGGACGGCATCGACAAAAAAGATTATATGAAGGTCGTTGATCAGTGCTACCTGTGCGACCTTTGCTACATGACCAAATGTCCCTATACCCCGCCGCATGAATGGAATATTGATTTTCCACACCTTATGTTGCGTGCCAAGGCGGTGAAGTTTAAACAAGGTGAGGTGCGCACACGCGATAAAATCCTGACCTCTACTGATACTGTCGGCAAGCTGGCAGGCATCCCGATTGTTGTAAACTTTGTTAATGCCTCGAATAAAAATTCGGGCATTCGTAAGGTGCTGGAGAAAACGCTTGGAGTTAGCGCCCGTGCTTATGTGCCTGAATACCATTCAAAGACTTTGCTCAAACAACAGGCAAAGCATACCGGGCTTTCTGCCAAAATGGCAAAGCCGGGTGAAAGAACCAACGGTAAGGTGGCACTGTTTGCAACCTGCTATGGAAACTACAATGAACCCGCAGTTGGCCGCGACATGATTGCTGTTCTGGAACATAATGATATTCCCGTCACTCTGGTGGAGAAGGAGCAATGTTGCGGCATGCCCAAACTTGAGCTGGGTGATCTGGAGTCTGTAGAAGCGGCAAAAAATGTCAATGTTCCAGCCCTGGCTGCAATGGTTGATGCCGGATGGGACCTGATTTCACCGGTGCCTTCCTGCACGCTGATGTTCAAGCAGGAATTGCCTTTATTATTTCCAGATGATGCAGAGGTTAAGAAAGTAGCAGATGCTTTTTTTGATCCATTTGAATATCTTGCACAAAGGAAAAAAGAAGGACTGTTAAAAACTGATTTCAAATCATCTGTCGGCAAGGTGTCCTATCATGTCGCCTGTCATCAGCGGGTACAAAATATTGGCCCCAGGACTCGTGATGTACTGAGTCTCATCCCGGACATCGAAATCGATACCATTGAACGCTGCTCCGGTCATGATGGTACCTATGGTGTGAAGGCAGAGACCTTTGATTTTGCTGTTAAGATAGGCCGACCGGTGGCAAACCGGATCAAGAAAAGTGAACCGGATCATTTCACTTCAGACTGTCCGATAGCCGGCCACCATCTGGGGAATATTCTCGGTGACAACAGCGAGCCTACACATCCGATGAGCCTGCTGCGCATTGCCTACGGATTAGGAGATAAATAATGAAAAAATTGCAACGGACAGATCTTTTTTCACTGGAAAACTATGCAGTCATCCGTGATGATTTTCGTGCTGAAGTGATGCAGCATAAGAAGACCCGCTTTATCCAGTTAGGGGAAAACCTGCGTCTGCTGTTTGAAGACAGATTGACTATGCAGTATCAGGTACAGGAGATGTTGCGGATAGAAAAAATCTTTGATGCAGAAGGCATTGACGAGGAACTGGATGCCTATAATCCGCTAATACCGGATGGTCAGAACCTGAAAGTGGTTATGATGATCGAATTCAGTGATGTAGATGAGCGAAAAGAAGCACTGGCTAAATTGATTGGGGTGGAAAGAAACACCTGGCTTAAAGTAGAAGGCTTTGAAAAGGTATACCCCATTGCTAATGAAGACCTTGAGCGGGAGACTGAAGAAAAAACCTCATCGGTACATTTCATGCGTTTTGAATTCTCTGAAGCAATGATAACGGCGCTGAAGGAGGGGGCATTGATGTATGCTGGTGTCAATCATCCTGAATATCAGCATGAAATAACTCTCAGTGAGCCAGTGCGAAAAAGCCTTCTGAATGATTTTGGCTAGACTGCCTGGCCAGTAATATACTGATTAATTGTATTTTTTCCCTTAAAGACAGCTCTGCATATGGATGAAGAATAGAGGTACCCTTAAGCCATATAATGGGCTAATATTAGACTAGCCGGGTTCGTCGATTACGTGTGGCTATAAATGATATTAAAAAAAATGAGGGGGAGGGGCTATAGCATGAATACTCATTGTATTCCGCATGCAGAATAGTGCAAACCAGCGATATGAAGCCAAAGCTACAAATACATTCCTATGATCAAGATGAGGCACTCAGTCCTTCTTCAGTCCCTGAGTTAACCAACTGGCTGACATCCACTGCCACTCTTCAAGTCCCGGAGCTTGAAGCCAAGGTAAAACAGTTTCACTACGTCGAATGCACCGACCATCAGCGACTTGAATTACTGGACTGGATTCGACCATTATTAAGCAATACAGCTTATGCGGTACGGGCCGTTATTGCAGAGGGAGATTTACCACTGCCTGGTCATGTACTGGCGCATGTTGCTGGTCTTGGTCGAATCTATGCCATTATGGCTGATTTGTATAAAGGTACCATAATGACCCTCGCATCGAGGGTTCTGCAAAATTCGGAAGATTCACATGCAAACCGAAAGGAATTACATGAAGATCTGATTCTGGCCTGCTACGGCGCAATCAATTTCCTTGCTGAGCAGCTTCGTGCCTCCTATGAAGGATACAAGCCGGCACCCGATGGAATCTGGCATGAGATTCATCATATTTATAATTACTCGCGATTTATCCTTGATGTTAGCGGCAACAGTGCTATCGATGAAGAAAAAATGCGCGATGAATTCTTTCTGATAAAACATATATATAAACGTAGTTTATTGCTGGGTCTTTGTAATCCTTATCATTTTCCGGTAGTTGCTTTTGGTGAATTAAACAGGTCCCTGAACAAATGGGCACATCTCTGCAAACTTGAACACAACACTCATACGGCAGAACAGCAGTGTATGTTCAGCGTTGATGCCGAAAGTGATTATCCTGCAGTACCTGTGCTGTCACATAGTGGTGATCTGGCCACTTCTGACCGTTTTTCCGTATTGAGTACCAAAGAGCTGGTAAAAGTATTGAAATTTGAAATTGATTCAATGGCTCATGAGACTTTTGATGGCAGGGTTACAGAAGTATCTGAAAAAGCCATGCAGAAACTGGAAATGTACCGCCGTTTAACTTTGAACTGGGGCAAACACCCAGTGAGACAGGATGTTCGGCATGACAGAGAGGGTGTATGTGAAGTCGTAACCGGTTATAGCCAGATTGTGGAAAATATGGGTAGCTTACTGGTGAAGGCACTTAAAAAGGAACCATTAATTGAGAAGCGCTGCTGTGCGATTATTGATGCCAGTGAAATGGGGTACCAGGTGGAAATGAACACTGATTGTGACGCCCGCTTCAAGATAGGCGACATGATCGCTATTCGAGATAGCAATGATCTCGATAAATGGTCACTTGCCGTTGTTCGCTGGGCGAGATATACAGCCAACAAACGTATACGAGTGGGCATGTTTATTATGGGTCGGCAGGCAGAGAGATATAAGCTGCTGATGGATCTGTCATCGGATCACGCTGTCGACGTGATGTCAGTTTCTGGAGCCTCAAATTTTTCCAGCGATAAGAGAATACTGTTGGTACCAGTGGGCGTATATCGCCCAGGAAGGACAATGGAACTTATCGGTGAAGAAAGTCACCGTATTGCTGCAGGAAACCTTGTAATGTCCGGTGCTGATTTTGCTGTGATTGATTACAAACTGTTGAACTGAAGACTTTTACTTTTCTTCCCTCTTGTTTTCTTTTTTTGTGCTTGCGCACGGCTGGGTTCTCTTTCTTTTTTATTTTTTGTGCCGGTGCCCGGCTGAGGGTTTCGCCCCTTATGGGCGAGTGACTTTTCTTTACTTGTCTAAAGAAACACACCAAAAGAAACGACGGTATGAGCTATACACATAGGTAACACATTAGTCCAGAGACATAGGTTACAGATATTGTAATCTGAAGGCACCGCGCTTATCCGGCCCAGCCTTCCAGTGCTCGACAACCCAAAAGGGGATGGGTGAGTCAAAGGCTAAAACCAAAATCAAAAACGGAATGGTGTAGGAGTGCCGCTCGGCGCGATTGTTGTAAGATTTAC
>JBLYYR010000146.1:0-15263 GCA_048550195.1 Arenicellales bacterium
AACACGCAATTGGGGACCTCTCTGACATATCGAGACACCGGAGCAAGCACCAATGTCTACGGTGATGGCCTGTCTGTATTTACCACTGTCGGCCTAAGGTTTTAACGATTTTACTGGGGCAGTTAATGCATTGAATAATCTCTACACCATCACCAGGATAATAGTCCCCAATATCCTGGTTTTTTTTGCTCTATTTTCTAGCCATGCCTTTGCAGCACAGACAAATGGGGCAGGTACAATAAAAATTCTTGTCCTGGGTGACTCCATTACCCAGGCCGAAAGCAACCGTGCGAGTTTTCGCTACCCGCTATGGAAGAAACTGGTTGATGCAGACCTGGATTTTGATTTTGTCGGATCCATGAATCGCCAGTTTGGCCGGTATAATCCAGGGCCGCCGCCACATGATGACTACCGGGGGCTTAAGTTTGACCCGGATCACGAAGGGCATTTTGCCTGGACTGCTGATGAAATTATCAGGGGAAGAAGCGTTGATAATGGTTCAGGTGCCGGACGTTTGCAGGATTGGCTGGCGAAATACGATGCTGATATCGTATTGATTCATTTGGGGACAAATGATGCATTTATGCGGCAGAGCAATCAGTCAACAGGCGAAGAGCTGAAGAATATTATTGAATTGTTGAGAGAAGACAATTCAAAGGTTAGCATTCTGCTGGCGAGGCTTATCCCGACGACACGTGCGGCCAACGATACAAAGGCCGTCATTTCATTGAATGAGACCATCACCACGCTTTCGAAGACGCTGGGAACAGCTGATTCTCCCGTCATACTGGTTGATCAATTTGCTGGTTTTGATGGGAAAGCTGACTTGTATGACAAGGTTCACCCGAATGCAAGTGGCGAAGAGAAAATGGCCGAAAAGTGGTTTGATGCGATTCAGCGCGTCTTGAAAAAATAATTTCTGGAACTATTCCCTGGTCCTGACTACCTTTGCCGGTACGCCGGCACAGATTGCATTGGCAGGGATAGATTTATTCACTACGGCTCCGGCGCCAGCGATGCTGCCGCTTTCCATTGTCACGCCACCCAGAACAGTGACTTTAGCACCCAGCCAGATATTATCTTCAAGAGTAATGCCGCCATCCGGGTTGATTCCCTGTTCACGTATAGGGACATCCAGCCGATCGAAATGATAATTCCCACCGGCGGAGATATAGCTTTGCGGGCCGACGATGACATCACCGCCAATATTGACGGGACAGTCATTAGTGGCGTGAATAATCGTTTGGGCGCTTAGCCCTGTACTTTTACCAATTTTAATACAACCATTCTTGCATGAAATCATGACGTTGCTTGAAAGCATGACATCATCATCAAGTACGATGACTTCATCCTCATCATCATGGCGGGCATCCAGCACACAGAACTCACTGATGACGACATTGTTGCCCAGGTGAATATTTTTAGGCTGACGTAAAACGATGTTATCAGCAAACATCACACCCTTGCCGCAGGAACCGAACAAGCGTGGCCAGAAGAGCTTTCTTAGCAGTATCCCCAGTGCCCCGGGGAACTTGCCCAGCAGGACGCAGAACTCAAAATAGAATAAATACAGCCAGGAGTCATCGCCGACAATAATATGTTGATATTTGGACAGGGCAGAACCTTCTTCGGAAAGAACTTTATGTGTCTTGTTTATCCTCGTTGACATGGCTTAATAAAAATAGATCAGGCTAACTGGTCAGAAAATTCTTTCATCGATTCAACGGTCTCACCTTCAAAATACATGCGATACCAGAACTCAAGGTTTAACAATACCCATATTCTATAATTATGATCAACCTTGCCTGATATATGTTCATCAAGCAATGTATCGATATAGCTTTTTTCAAACAGCCCGAGTTCAACGAAGCGACTTTGATCAAACAGTTTACGAAGAAAGTTTTTCAGATCGGTGCGAAACCATATGCCCAGTGGGAAGCGGAAGCCCTGTTTTTTAAGAGTAATCAATTCCTGTGGCAGGTAACGGGAAGCGACTTCACGAAGGATGTACTTTAGATGATTACCTTTCAGAGCCCGGCTGTTAAGTTTCAGGTTTGTCGGGATGCTGGCAGCGAACTCAACCACCTTATAATCGATGAGCGGTGCGCGACTTTCCAGTGAATGTGCCATGGTCATGCGGTCACCGATGGTCAGCAAATGGTCGGGGATACGCGTCATCAGGTCGGTGTAGAGCATCTTGTCGACCACATTGTTTGCATTATCGGCATTGAAAAACTTAAGGATTTTTTCAGCAGAAGAGGGGTCACCCATTTCATTAATGGCTGACTCAGTAAATAACTTATGCTTTGATTCGTGTGTAAAACGCAGAACACCCATGCTTTGTGCATAGCGCTCACCACCGGAGAACAGCGACATCTCATTTACCCAGGCCGCTTTCTGGGCCATGCTTTTATAGCCGAAGGATTCAGGTATACGATCTGTGAGCTTCTTCACGATATTCTGGCGGAACCATTGCGGGAGCAGGCAGTAATAATCAACCAGCCGTTGTCCAGCGTAGCGATCATAGCCGGCAAAGTTTTCATCACCGCCATCGCCACCGAGTACAACCTTGACATGTTTAGCCGCTATTTCTGACACCAGATAGACACCAAAGCCAAACGGGTCAGCAGGTTCATCCATGTGATAAATCATCGAAGGGATGGTGTGGATGAGATCCGGTTCGATAATTTGCTCATGCGCTTCCATGCCGTATTTCTCTGACACCATCCTGGCATAGGGCAGCTCATCAAATTCTTTTTCTTTTGTACCGAGAGAGAAATGCGGGAGATTCTTTTCGCCCAGTACCGCCATCATTGAGGCCACAGTACCGGAATCGATACCGCCGCTTAAGAATGCACCGACTCGCACATCGCTGAGTAGATGCCCTTTAACTGTATCCAGTAATAACTCATCAAGTTGATCGACGATTGTTTCCTTGCTGGCAGTAAGCTTTTCTCTGAAATCGACATCCCAGTAGCGGTTGATCGAGATCAGGTTATTTTCCAGTACCAGGTAATGCGCGGCAGGCAGTTTCTGGATGCCTTTAAACAATGAATGGTGGTCCGGCATAAAGCGTAAAGACATGTAATGCCACAGGCCCTCAAGATCTATTTCCGGCTTGATAAGTCCTGCAGCCAGTATGCTTTTGACTTCAGAAGCGAAGGCAAAGCCGCCATTTTTCTGGCAGAAGAACAGCGGCTTCTGGCCTAGGTGATCACGCGCCATAAACAGACGTCTTTTGCGGCTGTCCCAAAGTGCGAAGGCAAACATTCCTCGCAGGTGTTTTACGCAGTCATCGCCATATTCTTCATACAGGTGCAGGATGACCTCAACATCTGTTGCCGTTTTGAACTGATGGCCTTTGGCGATCAGTGTGTCTCTCAGTTCCGGGCTGTTATAGATTTCGCCGTTGCATACCAGCTGCAGGCTGTCATCCTCATTCGAAATGGGTTGCCGGCCGGAGTTCAGATCAATAATAGACAGTCGACGCTGTCCTAACGAGATTTCATTGTCATGATAGTAACCGGAATCATCCGGACCACGGTGGATCATGATATCGGTCATTTTTTTGATGGCATCGGCTCGTTGTGAGCCCATGATGCCGGCAATACCGCACATATCAGATGAGTCCTTTTTCTTTGTACCAGTCTAAGGTGATTTTGATGCCATCCTGGTCACTGACCTTTGGGTGGTAGTTCAGCAAGTCATTGGCCTTGCTGATATCGAAGGCACGGTTGTGGGTGAAAAAACCGACGCGACGGCGAAAAATGGGAGGCTTGATGCCGAAAGGTTGACAGATGGTTTCGCAAACCAGTCCGGCAAACCAGACCGGGGCTACCGGGATTTTAATCTTTGATAATTTCACCCCGGCAGCATCAGCAATAAACCGGGAGAGTTCATTTAGCGTAATGGGTTTGCTTGAGGCAATGTTAAAGGCTTCCAGCTGTACCATGTTGCGTGGACGCACAGCGTTGAGAATCAGCGAGTCAACTTGATCATCAATATATCCCAGGTGAGCCAGCACCTCGCCAGATCCAATCATCATGAATTTACCGGAATCTATAGCCTTGAAAATCTTCATCATACGCGTGTCGCCAGGGCCATAGACCATGGCAGGCCGATTGACGGTAACAATCATGCCCTTGTCGCCAAGGGTACGAGCAAAATCCAGCACGG
This sequence comes from Arenicellales bacterium, assembly GCA_048550195.1. Lineage (GTDB taxonomy): Bacteria > Pseudomonadota > Gammaproteobacteria > BMS3Bbin11 > BMS3Bbin11 > BMS3Bbin11. The sequence goes on from JBLYYR010000146.1 coordinate 4,177, forward strand.
CCAGCTCGCCTTCCAGTTTGGTTCGGTGGTACTCATCCATCGGGTTGAAAGGTGTTCTTTCAGTACAGGGAATTTCCTTAACGTGGCCATGTACACCGACGGTACTGCAATGGACGAAGCGTTCGACACCGGCTTTTTCAGCTGTCTTGATCAGTTTTAGCGTACCATCGACATTGACCTTATGGTACATGGCTTCGGTGTTTTCAACTTCCTGAAACAGTGCGGCGATATTGAATACAATATCTATCCCTTTCAGCAGTTCATCCCAGGACTTATCACTGGCAAGATCCAGTACTTCTACTTTGTAGCCATTTTCACGCAAGGTAGAGGCTTCTTCCTCGTAGAGCACTGTACCGATGACGTCCAGATCATATTCGACCAGTCGTTTGAACAGAGCGCCGCCGATGAAACCCGCTGCGCCAGTGACGAGTAATTTCTTGCCCGCCAGGTCTTTGTATTCTTCAGGCAAAGATAATGCCTGTTTTTCTTCAAGCAAACTGAGGTTAATCATTGTATTCCTGTAGTGTTATTCGATTGTTTGTCTGGTTCAGCCCGTCTTTATGATTTTGACTTTTTGCCTTCAATAAGGACGATGCTGGTAAATAATTTGTTTTTCCAGAAATACTTCTTTATAGACCGGATAATGTTCACGCCTTTGAAGCCGGCATCCTCGAAGAATTTCACCAGTTCGGCGTTTTTATAAAACACCACCTGGTCTTTGATCAATGTGCTGTGCAGAAAGCCCCAGAAAAAGGTTAAAAGTGATCTGGCCTTATTGCGTTCCAGTACATAGACCACACCACCTTCCTGAACCAGTTCGTAGAGCCTGCTGCTGGCAGCCCGGGGATCAGTAAAGTAATGAAAGGCATTGGCACAAAAGATAATCCTGAAATTATAACCCGAGAAGGCTTCGAGACCCATAGTTTCCCAGTCTGCGTGAATGAATTTCAGGTTTTCAAGTCCTGCTTCCGCTGATTTTCTTGTGGCTTCTGCAATCATCGATGATGATAAGTCTATGCCGACGGCCCTGACTGCTGGCTTGTCTTTAAGATACTCACGCAGGAAGTGGCCTGTACCGCAGCCGATGTCGAGGATGTCACCATCATCTATATTAAGGCAATGGCGCAGCATTTCATCGGCATGTGCCTGATACCAGGGCGCCAGACGATTGCTTTCATAGTCAGATGCTAATGCATCAAATTCCTTCGCAACGACACTCATACAGTCATTCAGGCTGACCTGCCATTAGCATTTTCATAAAGGTATAACAGGGCGCATAAATGGCCTTCTGTCCTGGAAATTACCCAGCCGTCGACATGCAGGATATTTTCCATGTCGAAGTCTTTATGTACTGCTTTCCGGAAGTTGTCTATGTTCGTCAGCAATGAATAATAGCTAAGCTGATCTTTATTTAATCCGACATCCTGCAATGCCAGGTCGGTCATCTGCTCAATCGTTAGCTGTGCAAGTGCCGGTTCATTCTTGATAAGGCTGCTACCCAGTTGTATGGCGAGATCAGGATAATCCAGATAATGGGTTAACATTCGGGCAATGGATCGTGTTTCGGGCCGTATTGTAAAGTTTAGCCCTGTACCGATGACGGCAGCGCCGGCAATGAATATGCCTGTTTTGAGAAAGGTTCTACGGCTTTTAAACCTGCTATTCTGTTTCATGCAGGCAAGCCCTTTAAGTGATCGGATAACCTCAAAGCCAGTGCGACGATGGTCAGAGTCGGGTTAGCATAGCCGATGGTAGGAAACAGCGATGAACCGGTAAGATATAAATTCGATATATTGTTGACCTTGCAGTTTCTGTCCACCACACCAGTCTGCGGGTTATCGGTCATGCGTGTCGTTCCACAGTGATGCTTGCCCGCCTCCATGGCTTGAGGCCAATGGCTGCTGTCCTTGAAAATTTCACCGTAGGCTCGACCGAGTCCCATGCGCCCGAATTCGATTGCTGCCAGTTCCATCGCGCGACTGGCATTGCCTAGATCTCTATCCTTTATTTGCCAGTTGACTTTGATTTTTTGCTGCCCAAACAGGTCAGTCTTTTCTGACAGCGTGATTCTTGAATCAGGGTCTGGACTGGGTTCGAGGACGAGATGCAATGAGATAAAATCATGATTCTTTTTTCTTTCAGGAAGGTCATCCAGTATATGTTCCTCCGCGCCGGGTACCGCATCGAGTTGTGAAAAAATTCTTCCATCTGCGTCAGCCGTTTTTGGCCTGGCCTTGATCATGTGCATCCTGAAATTATTCAGCTTTTCTTTTCTGAGCAGGGCTTCAGGTGAGGCAAGTATAGCGAACATTCGGCCACCAGCGACCTTGTGGACGGAATCATACAGATGCAGATTCAGGCGTGGATCAGAAAAAGAGATGTCTGCGCCCGGGCGCAGTAACAAATGATCCATAAAATAACGGCCGACCAGTCCATTATCATTACCAAGCCCGTTTTTAGCGACACTGTTCGATAGCAATAATAGCCTCGCATTTTCCATGCCACCAGTAGCAAGTACAAATGTTCTGGCGGATAGCGAAAATTCGGGGCCATCGATACAGGCGACCTTCAGGCCTGTGACCTGAGTGGCTGTTTCATTAGTGAATATATCCAGAACATTGGCATAGAGGTAGACATTGATATTGCTGGCATCCTTCAATTCCTGCCTGTACTGCTTGCCGAATCGTGTGGGAGGGCTTTGATTATAGACAACCGTTTTTAGGCGGCTTTCGTTTACAGGAAGATCCGGCTGATTAATCTGGCTCTGCCAGAATTTGAGATTTTCGTATTCGTATGGGCCAAGGCCGACAATCGGTTGTGCCCGACGATAATAAGGGTCAAGGTCGCTGCGTGTAATTGGCCAGCCGCTGTGAGGTAGCCAGCTGCGTTTTTCGAAATCGATGGGGTCCAGCGGTCGGCAATGCCCTGCCCAGTGGTTGGTGGTGCCGCCAAAAAAGCGAAGGCGATTCCTTTCCAGTTTAAATGATGGCAGGCCGATATTCTCGCCTTCATACAGCGACTGGGTTTTCTCATCAATATCCAGTCCGCCGGATTCGAGTAATACGACTTTGGTCGAGGTGCCGATATACTCGCGGGCTATGGTGATTCCTGCTGCGCCGGCGCCAATAATGCATACATCGGCTTCGATGTGCTGTCCCTGATCGAGTTCCCTGGCGTCAATAAACATAGCAGTGGTAGTGATTTTCCTGACTATCTGAATTGGTAAGTAAAGTGACCATTTATAATTTGAGGGAATTGTACCGTTTTCGTACTAATGGCGCACATAAATCTAATTTTTGAATCTAAGTTTTAAGGAACCACATATTTATTCGTCATTGCGAGTAACGAAGTGACGTGGCTATCCCTAAGCTATTGATAAAAATGTATGAGGTTGCCGCGCTTTGCTCGCAATGACGGACTTTATTTAATTAATCAGAGTTGCCTTAAGTTTTAAGTTTCAAGTGTTAAGAGGCATCTAATGCAGTAGAATTTTGCCTTGAATGGTGTTGAACATTAAAGATACCTCCTTGTCCTTTATGGTAAATGCTTTTCTTTTTGACCTTTACATTGAAACCTGAAACTTGAAACCTGAAACTATAAAAAGAATCGATCTGCATCAGAAGCTGAGAAACGGCTCAACAGTCGTTACCGGCAACGCCCGTCTGGCGGTAGCGCTGCAGCAGGAATTTCAGCAGCAGGCAATCGATGACGGGCTAAAGGTGTGGGAAACACCCGACATCAAGCCGTGGAGTATCTGGTTAAGACAGACCTGGGAAGAGGCTGTTTTCGATGGCCTGGTTGAATCACCCGCACTATTACTGACAGATGAACAGGAGCAGTATGTCTGGGAGGCTGTCATTGAATCATCGACAGAGCCTGTACTGAGAAAAGAAGCGACAGCGAAGAAGGCCAGCGAGGCATGGCGACAGCTGATCAACTGGCAGGTCAATCGCGATGAAACAGACTTTACTATCAACGAGGATACGCAGGCATTCCAGTTCTGGGCTGATGAGTTCGAGCGGCAATGTGATGAACAGGGGTGGTTGCCAGCAAGCCGCATGGCTGAACAGCTGGTCCAGAGTATTCTTAATGACCCGGATGCACTCAACAATCACATCATCCTGCTGGGCTTTGACGAATTAACACCTCTGCAACAGGCCCTGTACGCTGCCATCAGCGATTCAACCGGCTCAATTCAATGGGCGCAGCTGTCCGAGGCAGAAGCAGGCAGCAGCACGGCTGTTCGACTTGCCTGTGCTGATAACGATGATGAGATCAATACACTGGCCCTGTGGATAAGAAAACGCTTACAGGAAAAGCCAGACTCCCGGATAGGCGTAGTTGTCCCTGATCTGGGTGCACACCGTTCTAATCTGATCCGCCGACTTACCGAGATACTGGTCCCGGGCAATCTTATGGCCGAGGGCGATGAGCCATTACCGTGGAATATTTCTCTTGGTTTGCCTTTAAAGCATTATCCCGTTATCGAAACAGCATTTAACCTGCTGGACCTCGCCTGTGGCGGTTTTCCACTTGAAAATATTGGCCCATTGCTTAATTCACCCTATCTGGCCGGTGCAGCAGAAGAGCTGGGTGCACGTGCCTTGCTCGATCGTAAGCTAAGAGATATCGGTGAACAGAAGGTGAGTCTTAAGACGCTGTGCTGGCTGGCAGCAAATACCGATCGCCCGTGGTTTTCTCCCGAACTTGCAAAGAATGTAAACAAACTCGAGGAGCTGGTAGAGAAAGCCCCCGGTACAGCAAGCTCGGCAGACTGGGTCAAGTTGTTTGCCGCGATATTAAATGCCGCAGGCTGGGCAAAAGATCGAGATTTTAACTCGGAGGAATACCAGGCTATCGAGGCATTCCATAAGCTGCTGGCACGTTTTAGCGGGCTGCAGGCTGTTAGTGGACGATTGAGCTATTCCCGTGCCCTGGGGATGTTAAAGCGGCTAGCGCTAGCACAAATCTTTCAGCCACGTGGCGACGCTACGCCTATCCAGATACTGGGTCTTTATGAAGCAATCGGTCTGCAGTTTGATGCGCTCTGGGTGATGGACCTGCATGACGGCAACTGGCCGGCATCACCGCAACCCAATCCGTTTATCCCATTATCACTGCAGCGCCAACTCGCCATGCCGCATGCAGATCAGGCCAGGGAACTTGCCATTGCCCAGGGCATAACTGAACGATTGCTGATAGCCGCCCCCGATGTCGTGATGAGTTACCCCTTACGTAAAGGGGAAGAGCAGCTCAGACTGAGCCCGTTAATTCGTGACCTCGCTGAAGGCGATAGTGAGGCTCTGGCGCTCATGCTTAATAAAGAGCCAACATGGAGCGAGACTATCCAGCAAAGTCGACGTACTGAATTGTTAGCTGATGACCGGGCACCTGAATTACCGCAGCAACGTGCCTCCGGTGGAAGCGGCATTTTCAAGTACCAGAGCCTTTGTCCATTTCGTGCCTTCGCCCAATATCGGTTATCAGCGACGGCACTGGTGACACCGCAGGTGGGCCTTGATGCGATGAAGCGTGGGCAGTTATTTCATAAAGTGCTGGAGCTGTTCTGGCGTGATGTCAGGGATCTCAAAACGCTGCTGGCTATGAATGAGGAAACGCTGAGGCAAAAGCTTGATGACGTCATCGTGCAGGCAATTGATGCAATGGCCGAGCAGAATCCCGATATTTTCAGCCCGCGTTTTCGACAAATCGAATCATCCCGACTCAAGCAGCTGACACTTCAATGGCTGGAGATCGAGAAACAGCGAGCTGACTTCACGGTCGTGGATTTTGAAAAGGAAGTCTGGCACGAGGTCAATGGTATTAACATCCACCTATGGATAGACCGTATTGATGAACTGGCTGACGGGCGCAAGGTGGTGATCGATTATAAAACCGGCATTGTCAGTCCTTCACAATGGTTTGGTGAGCGCCCTGAAGAACCGCAATTACCGCTGTACAGTATGGTAGAAAGCGGAGACAAAGACACAGAAGTGAGTGCGGTCTTATACGGTCAGTTGAAAGCCGCCGACATGAAGTTCAGCGGTGTCGTCGCAGAAGAGGGCCTGATCCCGAATCTGCCGCCTGCTCGAAATCCTCAGCTTAAGGAAGTTACCGAATTATGGCCACAGGTACTCGACGACTGGCAGCACACGATTAATCAGCTGGCCGGGGATTTCCGTAGCGGCAAGGCAGATGTCGATCCTAAGAAACCGAGCACCTGCGAGACCAGCTATTGTGAGTTATCCGGCCTGTGTCGCATCGACGAGCTGATGGCAGAGACTGAGACAGAAACGGGGGCAGAAGATGAATAATCAACCACCTGAGGAAACATTACCAGCAGACTGGCAGGCCCGGCAGCAGGCACTGGATCCTGAGCGCTCATTCATCGTCCAGGCACCCGCCGGTTCGGGCAAGACCGGCCTGCTGACGCAGCGTTTTTTGCAATTGCTTGCCCGAGTCGAAGCACCAGAAGAAATCATCGCCATCACTTTTACCCGCAAGGCCGCCGGTGAGATGCGTGAGCGTATCCTGCATGCCCTACATCAGGCGAGTACAGAACCTGAACCGGAAAGTGCCTATGAACAAAAAACCTGGCAGCTGGCACAGGCAGCACTGGCTAACGATGCACAGCAACAGTGGCAGTTGTTACTCAATCCGGGTCGCTTGCGAATTCAGACCATCGATTCATTCAGTCAATCTCTCACTCGACAGATGCCGCTGCTATCACAGTTCGGTGCGATTCCATCGCTGACAGAAGATGCCAGTGATATGTATCACGAGGCGGCGCTGGCCGTGCTTGAGCAACTGGAAACGAGTCTTCCGTTGTCTGAAGATATTGCCCGGTTATTGCAGCATCGCGATAACCGTATGGATGAATTACAGGCGCTGATCGCTGACATGCTGGCACGACGTGACCAGTGGATGCGCCATATCGTCAAGCATGTCACCGGGCAGAAAGACTCTATCGTCAGACGGCAGGAAATCGAGCAGGTGCTGCAACGGCTGGTTGAGAAAGCCCTGGTCGATGTAGAGCAGGCCATACCGACTGACATCAAGGCAGTACTGCCCGCGCTGGCGGCATTTGCTGCAGAACATACCAGCGTTGAACATTCCAGCATCAAGGTTTGCACAGGCATGCAGAACCTGCCTGCGACGACATCCGATGACGTCGACAAATGGAGTGCCATCGCTGACCTGCTATTAACCGCAGGCAAGTGGAGAAAGCCCGGCGGCGTCAATGTAAAACTCGGCTTCCCAACCGAGAAGGCCGCCTCAACGCCTGAGCAGAAGCAGGATTTCAACGAGAAAAAACAAACTATAAAAGCGCTGTTAGAAGAGCAGCAGGACAATGAAGGTTTACGATTAAAGTTAGCGGCATTAAAGAAGTTGCCCGCAGCGACATATGCCGATGATGAATGGCTATTGATCGAAGCGCTGTTTCAACTACTGGTCAACGCCGTCGGGCAATTGCAACTGGTCTTCGGTCAGCGTGGCGAGGTGGATTTCAGCGAGATGACCATTCGTGCCGATCGTGCGCTGGGCGATGAGCTGGCACCGACCGATTTATCGCTCAGGCTGGACTACCAGATTAAGCATCTGCTGGTGGATGAGTTTCAGGACACGTCACAAAATCAATATACCCTGTTCAGCAAGCTTACCGCGGGGTGGATGCCGGGTGATCAGCGTACGCTTTTCCTGGTGGGCGACCCGATGCAGTCTATCTACCGCTTTCGTGAAGCCGAAGTAGGCCTGTTCCTGCAGGCCTGGGAAGGCCAGCTTGGCAGTGTGCCACTGGAAGCCCTACAGCTTAGTGTTAACTTCCGTTCGCAGGCAGGCATCATCGACTGGGTGAATCAGGCCTTCCCACAGATTTTGCCACGTCGTAGTGACAAACTCAGAGGAGCTGTCCATTACACACCCTCGGTACCTTTTAAAGGCCGCCTGCAGGGTGATTCAGTTATTGTGCATCCACAGTTTGAGCGTGATGAAGCTATAGAAGCCTACCAGGTGCGAGCTGTCATTGAACAATGCTGGAAGGATGATCCACAGGCGACTATTGCAATACTGGTACGCAGCAAGGCGCATGTCGTCGATATTATCCACCAGCTGCAACACCATGGTCACAAATACCAGGCGGTAGAGATTGATAAACTGGCTCAGCAGCCAGTGGTTCAGGATTTGCTTTCATTGACCCGAGCATTGATTCACCCCGCTGACCGTATCAGCTGGCTGGCCATTCTGAGGGCCCCATGGTGTGGCCTGACCCTGGATGATCTGCATGCTCTGGCTGCAGAGGATAGAGACGCATCAATCATTGATTTGCTCAGAGATGAAAATCGAATAGAACAGCTGAGTGCAGATGGCCAGCAGCGTTTGCAACGCATCAGGCCAGTGCTGGAAAAAGTGCTGCAGCAACGTGGCAGGCAATTTTTAAGGAGCTGGGTAGAAGGTGCATGGATATCACTGGGCGGGCCGGCCTGTCTACAGAGCAAAAGTGACAGAGAAGATGCCGAGGTCTTCCTCAACCTGCTGCGTGAGATAGAAGATGAAGGCGTGCCAGTAACACCCGAGCTGCTGCAAGACAAGGTATCGAGCCTGTTTGCCCGTCCTGACATCGATGCCGATGAGCGCCTGCAGATTATGTCCATGCATAAGTCCAAAGGGCTGGAGTTTGATACGGTGATTTTACCGGGCCTGAGCAAGCGCACAGGGCAGGACCAGTCACGACTACTGTACTGGCTGGAGCAACCTGGCGAAACAGGCAAACCTGAGCTGATGTTCGGCCCTATAGCATCTGTCAGAGATGGAAAAAATCAGACAGTTGAATACATCAAACACCTGGATAAGGAAAAGGGACAGTTTGAAAATGGGCGCCTGCTGTATGTCGCCGCCACCCGTGCCCGTAAGCATTTACATTTGCTAGGCCATGCTGACATCGATAGTAAAAAGGATGAGCTGAGAACGCCGCCAGACTCAACCTTGCTGTATCAGTTCTGGCCAGTGGTGAAAAATGAGTACGAGAACCAGTTTGCCATGTTCTCTGAGGAGGAAGCTGAAGCGCTTACACAGGAGACAATTGAGGCCGATGGTGTTCCCCAGCATGCCAGAAAACGACTGGTCACAGACTGGGTTTGTCCATCACCTCCGGCAAGTGTTCTAACGCTCACACAACAGGCGCTTGAAACCGAAGAGATGCTGGAATTCGACTGGGCCAGCGAATCAGCGCGACTTGTCGGCACCGTGGTGCATAGACAGCTGGAATATCTTTCCAAAAAAGGCGTTCACTCCAGTGCAGACGTGGACCTGTCACGACTAAGTACGATATCTCGCCAGATGCTTAGGCATGAAGGCCTGCCGCTGGAACTTATGGAGCAGGCAGTGGATAAAGTTAACGCATCACTACAGGGCATGCTGGATGATGAGCGAGGGCGCTGGATATTGTCTACAGAACACAGCGAAGTACACTCTGAATATGCCATTAGCAGTGTGTTTGATGGCAAGGTCTATAACATGGTGATTGATCGGACGTTTATCGATGAACAGGGGGAGCGCTGGATTATTGATTATAAGACAGGTAGTCATACCGGTGGGGGACTGGATGAATTTCTGGATCGTGAGCAGGAGCGTTATCGGTTGCAGTTGGAGAGGTATGCTGAGGCTTTAAGTCATAGGGAAGATCGGGTGATTCATCTGGCTTTGTATTTTCCGTTGATGCAGGGGTGGCGGGAGTGGGGGTATGTTTAAGTTTCAAGCTGCAAGGGGAAAGTCTAAATTGTACAGCGGCACTGCTTCTATAAATAATTGGTATTGATAAATAATACCATAATGGTATTATATTTTTATGTATTCGTTAGTGATAAAGAAGCAGGCGAGCAAGGGAATGTTGCAACTACCGAAGAAAACAGCTGAAAAATTCCGGCGAGCTTTTAAAGAACTCGCGATTGACCCACATAACACGGATTACGACATTAAGACGTTGACAGGCAGGGAAGGATACCGGCTTCGAATTGGTAGTTTTCGTGCCATTTATTCCATTGATGCAGGTCAGTTGGTGATACTGGTAGTGAAGGTAGGACCACGTGGAGGTATATACAAATGAGCGCACAGATTATTGAAAAGAATGGCACACCGGAATACGCAGTGTTGCCGTACGATGAATATCGAGCTTTATTAGAAAAAGCAGAAATAGCAGAAGATATTGCAGCCTACGATGAGGCGATGAAAGACCAGAGTGAAGCCATCCCTTTTGAAATTACAGAAGCATTGCTGGATGGCGAGAATCCACTTAAGGTGTGGCGAAAATACTGCAGGATGTCACAGGCAGCGTTGGCTGCACTAAGTGGTACACATCAGTCCACTATTGCGCAGATCGAGTCAGGACAAAGAAAAGGCAGTATCGCTGTGCTTAAGAAACTGGCATCTACTATGAATGTAGATGTGGATGATCTGGTGGTATAGATGTTGTATCTCATGTGGAAAAGTAAATGGGGAAAGCCAGTTTAAGAAAATATATTTTGTTGTATGCATGGAGGCATCGAAATGAAGGTTATAAAACGGATCAATCCGGGACAACCGGGGACAAAAAAACACTTAGCAAAGTTCGGTAATGATCTTATTTGTGTTCGCTACCGACACGACCAGGAAAATAATCAACGTATTACCACAATAGAGTTGGTAGTCGATAAAGGTTTTTACCGACCGGAATTAAATTATGCAAAGAACTATTTACTGGAAGAAAAAAATAAGCTGATAAATCTTTTTATCGGTTATGATGAGAGTGAATTGAGGCGTAAAGTTATAAAAGCAGGCGGGAAATGGGTAAATGAAAAGAAATGCTGGGAAGTGAAACACAACGATGCCGTAAAAATGGGATTAAAAGAAAGAATTATCAAATAGATGAAAATACCTATATATGGCAATTTTTCAAGGGTATAGAGAAAAAATGTCTAAATGCAGACATCTCCATATACAGATATTCTGTCTAATAAACTGTTGAACAAATACGCTATCGCGTAAGCATTAAAACCACACACCTCAAGGATGGGGGATGCCATGGAAAAGGCAAATAAAAGGATTGTACAAAA
>JBLYYR010000147.1:0-8013 GCA_048550195.1 Arenicellales bacterium
AAGCGCTTGAGCTGGCATCGATTGATACAGGCCATTGGTTTACATCTTGGCGTGACAGCAGGCGTTATGACACTGCTAGGCGTAGCCTTAACGCATGTGATTCCCTACGAATATACAGGCATCAGGACATTTGAGGGTATGCGTCTCATGGGGCAGCCCGAAGCTGTAAAGAACGTGACGAAACTCACGCCACTCAGTTCAGAAGATCAGGCCCGTCCACGTCTCGATATCATTAAAGAACGTGGCTCTATCCGTATCGGCTACCTTGCTAATACTCTTCCATTTGCATTCCGTAATGACCAAAATGAAGTAGTAGGCTTAGACATGGATTTAGTCCACACACTGGCCAGGGATATGGGCTTAAGTATTGAACTCACACGATTAAATGACCAAAAAAATGAGCCTCAGCTATTAATTGACGGCAGTCTGGATATCGCTATTGGTGGGCTGGCTATTACCCCGAATCGAGCATTGCTAGTCGCATTTAGCAACTCCTATATTCATCACACAGTTGGTATTATGATGCCTGATGCAAGAAGAAAAGAGTTTTCCAACGTCGCCGACATCAATGAGATAGAACAGCTGAACCTGGGGGTTCCAAACAGCTCTTATTATAAAAAATCAATACAGAAAATATTCCCCAACGCAAAACTAACAGATGTTTCGAGCCCAAGAGAATATTTTAAAGGTAAATACAAGGAGCTTGATGCCTTTGTTTACCCCGCTGAAACTGGATCAGCATGGGCAATGTTATACCCTGAATATTCTGTTGTAGTGCCTAAAGGTCTGAAACTAAAAGCTCCAGCAGGGCTAACACTACCAAAAGGACAACTGGATTATGTTCAGTTCATAAATACCTGGTTGCAGCTAAAAATGGAAAATGGCCAGCTGCAATCAATTTATGACTACTGGATACTGGGAGAAAATCCGAAGGCGGAAAAACCACGCTGGTCAGTGATGAAAGATGTACTGGGATGGACATTTTGATACATATTAACTTGTAAAATCATTCCACCCCATCCGACAGGACAACTATCAAAAAATGTTAAGGAATCCGTAAGTCCTACAAGTCGTCCTTCAGTTCAGAACCTGGTGCAAGTTTTTATAATGGTTGTTTTCCGAACAAATTTGGCACAGCAAGAACTCGGCCAGTGTGTGGTCGGCTGGAAGGTGAAAAAGGACGCCGCACGCAGTACATCGAGAGTCTTTCAAACCAAGCTCATGCTGTTCTTGCATCAACCACTGGCGTATAGAGATTGCTTCTCGTTCGCAAACATCGACACAGATGGAACAGCCACTGCATCTCATTGGATCGAGCCGATAACAACCACCTCCATCTGCTTTATCAAGAACAATGGCCCCCTGTGGACACAGCTTCACACAGGCGTCACAGCCGTTACAACGTCCAGCATCCATAATGGGGAGATACGGCCACAGGGTCTGCGATGAAGGATTGGGAATTAGCTGACCCGGCGGGACGAAGGGTGCGTTTCCCAGCATGAACGAATCCGCCTGTTTCATTCCATACTCAAGATTGGTGCTGGCAAGGGTACGGAGGAAATTCCTTCGATCAACACGAGGTCCCACGGGAGAAACAGCTTCATCGCTCAAGATCCTCTGCCAGGCATCCAATGGCAAGCAGCTCAGCTTTATCCCTGCACTGTGCGTTTTTTGCAGTGCAGCATTTAGCGATGCAACGCGGTCAGAAAGACGGTTTTTGTTACCTCTTTTGCATTGCTCACAATCAGCGGTGGCCATCAGCAGCTGCTGGATACCTCTCTGTTGCAGATGCAAGATGTCCTGTAGTCCGACGGAGTTAATGCAGGGTATGACACCCTCGTTGGATGCTTGCTCGGTATATTCACAGGCACAGAGAGCGATCAGTTTCCCGCCCCACTTTCTAATAGCAATGGCTTGATCATGATTGATGATTGCACCTTGAGGGCAGGCCGGTGCGCACAGGCCACAGCCATCGCAGGCTTCTGCATCCAGACCCAAAGAATCGTCGCTCAATAACCAGGCATCTTGCGGGCATGCCTCGATACAGGCCCGGCAGCTGGCCGTCTCCAGTAAGGCATAGACACAACGCTCACCTATAATATCAGGCAGCTTGAAATCATGCCTGACACGTTTGATAAGATCGTGTAACGGAGAGATCATTTGTCGGAAGATCTCCTGCCAAAGCAGAAGATCTCGGTAACCTCAATCTAGTTTTTCAGGGTACGTATATAAGCGACCATATCAGCTAATTCAGCATCCGTCATGTCTGCACGACCAGGCATTGTTGCACTGCCGCCATATGCTGCTGTGCCGTTTTTGAGGATGTTGCGTAAATCAGCATCTGTTCCAGTTTTACCATCTCCGTCTGTATCGTACGCAAACTGCCCATCGGCAAAGCTACGGGGTTTGGGATTCAATGCTGCTGCCGCTGCACCATCACCTTTACCCGTTGCACCGTGGCAGGTAGCACAGGCACCTTTTACATCATAGACTTCCTTACCTTTCGCAGCATCGCCAGCGAAAGCATTCGGGACCAATGACATCATCAGTATCAATGATGAAATAGAAAAAGCTAAGTGAGTAATTTTTTTCATAGTAGTGTATCCAGTTGTTGTAAGTACTTCAGATTTAAGAACTTCGCTATGGGTTTGCTGGCAAAGGAAATAAAATAATTATCCATACCAGCCACTTTTTCCTTGTATCGGTGCAGGCTTATACAGCCGGCCCCATGCCAGGAACAAAAGCAACTTCAACTTCTTCGCGTTCCCTGGTCGGTGCCATTCGCTCATCCATCTCTTCCCTGCTCGGCCGTGGCTCATGAAGAATGTTTACCAGTAACTCTCGCAATTCGTCACAATAAGCACTGGTTAACGTTGCAACACCGGCAAAATAAGTCGTTGTAGCCTTCTGCCCTACTCGAGTGCCAAAATCAATTAGCCACCTGAGCAGGTGTTCATCCATAAACTGGGCCGCTTCTCGGAGCACATCCTCGGAGGGATCTGCTGCAAACAGGTGAGCAAGAAACTGCAGTTCCAGAACGAGGTGGTCATCCGGGCGCGTGCGCCAGTCCGCTGCGGCCAGTCCGTGGCTCTCGTACCATGCACGAACCTGGAACATGGTATCCTGACAAATGAGATTTTCCTCATCAATCCAGACAGACTCCTGTGGTGATGCCTGTATGCCATGATTCAGGTAGATATCGGCATAGTCTGCAGCAAGTTCATCAAGGGTTGCCTCATCGACCGGCTGTGGCAACGATGCCAGGCCTTCCTTCATCAGGGCTGCAGCACGCTTTCCGTTTTCACTGATGAGCTTCAGTCCCAGTCCATCGGGAAAACTGTCTTCACGCAGTAATTCCAGAAATTCTTCTACCGGCTCCTTATCATGCAGTGATGCCAGCATTGCCAGGTCATCGGTAACCACCGTAGAAAATACTTTCAGTGCTTTGGCTGGAATCCCATTTTTCTCTTTGTGCATTGGACTGGCCATTATTTCACCTTGCCTTTACTGTGTGCCACGAAACCGATAGAAGGTTTCGTCAGTTCGATATTTGCCATGTTCTGCACCTGACGTGAAACAACATCATTAGGACCGATGGCAACGGTTTGCAGTTCACCATTCCAGATCTTCTCCACTGGACCGATATCGAGCACCCGCATCATGCAGGCCATCACACAATAAGGCTTGCGACCTGCATCGATTTCATCGACACACATATTGCACTTCTTCACGATGCTGTCGTAAGGGTCGAACTGTGGCGCTCCATATGGGCAGGCAGCCTCGCAACGACGACAACCTATACAAAGAGTGGAATCGATATCAACAATGCCGTCTTTCTTTCTTTTAAAGATGGCACCGGTAGGACAGGCCGGTAGACAGCCCGGCTCACTGCAATGGTTGCAGGACATATTTACCTTATAAACATACACGTTGGGATAAATGCCGCCTTCGACATACTGCACGCGTCTGAAACGTGGCCCTGCGGCTAAGCCGTTCTTATCTTTACAGGCAATCTCGCAGGCCCTGCAACCGATGCAATCCACATTATTGTGAACAAATCCAAGCTGCAAATCCGGTTTAACCGGTGTGTAGGTCTCACGTTTGTGACGTTTAACTGCTTCCTTGATCCTGGTCGTGTCTTTGATCTTGGCCTTGCCTTTAGTTTCTGACATATTTCTATCCTCCAGGATTAAAGGTCACGACGGAAAACATGCGAGCGTGCTGTCGCCTGTTTATCCCAGCCGGGCCGATGATTAAGCTTCGTCTTCCCGATACTGCAAAGTACCGTGTTATAGGCGAAGGCACCTGCCGGACTCGGCTCGTCCAGAGTCAACATGTCAGGATTACCGGCACGATCAATGCCATTCTCATCCAGGTCGATCCAGGCACCTTCATGCAACACGGCAACACCCGGCATACAGCGCTGCGTCACATAGGCTGGCACCACACATTTACCGCGGTCATTCCAGACTTCTACTGTATCGCCCGTATTAATGCCCAGTTTTTTTGCATCGGCAGCGTTTATCGTTACCTCCTGCTCATAGGTCTCACGTAGCCAGCTACAATTATTGTAGATAGAGTGAGTGCGATGACGTGGATGAGGCGAGATCAGATGAAACGGATGCTTCTTTGTTTTTTTGCTATTCAAATATTCCCAGGGTTCAATCCATTTCGGGATGTAGGGGATTTCGTAACCATACATGGTCTTTTTCCAGTCGGTGATCTGCGCCAGCTGGGTGGCAAGAATCTCAATCTTACCCGAGGGCGTCTGGAAACGTGCGCCATTCTCGATCTGATCACGAAAAGCTACATGCGGCTGAGCTAATTTGAACTTGTAGACACCTCGCTGCTTGAATTCATCCCATGACATATCGACATGCTGGTGAGCCATCACCTTGGTTTCCCACCATTCCCGCAGATAGGCCTCATCCACATTGTCGTTAACATTGAAGTAGTCGCGGCTGGCTTTGGGGTTGTAGGCCTTACCGAAAACATCACCACCAATACGATAGGCCAGTTCGGTGAATACCTGCAAATCAGTCTTCGATTCACCCAGTGGCTCGATTACCTTCGGCCTGTGAATGTAGTAGTGACCTTTGTACCAGGGCAAGGCAGCATCATGGCGTTCAAAGTGCGTCGCTATGGGCAATAAAACATCGGCATATAGTCCGGAAGGTGTAATGGTTGAATCCATACACACGACCAGCTCCAGCTTTTTCACCGCCTCAATTTCTTTATTGATATTGGTCAGCTGATTGAACCAGTCTGAGCCCTGCCAGAAGATACCTTTAATATTAGGAATCTGGCCATCTGTCTTATCCTCACGTTGCCAGAGGCCAATTTCTTCACGCTTTACATTCGGGTAGTTGAGTACACAGTGTGCCCAGCGGTCAGACTTGATCGCCTGGAACCAGATATTGGAATACTGGTCATAAGGGTAAGCCACCGCCTCTGCATGCCAGGCCTTGCCGACGCCTTCAGCACAACCACCAAGAATACCGATATTGCCGGTCATCGCCTGCAATGCCGACGCCATGCGATTATATTGTTCACCATAGGCATTACGCCCTGGCGCCCATGAGGCCTTCAGTGCGGCCGGTTTGGTTTTTGCAAACATATCGGCCAGTTTCTTTATGTCTTTGGCCGGCACGCCGCAGATCTTCTCTGCCCATTCCGGGGTCTTGGGTTCATTGTCGTATTTACCCAGGATGTAATCCTTAAAGTTCTCCTTGCCTTTTACCCATTGCGGCATCGTGCCCGCATCCATACCCTGACAGAATTTATCGATGAATGCCTGATCCTGAAGATTATTGGTGAAGATGTAGTGGGCCATACCCGCCATCATCGCGGCATCCGTATTGGGTCGGATAGGTATCCACCATGCATCATAAACTGCAGCCGAATCTGTATACTGGGGATCTACCAGTACAAACTTGCAGCCACGCTGTTTGGCCATACGCATATACATAACTGTGTTGCCGCCATGGAAGGTATAGGCAGGGTTCCAGCCCCACATAATCATCAACTTCGACTCGGCAAAAGTGTCATCCTCGTTGCCATCCTCAATGGTGCCGAAGGTCATGCGTGAACTGAAGGTGGTGCCCTGATAGGAAGGTACCGACCAGGAACTGGTCCGGCTGCCGAACATGCCGAGAAAACGGCCCAGCAAGCCCTCGATCTGATCCGACTTATGCAGCACGCCATAGGAGGCACCGGCATAACTTTGATCCAGTATCGCTGTTGGACCATAAGTGTCCTTGAGGTAGACCATTTTCTTTGTTACAAAGTCAAGAGCCTCATCCCAGGAGACCCTCTTGAACTTACCCTCACCACGCTCACCCACCCGTATCATGGGATAGAGCAGACGTTCTGCAGAATAGATACGCTGGCGGTAGGAGCGGCCTCGTAGACAAGCACGGAGTTGCGGTTCTTCGTTGGTGTCCTTACCAAAATGTCCGCCGCGCTGGTAACTACCATCGTCGGAGGAAAGACGCACGATGACGTCCTTCCATTTGTGCGCCACCAGCATATGCCGTGATCCACAGTTATGTGCACAGCTGGTCACCACCGTCTGTAGTTCGTTATCTTTCGGGTAGGGTTCGTAGGCGAAAGCCTTCGCTTCCCTGGCGGTCTTCAACTCGACCAGACCTCCCGCAGCCAGTGCGGCACTTCCGACAGCCGTTGTCTTCAAGAAAGAGCGCCGGGACATGTTCAGGCGCTTTAATAAATCATCGTACTGCTTCTTCATGCTCATCTATACTTCTCCATTCGCCAGAACCGCTACTTCGCAACTTGTTTTTGTTTCAGCCTAAACCGAGTCTGTGACTCAGTTGGCCGATCTTTTGCCCATTCGGGAATCTCCTTTGCCATCCCTTTCCAGGCATGACGTGGATAGGGATATGGGATGCGGTACCACTGACGTCCGCCGTGGCATCCATAACAGACATCTGAATCCTTCGTTCCCGCTTCCTCAATCGCATCTGCCTTCAGAAAATTAACCTGGTGCCGATTGCTACGGATATTGGAATGACAAAGTAGACAACTGTCCTGAAACATGGTCCGGGACTCCGTCCAGGGTTTAGGCAGACCCATCAACTCGTAGGGATTCGCGCCATGACACATCAGGCAGATATCTGGATTGACCAGCTTGCGTAGTGTGAAATCTGTGTTCGCGTGATTTGGAGGTATTATCGCTTCTTGCCGGGGATCGTAGCCCTGATGGCATGTGTTGCACTTCATATCCATCAATTGCATTGCAAGGGGTGTGTTCAGATGACGTCGATGAAAGGTCTCCTGCTCACCTGTATAGGTACTAAGAGTCTGGTACCAGGCCAACACCTCGGTAGATTTAACCCCGGCAGTTGACTGTTCAAGTACTTTCCGGTCCAGGATCTCCTGATGGCAGCTCAGGCACTGCTTATCGGTAGCATTGTCAATCGCTGGCTTGAAATGGATCGGGTGCCAGCGCGCACGCTCATAATCCCCTTTTATTTTATCAGCTGCAAATATCCCGCTACTGGCTGTCACCAGCCATAACAAAAGCAGGGTAGTTAATGTGTTTCGTACTTCCGGCTTCATGGTTTAACCCTCGCCCGAGCGAACCAAATCGCTTTTTATCTTGATGTGGGAGTTGTTTCAGTAGAGGTAAAGGGCGCTTCCCTGCGCCCTCACATCCTTGTGCTGTGTCCCTGGTTCAGGCTAACTGCTAGCGCCAGCCGGACATTCCGGACATACCGCCCATGCCGCCCATGCCACCCATTCCAGACATACCGCTCATGCCACCCATACCGGACATACCGCCCATTCCAGACATTCCAGACATGCCGCCCATGCCACTAGCCGGATAGAAGAAGATCTGGCCCTGGGGGGTGATTTTGAAGTAGCCGGACATTCCAGACATTCCACCCATCCCGGACATTCCAGACATTCCACCCATCCCGGACATACCGCCCATCCCGGACATTCCAGACATACCGCCCATCCCAGACATTCCAGACATACCACTAGGCTGCC
>JBLYYR010000148.1:0-5091 GCA_048550195.1 Arenicellales bacterium
ATCCTTAATCCTTAATCCTTAATCCTTAATCTTCTCCTGCCAACGATAAATCAGCTCCAGTGCCTCGCGTGCTGTCATTCTGTCGGGATCCAGGGCTGCAATTTCTTCTGACAATTTGTCGGATTGTTCATCTTCATCATTATTGATAGTGTCAAAGATGGAAAGTTGAAGGCCGTCAGTGTGTTTCACCAGCTCTTTTTCAAGCTGAAGCAATTTTGCTTTTGCCATCGCAATGACGGCCTGAGGAACGCCGGCTAACGAAGCCACCTGCAGTCCATAGCTCTGGCTGGCCGGGCCATCCTGTACTTCGTAGAGAAAGGTAATGTTGTCTTTACTCTCTACTGCGGTGAGATGTACGTTCTTTACACTTTCAAGCTCCTCATCGAGGCTGGTTAGCTCAAAGTAATGCGTTGCGAAAAGGGTAAATGCCCGGATCTTTCCGGCCAGTTCTTCTGCACAGGCCCAGGCTAAAGACAGCCCGTCAAAGGTGGAAGTACCACGTCCGATTTCATCCAGTATAACCAGGCTCTCGGCTGTCGAATTACGCAATATTGTTGCCGTTTCTGTCATTTCCACCATGAAGGTTGAACGGCCGCTGGCCAGGTCATCGGATGCCCCGATACGGGTGAATATTCTGTCTATGGGGCCTATTTCTACTTTGTCTGCGGGTAGATATGAACCCGTATAAGCGAGCAGGGCAATCAATGCGGTTTGTCGCATATAGGTAGATTTGCCACCCATGTTCGGTCCAGTGATGACCAGCATGCGGGTCTTATTACTAAGTTCACAGTTGTTGGCCACAAAGGGTTTTGCACTGCTCTGTTCTACCACCAGATGTCGACCGCCCTTGATATGAATACCCGGTTCAGGCAGATAGGCAGGAGCAACCAGGTTGAATCTTTTTGCATTGACGGCAGAGGAGGCAATTACATCAATAGTAGCGATTGCCAGCGCTGTGCTTTGCAGCTGTTGTAGATTTTGGTTGATGTGATCCAGTAAATCAGAATACAGCTGCTTTTCCAGTGCCAGTGCCCGTTCTTTTGCGCTTAATGCTCGCTCTTCAAACTTTTTTAGTTCCGGGGTGACAAAGCGTTCGACATTTTTAAGCGTCTGGCGGCGGGTGTAGTCATCCGGAACCTGTTCAGAATGGATGCGGCTGATCTCAATATAGTAGCCATGCACACGGTTATACTTTACTTTAAGCCCGCTAATTCCGCTTCGCTCACGTTCACGGGCCTCGAGATCCAGCAAATACTGGCCTGCATTCTGTTTCAGTGTTTGCAGTTCATCGAGGTCGGAGTTAAAGCCGCGTTTAATCACTCCGCCATCCCGCAACAGGGCGGGCGGTTCATCCACTATGGCCTGTGTCAGGGTTGCCGTTAACTGCGGATAGCGGCCAACTTGCGTTAATAATTTCTCAGCCAGCGGGCTGTCGAGTTCTGCAAGTGCATCATGTATGCCCGGTAGCTGATTCAATGCCTGACGCAGGGTACTTAAATCCCGGGGGCGGGCACTTCTCAGGGCAATGCGCGGCAGGATGCGCTCAACATCGCCGATGTGACGAAGGATCCCATTAAGGTGATCCATGTCAGTCGAATTCATCATCGCATCGATGGCTTGATGACGTTCCTGCAGCAGTGAAACATTTCGCTCAGGACTGGATAACCAGCGTCTTAACAGGCGTGATCCCATTGAGGTCGAGCAGGTGTCCAGTACCGATAGCAGCGTATGTTCTCTACCGCCATTGAGGTTGATGTCAAGCTCAAGGTTTCGTCGCGATGCGGCATCAATAATGAGATGGCAGCCATGATGTTCTGTTTTCAGCTTATTGATATGCGGCAGGGCATCGCCCTGGGTATCACGGGCGTACTGGATGACGGCCCCTGCTGCCTGCAGGGCGGCCGGGCTTTGCTCAATATCGAAAGCGGCAAGCGACTGTACATTGAACTGTTTTTTCAGTGATTCTGTCGCTGTTTTTGTGTCCAGATACCAGTCAGGTATCCGTTGTAAGTTTGCAGTTTCCGGCAGCTTATCTTTAAGCTCATCAGCCGTGCTTTCGCCTGCAAGTATTTCTGCCGGTTGCAATCGCTGAATTTCCGCACAGAGATTCATTACATCAGGTAAATGCCTGGCATGAAAGCGTCCCGATGACAGTTCCAGCCAGGCAATACCGTATCCATCCGGCACAACAGAGATGGCCATCAACAGATTGTCTTTTTTATCGTCCAGCAGGTTTTCATCGGTCAGCGTGCCCGGTGTGATGACGCGCACCACCTTGCGCTCAACGGGACCTTTGCTTGTGGCCGGGTCGCCAATCTGCTCACAAATGGCGATGGATTCACCTGCGCGGGTGAGCCTTGCTAGATACTGTTCTGCGGCATGGTAGGGTATGCCACACATCGGGATCGGTTCTCCCGCAGACTGGCCACGCGCCGTTAGCGTTATATCAAGCAGCTTTGCGGCTTTGCGAGCGTCATCAAAAAACATCTCATAAAAATCACCCATGCGGTAGAACAGCAGGATATCCGGGTGATCTGCTTTGATACGCAGGAACTGCCGCATCATGGGTGTGTGAGACTGATTGGCTGCCATATAGTGAATGCCCGTGGAGAAACTCTGGGTGAGAAGACCTTTACTTGTGTTTTTGTACGATAGGAGTCAATTTTCTCAACATTTTTCTATAGATAGCAGGATTGGCGGCCAGAATATCGCCCGATATGAGCTGATCGCGGCCGCCATCGACCTCAGAGACCATTCCGCCAGCTTCCTGTATCAATAAAACACCGGCAGCTATGTCCCAGGCATTCAGCTCGAACTCCCAGAAACCGTCATAACGCCCGGCGGCTACCCATGCAAGATCCAGCGCAGCAGAACCCGCACGTCTGACACCGCTGGTCTCAGGCAGCAATGCTCGAAAGCAGTCTGTCCAGAGATTCAGGTTCTTCATGTCTTTGTAGGGAAAGCCTGTCGCCAGCAGTGCATAGCCCATATCATTCGTTCCGCTAACCCGAATACGGCGATCATTTAATAATGCGCCTTCACCTTTTACCGCGGTAAATAACTCATCTTTTAACGGGTCAAAGATGACCGCGACTTTGAGTACACCTTTTTCACGCATGGCGATTGATACTGCATATTGCGGTATGCCATGAAGGAAATTGGTTGTTCCATCCAGCGGATCGATGATCCATTCGAACTCATTTCCTGCAGACTTTCCGCTTTCCTCAGCATAAATAGCATGTTCCGGGTAGGCTTCTTTGATAGTGTGAATGATCTCCAGTTCTGCCTGCTGGTCCACCTCTGAGACGAAGTCGGCATGGCCTTTGGCCGTGACAGTCAGGCGATCCAGCTGTTCGGCATTATAAGAAATGACGCGGCCTGCAAGGCGGGCTGCTTTGACAGCGGTATTAAGAAATGGGTTCATGCTTTAGTTGCTCGTTAAATTAGAAAATATATGTCAATCCGAAATAAAAGAATCCGGGGTAATTATGAAAGGCGAAGCAGGCATCAATTTGATACAGTTCAAATAATTATGAGTGAAACCGAAAATTCTAACATTTATTCAGACTTTCCGTGGGCGAATATCCGCATTGTGCTGGTAGAAACCAGTCATCCGGGAAATATTGGTGCTGTGGCGCGGGCAATGAAGAACATGCAGCTGGAATCTCTGTATCTGGTGAGGCCGCAGCAGCCTCCAGACCGGCATTCAGCAGCCCGCTCTTCCGGGGCCACAGATGTACTGAATAATGCAGTGATATGCAATACATTAGCTGAGGCAATTTCTGATTGTCGACTGGTCATTGCAGCAAGTGCCAGGCTGCGCAGCATTTCCTGGCCGACAACAGGTGCAGCTGAAGCCGCGCACAAACTTGTTGAAAACTGTCAGCAGGCACCGGTAGCAATGGTGTTCGGTCGGGAGGATCGAGGACTTAATAATGAGGAGCTGGATCACTGCCATTTTATGACCAGGTTACCGGCAAATCCGGACTTTTCATCACTGAATATTGCTGCGGCAGTTCAGGTGTTTAGCTATGAAATTCGTAAGTCATTTCTTGCAGCGAAGGAACAGCATCAGTCAGAAGTAGGTACTGAGACTGATAAGTCTGTTATTTTTTCTGATGCAGACAGTCCGGCAAGCAGTCAAAATCTGATGAACCTGTTTAATCATTTTGAAGAAACCCTGGTTCAGGTGCATTTTATGCCGGAACATCGAACTCGAACCCTGATGCGTAAACTGACACGCTTTTTTTATAAGAGCCAGATCACCGAAGAAGAAGTAAGTATTTTTCGTGGTATCCTCACAGAACTGAAGCGATTATCAACGATTAACAATGAATTGAAAAAATAACGACATCAGGCTTTTTTTCAAAGAAAATTCAAATTTCATGGGTTTGGCGCGATAGAAAAATGAAGACAATAAAAATATTATTGGTTGTGGTTGTAATCCTCGCTATAGCCGGGTATTTTTTACCGCAGACCTATAAGGCTTCCAGGGAGCAGGTTATACGGGCTCCGGTAATGGCCGTTCAAAAACATGTTGCTGATATGGAAAACTGGATGAGGTGGGCGGTCTGGGATGAAGCAATCCCTCCAGCAGGTAAACGCCCTGCTCAAATGGAGTCCGGCACCGGCTCGGGTTTGTATTTGTCCGGGAATGAAGGGTCTGGCTGGTTTGTAGTTACAGATGACTCAGGCATTGATGGTTTCGCATATGTTGTTTTTTCAAGTTCTGGGGATAAATCGATAGCTAATGTTACCTTTACTGACCAGGGAGGAGAAACAAAAGTACGCTGGACAGTCGCAGGCAGTGTTAGCAGGCCGCCTTTACTGGCACCCTATCTCGCAATGAGCAAAGAGTTTTTAGTGGGGTCATCGCTAAGTCAGAACCTGAAAAATCTAAAAAAATTAGTTGAACAGGAAGACAGGTAACAGGAGGGTGGGGGGCCGTCAGGGTGGTGCGTATGTCAGTAGATGAGGGTGTAAAATTTCTACAAATAAGTGACTCTCATTTATTTAAACATGCCGGAGAACAGCTCATTGGTGTCAATACAGAAGCGAGTCTTCGTGCGGTAGTTGCACTGGCATGCAAGG
>JBLYYR010000149.1:0-11847 GCA_048550195.1 Arenicellales bacterium
ATGACCAGCACACGCTGCTCTTCCACACCCAGGGCAGAGATTTTTAAAAACCCCACCGGTTCGATGATGCGCACGATGCCTTCCAGTGGTTGCTCACCGCCCCAGCGTTCGAACAGCACTTTCATGCCGGGTTTTATTTTTACTGCATCGGCCGAGAGCACATCCACTTCTACTTCCAGCACGGTCGGGTCGCCGACTTCGAGCAGCATATCTCCGGTGCGTACCGGGCCTTCGCATTCACGCACGACTTTTAGCACCCTGCCTGTAACGGGTGAAACTATTGGCAGACGTTCAGCCGGTTCACCGCGACTGGAGGCGGTGTATTCAAGTAAGGTTTTAGCGGCCTGCAGTTCATAACGCGCCACTTCAATCTGGAAATCAGCAGCGCGTTGTGCAGCGGTGGTTGTCTGTACCTGGGTGGTTGACTTATCAAAAGCATCGGTAGTGACCACACCTTTCTTCACCAGTGGCTGTAAGCGTTTATGTTCGATGACCGCGAGTTTCGCTGCTGCTTTTGCTACTTCGGCCTGTTGTTCGGCTGCATGCAATGCTGACAGGGCTGCAGCGACCTTTGCTCTTGTCTGTGCCCGGCTGCGTGGGTCGAGCACCTGTGATTCCAGCGGGGTGATGCCGAGCAGTATCTGGCCCTGTTTTACTTCGTCGCCAACATTTAGCTGCTGGCGGCAGGCAACGCCATCTACCGGTGCTGAGATGACATAGCGGTCGACTACCCGGGTGCGGCCTTCTTCTTCGATAGTGATGGTGAGTGTGTCACGCTTTGCTTCTATGGTTTCGACAAACACCGGTTGCGGCCAGAAACCCCAGGTTAACAGGCCAATAATCAATATGGCGATGGCGGTCATTACAGGATGTTTCCGCAGCGGCATAATCATTAATTTACTCCTTACTTTTTAGAACGGCGACCATATCGAGATGCGCCAGGTTTCGCCAGATCATAATAGCTGAAACGATAGATGAAAGAATAACTACCAGTGCTGAAAAAGCATAAACATTTATGCCCAGCACCAGCGGCACGCGGTACAGGTCGGTATCAAACTTAAAGGCCATGTAGCCACACAGACCATAACCAATAAGGAAACCCAACGGAATGGCGACCAGTGTAAACAGTGCCAGTTCACCCAACAGGATGTAGGCAACTTCGTTGCGCTCGAAACCGAGCACGCGCAGGCTCGCCAGTTCGCGATTGCGCTCGGACAAAGCGATGCGCATGCTGTTATAGATTACACCGAAAGCGATGCTGGCGCCGAGCAGCGTGGAGATGAAAGTAAAGAATAATATGGTTTCGGCGACGGTATCATAAAATGACTGGATAGATGATTCATGTTCCACCACACCAGCAACGCGTGGCATCTCTTTCAAGTCGGCATAGACATCACGCTGGTATTTCTTATCTACTTTCAGCAGTGCGCCAGTCAATGCAGGTCCTTCTTTCAATAATCTATTCAGCGACTCGGTGCGCATGTAGGCATTGACGCCCATGTACTGTTTGGCGGTTCCGGCGACCGGTACCTGCACGGTCGGACGATGCCCTTCCAGTATTTCGATAGTGAGCATGTCGCCGGTCTTGATGTGTAGTAGTTCAGCCAGGTAGTCGGTCAGTATGACGCCTTCTTTGGGCAGCTTGATGGTATTTAGATCGGTGTCGAGCAGGCGCATCAGGCTGCCATCAGGTTCTATGCCATGCACGGAGGTGCGATAGTCGCGGTGTTCAAACTTTAGCCTTGCCGGCACCACGCGAAAACCTTCGGCATGCTCTACACCCTGCAGGCTTTGCAGTGAATACAGCGAACGCTGTGATGCCGGTTCGGTATAGATGGCGATCATGTCTTCGCGCTGACTCATGCCGTACTGTACTTCAACCATGTAGTCGATGGCACCTTCCTGAAAACCGCTGACCATCATGATGCCGCCGGCAAAGCTGATGCCGAGCGTGGTCATTAGCGACTTCAGCGGGCGGCGTTCGATATGGCGCAGGATCATGCGTGTGGGTTGCGACAGCCAGCGCTGCAGGCCCATGCGTTCGACCAGCGTAGTATGATATTTTGCCGGTAGTTCCGGCTGCATGGCCTGTGCCGGTGGCAATCTTGCCGCACTGTATACGGCATAAAGCGTACCCATAACGGCCACCGTCATGCTGATCAGAGTCGCAGCAATAATGACCTGTGGTTTAAGCACGTAGATCATATACGGCAGGCTGTACATCACCATGTAAATATTGCTCATACCCTTGCCCAACCAGATGCCGACGCCGATACCAATAACCACACCGAGACTAACGATGAGCAGGACCAGTTTGATAAAGTGCAGGCCGACGGCAAGATCACTGTAACCAAAGGCTTTTAGTGTCGCGACCTGTTCTCGTTGCAGGCTGATGAGGCGGCTGATGACTACATTGAGCAGGAAAGCGGCGACGCCAAAAAAGATGACGGGAAATATGGTGGCGATGGTGCGCTGCTGTTTGAGCTCTTCGGATAAAAAGCGGTTGGAGAGCTGATCTTTGCGGGCGATCG
The DNA here is from genome assembly GCA_048550195.1 of Arenicellales bacterium. Classification (GTDB taxonomy): domain Bacteria; phylum Pseudomonadota; class Gammaproteobacteria; order BMS3Bbin11; family BMS3Bbin11; genus BMS3Bbin11. The sequence goes on from JBLYYR010000149.1 coordinate 2,532, forward strand.
TACCGATGCCACCGTAATCCTTCAATATGTCATCAAGCCGATCGATTACCTCCTGCTCGTTGCTTCCTTTGCTCAGGGTCAACGTGACATTGTTGAATGCGCCTTCCATGTCATAGGCCGTGGACAGCGGCTGACGCGCAATCCATAACACGCCATAGCGCGCATGATCCGGGAACATGGCGCCGGGCGCGATCTGATAGATATATTCCGGTGACAGTGCGATGCCGACGATGGTAAGTGCCTTGCGCCGCCCGTTGATAGTGGCACTAATATTGTCGCCGGTCTGCAGTTTATGTGCCCGGGAAAATTCTTCGCTAAGCACGATTTCGTTATCGCGACCCGGCTCGATCAGGCGGCCGCTGCGCAGATAGATCTGGTTGAGTAGTCCGCGGCTGTTATCGGGCAAAGACAGGATGTGGCCGCTGACCGGATCATCGAATCCTTCTACGTCGAGGTTCACATAGGCGACCACGCGGGTTTCTACTTTATCGACGTTTGGAATCTCTTCGATACGCTTTATCAGTGACAGCGGTGCGCGTTTCAGCGAGGCAAAGATGTGGGCAAAGTGATGGTCGCGGTAATACGTTTCACGCGTTTCATATAAAGAGTCGAGTGTGCTCAATGACATGATGAAGATGCCGACACCGCTTACAATAACCATGGCGATGGCCAGCACCTGCATGCGCATATCCCACAGTTCCCGCCAGAGTTTTATGTCGAGTGATTTCATCGCATCACCAGCTGAGCTGACTCGGGTCAAGACGGGTCTCGTTGATATCGACCTGGCTGATGCGGCCATCGGCGAGGCGGATCACCCGGTCTGCCATCTGCGCGATGCCAGCGTTGTGAGTGATCACCGCGGTGGTGGTGCCCAGTTCCTGGTTGACCCGCTGTAGCGCTTCCAGCACGATGACGCCGGTCTTGGAATCGAGCGCGCCGGTGGGTTCGTCGCATAGCAGCACATCGGGATTCTTCGCGATAGCGCGGGCGATGGCGACACGCTGCTGCTCACCGCCGGAAAGCTGCGCCGGAAAATGGTGCAAGCGGTCTCCCAGGTCGACCAGCTTCAGCGCCTCTTCCGGCTGCATCGGTGAGTTTGCAATCTCGGTGACCACGGCGATATTTTCCAGTGCCGTCAGGCTGGGGATGAGGTTATAAAACTGGAAGACGAAACCGACATGGTAACGCCGGTATTTTGTCAGCTCTTTTTCACTGGCACGGGTCAGGTCGCCACCAGCATATTGTACGTGGCCGTCGGTGGGTGAGTCGAGTCCGCCGAGGATGTTCAACAGAGTGGATTTGCCGCTGCCGGAAGCACCCAGTAAAACCGTGAACTCGCCCTTGTACAGATCTAGATCGATGCCACGCAGCGCACGCACCTGTACTTCACCCATCTGGTAGACCTTGGTGACGCCGTGAACATGAAACACCACTTCTTTATCTGCCGGTGTACTGGTATTTTTAGCTGACTCGAGCATGCATTTATCCTGGGAATTTACAGCCGCGTTTAATATTAAACACAGAAACAGCAGGAAAAACTATGCGCTACATCAAGGTTTTAGGCGTTTATGGAGTTCAAGGTGAGTTCTGGGAAATCAACGGGGTCAGGCTCGATTGATCTGGTACAAAATGTTTCGATGGAGTCTGACCCCATTGAAATTAAGTCTGAGCTACGAAAATTTAGGTAATATTTTCACCCTTAACAATAACAGGGGTAAAAGGACGCCCACAAATTGCAGATCCTACCGCGATCGATTATGTTATGTAGCACATTATGTTCTGACTCCATTTATTCGATGAAAAATAGACTGTCCCAGAAGACTGATCCAAGCGTCTTGACGCTAAACGATCTCGCAAAATTAGCAAACTACTCGTTTATGGACACGTTGACATGTGATCCTGACGCTAAAGCAAACGCAGCTGACCACGCACCACGACAAGTCTTCACGGGACACTATGTCCCCGTCAATCCCACGCCAATCGACGAACCCGAGTACGTCGCGCACAGCAAAAACTTTTTCCAGGAACTTGGTTTTGCAGACAGCATGGCAGAGTCTACCGATTTCGTTCGAGTGTTCAGCGGTGACCTCACGCATGTTCCGGAGCCGATGCGCAAGGTGGGTTGGGCCAGTGGCTATGCACTTTCCATTTTTGGCACCGAATACTACCAACAGTGCCCGTTCCAAACCGGCAATGGATATGGCGATGGTCGCGCAGTTTCCGTGCTTGAAGCTGTTATCAATGGTCGACGCTGGGAAATGCAGCTTAAAGGCGGTGGTCGGACACCTTACTGCCGCGGCGCGGATGGTCGCGCTGTTCTGCGATCGAGTGTCCGCGAGTTTCTGGCGCAGGAGCACATGTATGCGCTTGGCGTTCCAACGTCACGGTCTTTGAGTTTGTACGTTTCGAAAACGGAGAAGGTTGAGCGACCATGGTATTCAGAGGGCTCGCGATCAACAGATCCTGACATACTTATATCGGAGCCCGTCGCCATCTCAACGCGTGTCGCACCGTCGTTTATTCGAGTCGGCCAAATCGAGCTCTTCGGTCGCCGTGCCAGAAAGAAGGAACACCCAGATGCGATGCTTGAACTCGAGAAGATTGTGTTGCACCTGATCGATCGTGAGTACGCTGACGTCATCGACAGGACACTAAGCACCGCCGAGCAAGTCGTGTTGCTGGCGCAGGAGTTTCGCAGCCGCCTTACCTCGCTGGTGGCGAACTGGATCCGTGTCGGCTATTGCCAGGGCAACTTCAACAGTGACAACTGTGCGGCCGGTGGCTTCACACTGGATTACGGTCCATTCGGTTTCTGTGATGTTTTTGATCCATACTACCAGCCATGGACGGGGGGTGGGGAACACTTCGCGTTTTTGAATCAACCTGTGGCAGCGGAACGCAACTTCGAGATGTTTTGTACGGCGTTGATGCCGTTACTGGAGTCTGATGATACTGCTATGCGAGAGCTCGAGGAGATTCGAAGTGGCTTTGCGAAAGTGATGCAGGCGCAAATGGAAAAGATGTTTGCGACTAAACTTGGACTTGGCACGTTTAACGCGGCGTTGTTCAATGAACTCGCAGCGCTCATGCTGCAAACGCCTGTCGATTACACACTCTTCTTCCGCGAGCTTTCGTCGATACCGGATGACATTGGGCTACTTAAAAAAAGTTTTTACAGTAACTTGAATGAAGAGATGGACAAGCGTTGGTCCGAGTGGCTTGAAAAATGGAAAGTGCTTATCGCGAATAAGAGCAATGCGAGCAATAACAAAGCTGCTCCGTCCCGCTCCCTTGAGGAGATATCTAAGCAGATGAAACTCGTCAATCCAAAATACAGTTTACGAGAGTGGTTGCTTGCGCCTGCTTATCAGCAAGCGGCCGATGGGAACTACGCTCTACTTAGAGAGTTGCAGGAAGTCATGGCGCAGCCTTACGCCGAGCAGTCGAAGGACATGGAGGAGAAATACTACAGGCTGAAGCCGTCTGAGTTCAGTGAGCTCGGTGGAGTGTCGCATTTGAGTTGTTCTTCATGATTTTTGCAAACCATCGGGGTTCTGACCCCGTTGGTTCCCAGCAGCGGTGGATTTTTTGGAAAAGAGCTGTTTATACTCCTAATACGTAGGCTGAATTACTGCTGTATCGGGTATGACTAATGATTAAAATAATTTGGAGAAGTGTATGAAGCAAGCTAATTTCATGATGTTCGTGTTTTGTTTGATATTTTCGCACAGTGCATTTGCTGAAGATAAAGAGCACGATCGTTTGACAAAACAACTTATGAATATGTCCGGGCTCGTTAAGCAGATAGGTTCTATACCTGACCATATCCAGGGCAATCTCATGCAGGCCCAACAACAAAACGGGCAACTATCTCAGACACAACTAAAAGAATTAAATGAAGCAATGGCTAGTGCCTATAATGCAAAGTCCCTGTTGGCTAATACGGAACATTACATTAATGAAAATTTAACTTCTTCTGATATGCGCACCATTCTAGAGTGGCTCAATAGTGATTTGGGAAAAAAGATTACTCGTTTTGAGGAAGAAGGATCCACCGCAGAATCAGCTCCGAAGATCATGGCAATTGCAGCTGATATGAAAAATCAGGATCCAAAACGGCTAGACAAAATTGCAAAACTTGATAATGCTATTAAAGGAACTGAATCTGCCGTAGCCATGATACAGGGTATACAGATTGCGATGACAATGGGCATGATGTCCGGGATGCCAGAAACAGAAAGGATGTCACTAGAACAGTTGACAAAAAGGGTGGATAGCAGCTCTGAACAGCTTTATGAAAAGTACAAACCACAGGTATCAGCCAGCTATCTATATTTCTATCGTGATTTGACTGATTCAGAAATTGATCAATATATTAATTTTGCGACGTCAAAAACAGCGACCAAATATCATGCGGTTACTACGAGCGCGCTAAGTGCTGCCCTGATCAATGCAAGTGAGACGCTAGGGGAAAATTTATTTAAATCAAAAACAATAAATTAAAGAAAAGTGAATATATTCCAGGGTAATAAAATAATAATTATTACCAGAAGGCGGTTTAGCGTGATGAATCTATGAGAATCAGGGCCTCTCCTAATACACTATTCGCCAAAATTCTCTGTTTATTGATATATTTGTTATTGGTCAATAATGCCAATAGTACCGATAAACCCGATGTAAAGCTTGCACCTCCTCCACAATGGGTTCAGCCTCATTTACCCAATACGAAGCAAGATCAATCACCTGCCAGCAAAGGCAACGGTTTGTACTATCTTTTAGTAGACCGACAAATTGATGCTCGTAACGGTTTCGACAGATTTCAGCATTATGCCTTCAAGCTGGCGAATGAAGACGATGTTGACGAAAATTCAAGCATATCGGTTAGTTTTTCCCCTAATTACCAAACGCTCACATTTCACACAGTACAAATCTGGAGAGATGGTAGCCCAATACAAAAATTAAATAAAAGTGATATCAAATTACTACAAAGAGAAAAGCGATTAGAAGAATTAATTTACGATGGCCGATGGACAGCAAGTTTAATAGTTGAGGATGTCAGAAAAGGCGACGTTCTCGAATACAGTTATACGTTAAGTGGTGACAATCCAGCATTTAACGGTGAAGTAAGCCATTTAAGTTATCTTCAATGGTCGGCAGACGTGGGTAAATCAGTTAGCAGGTTACTATGGCCAAATGATAAACAACTATCGTTAACAAAAAATAATCTAGAGCATGATATAAACATCACGGAACACGATGGTTATAAAGAATACACGCTAATCAGTGATTACAATCCTGTTTTAAGGATCGATACCGAAACACCAAAATGGTTTGATCCCTGGGCACGGGTGAATTATAGCAGTGTCACGCAATGGTCAAGTGTCGTAGATTGGGCAGTACCTCATTACAAATTAAACAAAGAAATCGGTACGGAGGTGGCCTTTATAGCGAAAAATATTCGTAATAAATACAAAGGTAAATCAGAGCAAGTTAGTGCTGCACTTCATTTTGTGCAAGATGATATTCGATACATGGGCATTGAGATAGGGGTAGGTGGGTTTATCCCTAGCTCTCCTGACATTACATTAAATCGTCGATATGGAGACTGTAAGGACAAAACATTTCTTTTACTCAATATTCTTAAGCTATTGGAAGTTGAAGCCTACCCAGTTCTGGCGAATACAGAAAGTGGAGAAAATCTTGGTGATGATGGACCGAGGCTGGATGCATTTAATCATGTGCTAGCGACAGCCATAGTGGATGGTAAGAATTATTGGCTTGATCCGACAATCAATAGTCAGAAAGGGCTACTCGATAATATTCATCAACCTGATTATGGATTGGCCCTCGTAGTTAAAAAGGGAAACAATTCGCTTACCTCAATGGCATTAGATCAAAAGCATGATTTAATAGTCTATAACGATGAATATGATTTGCGTAATGGCATCAATAAATCATCAACATTTACTGTAACTACTATAATGAGTGGGGAGGTAGCCGAAAGTTTTCGCAGGCAGCTAAATTCTGATGGGAAGACCAAGATATTTAAAAGTTATCTCAACTTTTATAATTATTATTATTCTAATATTGAGGCCATAGTTGACGCAAAAATCTCTGATAGCCATAGCGACAACAGGATCACTGTAAAAGAAGAATATCGCATACCAGCTATATGGGAAGAAAATTCCGATGAAAATTCACATGAAGCCTTTTTTTATACTTATTCGATAAAACCCCATCTTAAAATACCCAAAGTAGTCAACAGAAGCTCGCCCTTTGTATTCAGCTATCCACTGAACATAGAACATAATATTAAGGTATTACTCGCTGATGAATGGGATTTAGAAGATGAGAGCTTTCAGTTAAAAACCAGGTTTTTCAACTATAGTCACAAGGTGTCCTATGATGAGAAAGAAAAAATTCTCATTCTCAAGTATAAATTTTCCTCACTAAAGAAATATATTCACCAGGATGATATTACAGAATACATTGACGCTATTGAAAAGGTAAAAGACCAGATAAATTTTGGCGTCACTCAGGGATCGGAAATCAATAAAAATGAAAGTTGGTATTCTGGCATTGGTATTACGACCATCATCTTAAGTTTAGTAATTATATCGCTTATATTTACACTTATAGAATTTATTTCCGATAGAAAAAATTCACCTGCTCATGAAAACATTCATTACTATCCAGTGTCATCAGCAAAAGTATTCATACTCTCAATAGCTACACTGGGTATTTATTTGATCTACTGGTTTTATAAGAATTGGGTTTATGTCAAAGCAAGGGATAAGTCCTCTATTATTCCCTGGGGTAGAGCATTGTTTTATGGGTTTTGGATGTATCCTCTTTATTTGAGTTTATCCCGGGAAGATTTCTATAATGGACAGGATGTTCCAAAATACAGAAATTTATTTTACGGATTTTTAGCATTTGGATTCCTGGTAGGATCTGCATTGTCAGGAATCGATGATGTTAGATCATACGCAGCATTACTGATATCAATTGTTTGCTTAATGCCGCTGGTTGAAATGATTAATCGCATAACCTTACATTCTAATGAATATTACGTGTTCAATTCTCGCTGGAGACCCCGCCATTTGATATTTATTATTTTTGGTTCTGTATTAATATCTTATCATATTGCTTCCAGTATCAATTATATTCCGAATAATCTAGTGATAAGCGGCAGTTCGCTGTGGAGTCGCGATATAAAATTCATGCAACGTATCAAGGTTCTAGATCCTGAAGAGAAGCTGATATTATTTTATTCTGCAGGTGATTTCAGTTTTAAAGAAGATGGCAATGGAATCAGTGATCGTGGTGTATTCTCATATTGGAAGGATGAATTAAATGGAAAAATTATAAGTGAACGCGCTTCTTTTGACGAAATTTCTGATTTTGTTCATACCCTTGTCAGCGATGATTTAAGTTCAATAAAAATAGTTAAAAAGGATGGCAGTAATTTCATCCTGTTTGTGACAACCAACAATGGTGGCGATAAAAAATTTACAAAAAGATTAAAGGAATACTGGACGATAAATAAAATTATATCGCCAGAGCCTGATAAAATATGAGGGCGTTAAGGTGGGGTTTATGCTCAATAATGCGCTCATTTTTCACAAAATAACGGGGCCATGACAACGGGGTCGAACCAGGCCAAATTACAGTGGTCGGAGTAATTTAAATTGAAGCAGCTGCCCTCTATACTTAGCCAAACGATCTAATCTTTACAACTACCGCAAAAGGATTTGCGATGTCACAAAAACCAGGGATGTACCAAGATCAAAGGGTCAGGGCACTTGAAAGCTGACCAACATTTATCATAGAGTAAACATCAATATTTTTACATCTTACAAGGAGTGTGAGATGGCAAGATTGCCAGGGATTGTGGTACCGGGTCGTCCCCCGCATATTATCCAGCGTGGTAACAATCGGTTACCTGTCATCTTCGCGGAGGAGGACTAGTGCCTCATGTTGCATGCAAGCGCCTGGTCGGAAGTATGTCCGTTACATTATTAATGGTTCCTATGGTCGAACTGGCACCCTATGGAGATTTCAAGCACTCTCACCCCATGATCCTTATTAGCATAATTGCTAATTACAGCGGATATTGAGCCTATTATTAGCAAATATGTAAACTATGCTATTTGCAATAATGCTAAAAAAGCCTATGATTACCCTATAAATTAGCATTTATGGTAATTATTGTGACCACAAAACATCAAAAACTCATTGAGCTCATCATTGAAACAGCTAAATCACAGGGACTTGATCAAAAGGATTTAGCTGCCAGGGTCTCGATGACCGCACCTGATCTCTCTCGCCTGAAGAGCGCCGACAACTCCAGGTTCTCGACAATAGAAAACCTGGCCAACGCTGTCGGCCTTAAGCTTGCTCTTGTACCAGATGATGAGCTGCTTGAGAAGATTGAAAGTGGGAAGTTATTCTCATGAGACTTGATCAAATGATAGTTGTCTGGACGCGCATTGGATCTCAGCCAGTAAAAATGGGTGTGCTTGAAGCTGGGGCGACTAGTTCCAGATTTACATATGATCAGGCATTTATTGAATTGGGGCTGCCCGGACTCGGCATTGTTTTAGCCCCTGCCATATATAAAAGTAAGCCAATCATTAGAGAGTTCACACATAGCCATAGCTTTCCTCCTCCAATACAGTCGCTGGTACCCCCTCACTCAAACGGTAAGAACTTTCAGCGTGAGCTTATTATGAGGATGCTGGACAAAAAGGGGATTAAGCCGACCACACAATTTGAGGCAGACTGGGAGATACTGAAGCTAGCAGGCCATGGAGGGATCGGTCACATCGACATATTCTCCTCAGATGAGAAAGCGGTCGATTGGTATTCAACACCCTCCTCAAAAAAGTGGCATGATATTGCGCCAGAGATTGCGCCCTCATTAAAGAGCTTCCTCACCTGGTACGATGACTCTGCAGATGCCCTGATAGATATCATTGGTCCGACCCCTACTGTAGGGGGGGCTATTCCAAAACTTCTACTCTCGATTCCAAAGTCCGGTTGGGATGGACGGATCTCGATGCCGACTCGCTTCGGTGATACCCTGAAAACAGATGTGATTCTGAAGATAGAAAAACCTGAAGTTTATCCGGGTCTCGTGGAACTGGAGGCCCTTGCTCTCGATATCCACAAAGAGGCAGGCTTTGAAGTGCCCCGATACTGGACGACGGAAATAAATGGTCTACATGCAATTGCCATTGAGCGCTTTGATCGTGATGATCACCGTTCACCTCTATTCCTGGAGTCGATCTATTCAATCCTGGCATCGGGCAAC
>JBLYYR010000150.1:0-3253 GCA_048550195.1 Arenicellales bacterium
CCGTCATAGTTATGCTAAGTTCTGAACCAACGGAGGACTCACCATGTGAGGCATTAATAATCGGGCTCCATTCCTGCCAGTTGTTAATATCAGTTATGATATCCCATACTTTTGATGGTGGTGCTGAAATTTCAATTTCTGTTTTAATTTCTTGTATTTTACTTCCTTCAATTCCCAGGTAGAAAATACCGATAAATAAAAGCGCTATAAATATTATGATAATTTTCTTCATATTATAAATTTGTCCTTTTTAAATATGTGTATTCAAAACGTTCCAAGATAAACGGCAAGCTGTTCGAGTCCACCACCCCAACCCTTGTTATGTTCAGAACGAGATGCCTCAAAGGCTTCAGCTTCTTCTCTGGTTGGGTTAATCGGTTGCCAGATTAACTGCAATTTAGTTTTACCATTAACCTCTTCAAGCTCGATGGTTGTCCTCATTTCTTTTGGCCAGTTAGGCATCTGTGGATTTGGTAAAATGTCACCTGCCTCATTTGAAGGGTACTGCCTGAAAACCAGGCACTCAGGTGGGATAATTTCTTCATACTTTGTCAGTAGCCACATTTCAAATCCATTAGGTGCTGTCATCTTGTGAAGTGAAATTCCACCAGGTTTTATATCTGCAGAAGTAAATTGGCACGTAAACCCCTTGAACGGGAACTGCCAGTTTTTTAAATGCTCGGGCTTAGTCCAGGCATCGAAAACCAATTGTCGAGGTGCGTCATATTCACGGGTTAATATTGTAGGCTCAACTTTGATTTCGCTATCATTACTCATCATTTGTCCCTTTTAATTGAATTTCATTTAAATATTCATCCAGACAGTCAAGACTAGTACCCCAATATCGCTCAAATTGGGTAGCCCACTCCTGCACGGGTCTCAAATGAGCAGCATTTACCCTGTAGATATGATACCGACCTTGTTTCCTTTCTGAAACTATACCGACCTGTTTAAGAACACTGAGATGCTTTGAAACCATCGGCTGTTTCCAGCCCATTAGTTCCGCGGTTTGATTAACAGTAAGTTCCTTGCCAACCATTGCTTCAATGAGCGCACGACGTTTTGGTTCTGCTATCGCATTAAAAGTGTCAAAAGTAGTACTTGTCCTCGCCATGCATGCATTATATTCCTGTATAAGAATATGTCAATTGAAACGGCAGATATTTATTTTTTTCTTGTAAAGCAATAGGTTAACGGTTACTTAAGTGAGCGAATGACAGCATGTAACCCAGGAGAAAGTGTGTTGACCTGGATGTCACACATAGCGACCAGGCCGTGCGGCGTGAATGAGTGTCCTGTTATGCATTTTCAATTTTTATTTTTTTCTCCATAACATAATCATCCATAATAAAACCACCTCCAATATCTTTTTTTACCTCATCAATAGTGACAAATCCATGATCCTCATACCATGAAATTGGGCCATTATTTAAACGATTCACTGTCAACCATAAGGTGCTAAGTCCCTCTAGTTTGCATTTTCGTTCAACAAAATCAAGAATTGACTTGCCTACGCCTTTTCCACGCGCCGATTTCTTTACGTAGATCTTGCTCAACATCAATCTCTTAGCATCGAAGTCAGGAACTAATCCTGCGTACCCAACCATCTCATTGTCGACCATTACCAAATAGTACTTCCAACCACTACTAATCTGGGACAAAATAGCTTCAGCACTTTGAAATTCTTCGAGCATATATTCCACTTGTGATGCACCAATTATTGATGTGAAGTGTTGTGGCCAAATTTCCTGCGCCAGGCGTTCAACGACAGCGATTTCATCAGGAGTGGAAACATGGATAATTTCAGCATTCATATTCTTCATCTATTGGATACATACGTTGAAACTAAGCTGCACCGTGTAGCGGCGTCACGATAAAATGGGGGTCGATAAATCAGGGCCAGATCACAACTTTCTCTAATATTAGCAACAACTGTGATCTGTCCCCGCTTACTCTCTGACTCCACATACTTCGTCAGGTAATACAGACATTTTTCTATCTGGTTTGACGAATCGTAAAAACAAATCAGACAGGTGCTTCATTAGCGCTTCCAGATTTCCTTACAGGCACCAGCAGAAGCTCCATCCCTTGCAGGCTTTATGAGTTCGGCCTTTCGCATCTTTGAGGCATGCGCAAATTTTAGGAGCCTTGCAGCCATTGCCATGGCACGTTGTTTGTCTATTCTGGTAGAACCAGTCACACCACCACTCGGAGTCGCAGTAATCGTCATCACTGGCTGTGCTGTCATCCCTGGGATTAAATGGACGATAATTTTCATCGTCGCCAGCCCATGCCTTGATGGCCGCGCGAACAGGTGTTGACCAGCGGTAACCTTTTTCGCCATGAGTTATAACACCGACACGAAGGGAACCATAGATATTTGCGATTTTGCCGCTGCATTCTTCACAACAGTCGCTCCCTGATGAAGCTTTTTCCGCAGCATCCACTACGTCGCTGAAAGTATGCAGGGTGGACGCGAGCCGGATGGCGAAGCCTTCAACTGATGTGGCGTCTTTCTGAAGCTCCATCAATGCTTTGTCGAGCCCGGCCTCATCGACAACGGCTGCAGAGATGGTCGCGGCCCGCGGGACTTCTCCATCGGTCAGGACGAGGCGGCCAAAAGGTAGTATGGAGAGAAAATTCATTCCATCGCAGCGAATTACTCGCCCTGGTAACTCAAACTTGAAACCGTCGCCCGCAGGATCCGCGACGACCTGCTGACGAATGAATTTAAAGGGCCCATGTCTGGAGCCGAGCGATACATCGAATACGTGAGAGTTTGTCATGGCTTATCTTCCCTGGATAATAACTATGCGGGAAACAAATATATGACAAAAAAGCAAAGTATAGCAATTGTATCTATTGCATGAGGTTTGGAAGGGGCTACTGCTACGTCTTGCTAAGCGGCGTGTTTTACTACCGCTTGAGCTAATTGTCAGGTGTTTTGTTCTAAATCAAAGGATAAAACAACAATCCCTATTCTTTGCTCAGCTTCAACTCTTTGATGAGCCTGTACAATTTGATTAATCGAATATACTTTATCAACGACAGATTTAATTTTGCCAGCTTCAATCATCGTCCTTAATGTAATTAATTCTTCTTTCTTTTCACCGGCAAATGAGAATATTGCTTTTTTATCTGTTAATTTTGACGTTACCGGTAGTTGTCAACAAAGATGTCCGGTTTATCATTTAAACAGCTTTAGCAATTGCCGACTGTTCTGCCTGTAAATCTTTTGGTGGATTCAGCCAAA
>JBLYYR010000151.1:0-2777 GCA_048550195.1 Arenicellales bacterium
AAAAAGAAAGAAAACTCGACTAATTAAGCGCATAGATTATATCCAGTATTATTCGACCCAATGCAGTACATCACGAATTATCGACCAGCGCGGCTGCTTTTTTTTGAACTGTTTTCCCAGCACCCAGTAGTCATAAGCCTTCTGAATTGTCCTGTCCTTCTCCTTCATGCTAATCCAGATACTCATGAAATCCTCCAGGCTTTCTTCGCCATGCGGGATTGGGAATGCAGCGGGAAATTTAATCACATCAGGAACGGGGATAACTACAGAATACTCGGGATGCAACAGGCTCCAGGCACCTGCTTTTTCAACCGTAGTCACATAGGCATCGAGTTTGTCACCATATTCTTCGATAAATTCCTTTGGCGTGTTCACATCATGCAATATAGCGTGTGGCAGCCAGGTCTGAAGTGATTCAACGACATAGGGCTCATTCACTGCGCCTAGCGTGGGCGCTTTAAGTTGATGCAGTGCTTCGCTGGTGCTGAAATCTGCGCGTTTGTAATCTTTAACCAGGAAGGCGACAGTACGGTCCATGACCGGGCTGGTAAAGGCACCATTCAAAGCCGCTTCCGGAGTCATTGCCTGGGTTGTGCCAATGTCGCACTCGTCGTTGTTAAGCTGTTTGACCACCGTCTTCCAGCTTGAAGGCACCATCTCCAGGTTCACTTTCATGTCGTGGGCAAGAATATGAAAGAGTTCAATATCAAGGCCAACCAGGTCGCCTGCATTATTGAAATAGGAAAACGGTACATCATTCTCGCTATAGCAAACCCGCATGACGCCTCGTTCAAGGACGGCGTCAAGCCGTTTTCCAGCTTCAGATAAAGATTTTGAAGCAGCTTGTGAACGAAGGATATTTGCCGGCACATGTCCATAAAGCATACGCAGCCTGTTTGCCTTACTGTCGTCACCAGAAAGTGATTTTGTCAATTTTTCATCCAGCGATGAACCAGTATCCAGTTGACTGGAAGATGCATCCTCAGTCTTGTGATGCACTTTCTCAGGAACCCGATCATGCATCAGGGCCATATTGGCGATAAGTTTGTCCTTATCATATGTATTATCAATACTCTTTAACAACACCGTACGTACGCCAATGACCGTAATTCCAAGCAGCAAAATTGTCATAGCAATGTAACGCAATATTTTAGTCCAATTTAATATCAGCAGGCCGCTCATGGAAAAAGCGCCCAACAGTGTTAGTGTAAGCGTGAACATGGCTGCCAACAGCGTAGCGAAACGGCCGTTGATGACCCCTGTAGTGATAAATAGCTGGTAAAGGTCACCGGGTATACGCATGATATCGAGCAAAAAGGGTATGGCGAGGTTCACATTGGCAAATAAACTCGCTATTCCGGTTCCTACCAGCAATGGATAGTCTTTCACTTCGACGGCATAACCGGAAAACCAGCCTGCAAACAATACAAAACTGAGGGTAAACAACTTTCCGGCATGCGGGAAATTAAACGACGCCGGTACAATGACCTCCACTGATGAATCGGCTGCAGCTTTGTCTTCTGCATAGCGGCCGATTAAATCCTTGCTCTTCTCCATCAGGATCGGCAGCACTACGAATAGGCTGCCGGTAGCAAATGCGGTCACCAGTGCATCTTTTGTCGATCCGACGACATCCCGGTAGCTTAGCGGTGTGAGCGTAATTACGAGTCCGGGCAGCACCCACAATGCCATTACTAGGGATAGCGCTATATATGAATAGATATAGACTTCCAGACTAATGAAATCAGCGAAGCTGAGAGTACCCGAGGCGCTGGCCATGATGGCAAATACACCAATCGGGGTCAGGTCCACAACAAAGTTGGCGATGCGTGTCAGTATGTCTATGATCAGTGACATGCCGCCCAGTAAAGAGTCCTTGTTCTTGACGCCGATAAGGGCGACACCGAGTGCAATACTAAACAATACGACCGCGGGGACGAGATTATTTGCCAGGGCATGGAATGGGTTTGCAGGGATATAAAGGCCAAGGAAATCTACCTCAACACGCGATTCGACCATTGCAGCACTATAAAATGTAGAGCTCTCCCAGTCCGGAAATGTGTATGGGAAAAGAAAGACGACTGCAATGGTGATTGCCCATAATAGAAGTAGAATCAAGCCGCCTTTTTTAGCCAGAAGCAATGCGTCACTATAGCTTAAGCTTCCAAGACCCAGAACCAGGGATAGCATTACATAGGGCAGGACCGTCATCTGCAGCAGTTTGATCCAGACTTCACCGACCACTTCGAGAAACCCTACCATCTCGCCGAAAAATAACCCGGTGATAAGGCCCAGGCCCATCGATAGAAATATCATCGAAGAGAGGCTGGGTTTGAATTTATACGAGGGCATATTCGGAATCAAAAAGTGAAGAAATTCTGGTTATGATAAAGTTTTCCGGTGGCTCATGGTGGTGAGTGCGAGGATATGTCATTCAGAGGCTCTATTATTCTAAATCAATAATTATCTGTTACACATAATAATTCGAATTCAGGAATAATAACTGGTCAAAATTCAATGCTTTTATCCAGCACAAGAACCCACGAAGCCTCTCCCCGGGTTAACTTGTATTGCAACTGCCGCATGGCTCCGGTTGGATTTGCATTAGTATCGCTCTCAGCATAGACAGGAAATCGACGTGCTAGAATGTTCTCAACAACAGCGAATTCATCATGTCCCATGTAGCCTCGAGAATTATCCTTATCGTTTTCAATAGGAGGTAAATAGATTTCACTCAAAGACTTTTTATTATTTACAGCATACGCGACTAACTCACC
>JBLYYR010000152.1:0-5300 GCA_048550195.1 Arenicellales bacterium
GTTTGGAGCGGGAAACGAGATTCGAACTCGCGACCCCGACCTTGGCAAGGTCGTGCTCTACCAGCTGAGCTATTCCCGCGTGGGTCGACTATTGTATGCACACAGCTTCAACTGTCAAGCGGTTATTCCTCATCCATAAGAACTGGCCAGGCGCACTTAAGATAGACAACCATGGAGTACAGGGTCAGAGCGGCCGCCACGAACAGCAATATCTCACCCAGCTTGAATATTGGTAAGCCAAACAATGGGTCCTGGTAAATCAGCAAACTAATTGCCGTCATCTGTAGAGCAGTCTTGACCTTACCAATATAAGAAACTGCGACGCTTGCGCGCTTTCCCAATTCGGCCATCCATTCACGCAGTGCAGAGATGACGATTTCCCTGCCAATAATGATTGCAACTGCAGCAGCAAATACGGGTATCGAGATGACAAGATTCAGCACTTTCTCATCGGTAGCCAGCAAGACCAGTGCCGTAGCAACGATTAGTTTATCAGCAACAGGGTCAAGAAATGCGCCAAAGGCAGTGTACTGGTTTAAGCGTCTGGCCAGATAGCCATCGAGCCAGTCCGTGATAGCTGCCACGACGAAAATGACTGTCGCCACCTGATTGCTCCAGCTAGCATCGAATACATAGACAACAAAGAAGAATGGTATAAGCAGTATGCGTAACAGTGTCAGTAGATTTGGAATGTTTAGTGGCACGGCAGCAAAGTAACTCATATGGTAAGAACGGGTAAAAGTCTAACACTTTGTTAGCCGCACTGATAACTGCATTTATTAGGTCTTAGGTCTAAGGTCTTAGGTCTTAGGTCTTAGGTCTTAGGTCTTAGGTCTAAAGACTAAAACCAAAAATTTTGAATCACAAGGATTTTGACCACCGAGCATAATTTCAGTGCAAGCAGGCATGTATACGTTCTGCCAGTTTACGGTTGATGCCAGCCACCCGTGACAGGTCATCCACCCCTGCCCGTTCAACACCCTGCAGCCCTCCAAAATGCTTTAAAAGTGCCTGGCGCTTCTTATCTCCGATACCGGGTATGGACTGCAGGGTGGATGTCACCCTTGCCTTCGCACGCCGTCGGCGGTGGGCAGTAATCGCAAAGCGGTGTGCTTCATCACGGATCACCTGTACCAGATGCAGGGCAGGAGAATCGGGTGACAGCATTACCGGTATAGGCTCGCCCGGTCTGAATAAACGCTCCCAACCGGCTTTACGCTCTTTACCTTTTGCCACGCCTACGGTGATTACGCCCTTCACACCGAGTTCTTCCAGTGCATCACAGGCCGATGCCAGCTGGCCTTTGCCGCCGTCTATTAACAGTAGATCGGGGTAATTTTCACCTTCATCTTTCATGCGGCGAAAACGGCGGCTCAATGCCTGATGTATCGCGGCATAATCATCTCCGGGCGCAATGCCGGTAATGTTGTAGCGACGGTATTGATTGCTGAGCGGCCCTTGGTTGCCGAATACCACCAGTGAAGCAACGGTCGCTTCGCCCTGGGTATGGCTAATATCGATACACTCTATGCGCTCGGGAGTATCAGGCAGCTCCAGTGCATCGACCAGCTGACTCAACCGCTCCCGATAATTGGTCTCAGTCGCCAGACGCCGACGCAGGGCATCCCTGGCATTGATCCTGACAGACTCCAGCCAGCGCCGTTTATCTCCACGCTGCACAGCAGCAAGCCGTACCCGATAACCTGCTCTCTCAGAAAGAGCGCCAGCCAGAAGTTCGGCATCGTCCGGCTGTACCGGCAGCAGAATTAATCTGGCCGGTGGTTTGTTCAGGTAAAACTGGGCGATAAATGCCGACAGCATTTCCCCTTCTTCCTGCTCCAGTCCAAAACGCGGGAACAGCACTTTGGTACCCAGTGAGCGGCCTGCACGGATAAACATAACACCCATTGCAGCGGTTCCTTCCTCCTGTACCGGCACAATGACATCAAAATCTCCCTGCTTGCCACTGACATATTGTTTTGCCTGAATTTGACGAACGCGCGAGATCCTGTCCCGCAGTTCTGCGGCCAGTTCAAATTCCTGTTTAGCTGAGGCCTGTTCCATCGCTTCTGTCAGCGCCTCAGCAAGGGTGTCTTTCTGGCCATTAATGAATAGTACAGCCTGCTCAATATCCCTGGTGTAATCTTCTCGATTAATCAGCTCCACACAGGGGGCAGTGCATCGCTTGATCTGGTACTGCAGACAGGGTCGGGAACGGTTACGGAAGAAACCATCTTCACATTGCCTGACCGGAATGGTCTTTTGCAGCAAGGCCAGCATCTCCCGTACTGCGCCGGCACTGGGAAAGGGCCCAAAATACTGCGCCCTGTCCTTACGTGATCCACGGTGTACGGAAAACCCCGGATAGTCCTGATTGGTGGTCAGCCGGATATAGGGATAGGACTTATCATCACGCATCAGGATGTTGAAGCGCGGCTTCATGCTTTTGATCAGGTTGCTTTCCAGCAGCAGGGCTTCGGTCTCAGTATGCGTCAGGCTGACTTCAATGCTGACGACCTGCCGCATCATAGATTCTATGCGCAGGCTCAGACCGGTCTTGCGAAAATAACTGGATACCCGCTTTTTAAGATTCCGTGCCTTACCGACGTACAACAGCTTATCGTTGGCATCGTACATCTGATAGATGCCCGGCGATGCTGTCAGTGTCTTCAGAAAGGCCTGAGGATCGAAAGTATTTTCAGTTTCAAGTTTCAAGTTTCAAGTTTCAAGTTTTCGGTAAGTTTTTTCCACAGAGGCGAACTTCCCAGCAAACATATTTTTCTTTCATCCTTCGTCCCGAGTCCTTAGTCTTTCCTTTCCTCTTCAAACTGCACCTCCTAGCAGCTCCTCAACCCTTTCAAACACCGCATCAAACATCTGAGGTGTCAAACGGCGGGTCTGTGTGTTGTAACGGCTGCAATGGTAGGAATCGAGCAATGTAAGCTCACCCAGATTTTTTTCAGCCAGATGCCCGAACGGGTAATCTTTCTGTCGCCCGCCCAGCGCTTTGACACAGGCCTTGTGTGACAGACCGCCTAAAGCCAGAATCACACTGCCCGGCTGCAAAGCAGAAAGTTCGTGCACCAGATAACTATTACACTCGTTCACTTCAGAGCCTATCGGTTTATTCGCCGGTGGCAGACATTTAACGGCATTGGTAATACGGCAGTTGTTCAGGATCAGGCCATCATCAGCTGATTCAGATTCAGCAGCACTGGCAAAACCATAGCGGTGCAATGTTTCGTAGAGGATGATACCGGCATGGTCGCCGGTAAAAGGTCGCCCGCTAGCATTGGCCCCATGCATGCCCGGGGCCAGACCAACAATCAGCAAACGGGCCTGCTGATCGCCAAACGGTGCCACCGGCAAACCATAGTAATCCGGATGCTTCTCACGCACACCATCCAGAAACGTCGCCAGACGCGGGCAGCGACGGCAGTTGATGTCGAAATGTTCTGAGGCTTTATTTTCCATTGGTAGATTCTAGCAACTACTGAAGAAATACGTATTAAGTTTTACCTGTTACGGTTTACGGAAGGTCAAAAATGTGCAGCCCGTAAAACATAGAACCTAGCACGTAAAACTTTCCCTTTTCACGTGTCTTCCCCTACAATTCCGCCTCAGACATTAAACAGCTCCGGGAACATATGAATGAAAATTTCAGCTTTTGAAATGAAGGTAGGCAATCTGGTGGAACATCAGGGAAAACTCTGGCGGGTACTGAAGCTCGGGCATGTTAAACCCGGTAAAGGTGGCGCCTTTGTACAGGCTGAAATGAAGGAAATCTCAATCGGCACCAAGCTCAATGAGCGTTTTCGCTCGGATGAAAAGCTGGAAAAGGCCCATGTTGAACCCCGTAAGATGCAATACCTGTATGCCGAAGGTGATAACCACATCTTCATGGATCTGAGCACTTACGAGCAGCTTGGCATGAATGAAGAAGATATCAATGAGCAAATGGGCTTTCTGCTGCCGAATATGGAAGTTCAGGTCAACTTTCATAATGAAAACCCCATCGGCATGGAGCTTCCGCTGAATGTGGTGCTTGAAGTCGTTGAGACTGAAAGTGTGGTCAAAGGGCAGACAGCGACCAGCTCGGGTAAACCGGCTAAACTGGAAACGGGAATTACCGTTACCGTTCCACAGTTCATTAGTGCAGGAGAGAAAATCAAGGTCAATACTGGCACGGGTGAATACGTCGAACGTGCCAGTAACTAGCGTTTTTCGTTACATCACACCAGCAGCCCCCTTTGAATAAATTCCTGCTGCTTGCTGTAAAGGTTGTTGTCAGCCTGTCGCTGCTCGGCTACCTGTTGTGGCAGCTGGACTGGCCGTCACTTATTAGTAAAGCAGCCAGTCTATCCTGGTGGACCCTTCCGCTGGCTGTCTTTCTCCTTTTATTCGCTCTTTATATAAGCACACTGCGCTGGTCGGTGTTGCTGCGCACACACTACCCGTCTTTCAGCACCCGACTGTTGTTCCGTTATAACCTGGTCGCAACGCTGTTTAACAATATTCTGCCAACTGCAACTGGTGGTGACCTGATTCGCAGCTACTACATCTACCGCCACAACAGAGATGCGGTATGTGCGGTCTCACCGATAGTGACTGAAAGAGTTATTGGTCTGGTAGTGCTACTGGCCATCAATGTCGTTGCAATTTATCTGACGGATTCAGTCGCCATCATCAGCAAAACCCTGTGGTCAACACTGACATTGATTTTGACCGGTTCGATCGTCGTCCTGACCCTTATCGCCATACCTGCAACATACTGGCCGCTGCACAGAATATTTGAGCGGCTTGCCCGCTTTCGCCTGATCAGCTTTATTCTGCGCATGGGTGAGGCCACACATGGTTATCTTAAGCATCCCGCCACCCTGTTGATTATCATCTTCTACAGTGCGGCCGCACAACTTCTCGCTGTGTTAGTTTATTATGTTCTGGCAATGGGACTGGGCGTAGACGTAAGCATCCAGGTAATACTCGTTGTCATCCCTCTCGCCTTCATGGTCGCCGCCCTGCCCATCTCTATCGGCGGCATGGGTGTCAGAGAGCTGACAACCGTCGGCCTGCTGATGCGGTTTGGTATAACAGAAAATGACGCCGCAGCCGTAGCGTTGTTCTATATCCCTGTACTGCTGCTGGCGTCCTTGCCAGGGCTTTACATCTACCTGTCACAACCCAGCAACAAAACCCTGCTCAAAGAAGCCGAGGAAAGTAGGATTAACTAGGGACTACGGTTTACGGTTTACGGTTTACGGTTTACGGTTTACGGTTTACGGTTTACGGTTTACGGTTTA
>JBLYYR010000153.1:0-4752 GCA_048550195.1 Arenicellales bacterium
AGGGCACCTCTATTAATCAATGAATATTCATCTCACATGTAAAATCGTCCATCTCGGCGTTAAGAATCTTCGCAATAGCTAGCTATTACGTGCGATCCTTGCATTGATATGAACACAATACATGCAATCTGCTCTATCCATGATTCATAGAGGCGCCCTATAGTTTTTTTTCACTACAGAGGACAGGGAGTAAAAGAATCTATTGCTTATAATCTTGATCCAATATTCAGGTATTCAGGACAGCCTGAAAAATATAAAGTAGCTGTGTAGACAATTTATTAAAACTCTATGACCTCTGTAGCGAAATAATTTTTTCCAAACCGTCAGGCAAATGCGAAAATTACTATGAAAGGCAATCTATTTACCGGTGCTGGATATTTTACTAAAGGCCTGGCTCTGATCTGGAAACCGGGCATCCGTCCGTTTACGTTATGGCCGATACTCATCACTCTGGTGGTATTTATTGCGCTGGCCTATGTGGGTGTCGGTTACTTTGAACTGGTGATGGAACGATTTCTGCCATCGGGTAACAGCTGGTGGGCCAGTGGCCTGCGCTATATACTCTGGCCATTACTGGCTATCAGCTTTCTGCTTATCTGGTATTTCACCTTTACTGTTATTGCGAATCTAATCGGTGCACCGTTTAATGGCTTTCTAGCCGAACGCGTGGAAGCTCACCTGAAAGGCAATACCTATAAACCCTTTGACAGTGGCAGCTTCATTAAGGAAATTTTTCCGGCTTTACTAAATGAGCTCGGCAAAATCAGCTATTTTCTGCTGTGGGCAATCCCGCTACTGATTCTGTTTGTGATACCCGTGTTAAACCTGGCCGCCCCCTTTCTGTGGGCATATTTTATGGCCTGGATGCTGTCGCTGGAGTATGTCGACTACCCGATGGATAACCATGGCATTCGCTTCAAACAGGTACGTACGAGCCTGCGACAGCGGCGCCTTACCAGCATGGGCTTTGGCGGCATGGCAACGCTCTGTTCCTTTGTGCCATTGCTGAATCTGCTTGTAATGCCAGCGGCTGTTTCCGGTGCCACACTTTTCTGGTTACGTGAACTGGATACTGAAAGTTAAGAAACCTGCTTACAGGCACCAGAATATATCTCGACAATCTGGGAAATATTCACTGAAGACTGAACTCATTTATCAACTATTGGTCTACATCGAATAGGGTTACGAAAATTACTGCAACTTCTACAAAGAGGAAATAATAAATGAATGGAGCAGAACTTTTTGTGCGCTGTCTGGAAAATGAAGGTGTTGAATATATCTATGGCATCCCCGGCGAAGAAAACATCGCTGTTATGGATGTCCTGCTGAATAGTTCAATCAACTTCATTACCACACGGCATGAACAGGGAGCCGCGTTCATGGCTGACGTGCAGGGACGACTGACCGGCAAGGCAGGAGTATGCCTTGCAACTCTTGGGCCGGGTGCTACAAATTTGATTACCGGATTTGCCGATGCCAACATGGATCATGCACCCATTGTCGGCATTGCCGGCCAGGGCGCGACAACCCGCCTACATAAAGAGAGCCATCAGATACTGGATCTGGTTAACCTGTTTGAACCTATCTCCAAGTACAGCACACAGGCGCGCGAACCTGAGATTATTCCTGAAATAGTTCGCAAAGCATTCAAAGTATCGCAGGCTGAAAAACCCGGTGGCTGTTTTATTGACCTGCCTGAGAATATCGCCGGTACAGAAGTTATTGGTAAAGGCCCCCTCAAGGTACAGAGCGCCGAGCCACCGACACCACCTGAATCAAAGATGATACAGGCAGCAGAACTCATTTCAAATGCCCGGTTCCCGGTAATCATGGCCGGTAATGGTGTCATTCGCGGCAGAGCATCAGAGGATCTGGTTGCCTTTGCCGAAAAGCTTAATATTCCGGTAGCCACAACATTCATGGCAAAGGGTGCAATGCCTTTTTCACATGAACTGTCACTGGGCGCTGTCGGCCTGCAGGCCAGTGACTATGTTTCCTGTGGCTTCGACCGGGCAGATGTAATTATCTGTGTTGGATATGACATCGTCGAATATCACCCTGAACTCTGGAACCACGATAAAAAAGCAAGACTGATACACATCGACCCTTCTGCTGCAGAAGTTGATGAATACTACATCGTGGAATGTGGTGTCATCGGCAATATCTCGCGCGCACTTAACGGCATTTCGGAACTCGCCAAACCGAATCAGAAAAATAATACTCAACATCTTCGACAAGCAATAGTCGATGTTATTACAGCAGATGCCGACAGCCAGTCTTTCCCGTTAAAACCACAGAAAATACTATGGGATATTCACCAGGTTCTTAATGCTGATGATATCGTCATTTCTGATGTTGGCGCACATAAAATGTGGGTGGCACGTATGTACCAGGCTGAAAGGCCTAACACATGTATCATTTCCAATGGTTTTGCCTCGATGGGAATTGCTGTGCCTGGTGCCCTCGCTGCTAAACTGCTGCACCCGGATAAAACCATTGTTGCAGTCACTGGTGATGCCGGTTTCATGATGAATTCGCAGGAACTTGAAACTGCACTTCGAGTAGGGACACCCATCATAATAATCATCTGGACTGATAGTCAGTATGGTCTAATACGCTGGCATCAGATGCGGCACTTTGGCCGCCCCAGCCATATCGATTTTAATAACCCGGATTTCATAAAATATGCAGAAAGCTTCGGTGCAAAAGGCTATCGCATAGAATCGGCGAATGACCTGGTGCCCACATTAAAAATGGCAATTGCCGATAACACTGTCGTCATTATTGATTGCCCGGTGGATTACTCAGAAAATATGAAGCTGACTGAGCAGCTTGGTGAACTCGTTTGCCCCATTTAGACTATAGACTAAAGATTAAAGATAAAGGAAAAAAATATGGCTGATAATTTCCCGTTAATGATTTCCGGTGCTGAGAGCAGCGGTACCCTGACCGTCACATCACCCTATGACGGCAGTAACATTGGATCAGTCGAAATAGCCGATGCGGAAGCTATAGAGATGGCGCTGCAAACAGCCGAAAAGCTATACCATGACAGGGATAACTGGCTGAGTGGCGAGCAGCGCATAGCAATACTTGAAAAAACTGCTGCCATTATGCTGGAGCGCTTTGAATACCTCGCCGTTGAAGCCGCTAGAGAAGGTGGCAAACCCCTGCTTGACTCCCGCGTAGAAGTCAGCCGAGCAATTGACGGTGTCCGAAATTGTGCGGAGCTGCTACGGCATGAAACAGGCAGGGAAATAGCCATGGGTGTCAACCCAGCATCCAGTGGCAGGCTTGCCTTCACTCATCGGGAGGCGATCGGTGTCGTTGTCGCAATCAGTGCCTTTAATCATCCATTAAATCTGATTGTTCATCAGGTTGGACCTGCTGTTGCTTCTGGATGCCCGGTAATTATTAAACCCGCTGGAGACACTCCGCTTTCCTGCATGCGTTTCATTTCCATCCTACGTGAAGCGGGCCTGCAGGAAGAATGGGCACAGGCCTGTGTCGTCGATAATAATACAACGGCAGAGAAACTCGCCAGTGATTCCCGTGTGGCCTTCTTCAGTTTCATCGGCAGTGCCCGAGTGGGCTGGATGCTTAGGTCCAAACTGGCACCCGGCGCGAGATGCGCGCTGGAACACGGAGGGGTAGCTCCCGTCATAGTCACTGAAGACGCAGACCTCGATGACGCCCTGCCGCTTATAGCCAAAGCTGGTTTCTACCACGCGGGACAGGTCTGCGTCTCTGTACAGCGCGTTTACGTACCCGCTGAGAAAGCTGAACTGATTGCCAGTCGCATTGCCGGTCTGGGTAAGACTATGACTGTGGGCGACCCGACCCTGGAGTCTACCGATATTGGCCCATTGATCCGTCCGACTGAAGTTCAACGAGTTGATGAATGGGTCAAAGAGGCTGTCTCAGACGGTGGCCGGCTGCTAAGTGGCGGCAGTCCGATATCTGAAACATGCTACCCGGCAACAGTACTACTTGATCCCCCCGACACAGCAACCATCAGTCAGAACGAAGTATTCGGACCAGTTATCTGTGTCTATTCCTGTGATGATATGAACGAAGCCATGCAGCGTGCGAACGGACTACCCTATTCGTTTCAGGCGGCAGTTTTCACTAAAAACCTGGATACGGCCATGTGGGCCTACAAGCGACTCGATGCGGCTGCAGTCATGGTCAACGATCACACGGCCTTTAGAGTAGACTGGATGCCTTTTGCCGGCAGACGGGTTTCCGGCTACGGAACTGGCGGCATACCGTACACATACCGGGACATGACGGTAGAGAAATTGCTGGTTATTCGTTCAAAAGAGATCTGAGAAAGATTAAGTATTATCAGTATAGTGACTGGTTTTCTTTCATCTTTAATCCTTCATCATCTATCTGAATTTAAATAATAACGTCTAACGGCAACGGTTGCTCCTCCATGTGACATGCCACCATCTCAAGTGCCTGATTAACAGGAACCGCCTTGCTGATTAAAAATCCCTGCATCAATTCACAACCATGACGCTGTAAAAACTCCAACTGACCGACTGTTTCCACACCTTCGGCAACAACCTGCATACCGAATGAATGCCCCATCTGGATTACGCGGAAAAGGCCTACCAGGCCGCACTCGAGACGATGGGGAAAAACCTGCTTTCAGTTGGCTCCCAGCGTAAACAAAGCAATGCCCTGCGCGGCAGCAGCCAGCGTTATCAGACCCTGACACTGGGCGACTGGCGCGCCATTATGAGC
>JBLYYR010000154.1:0-3849 GCA_048550195.1 Arenicellales bacterium
CCATTCATCTTTGCCATCCGGTTCGATAATGACGACATCATTCGGAAGACCCGAAGCATGGGCGGCCGGGAATTTCTGGATATCGATGACAGTGCCGGAACTGGGGGCATGAACGGGTGCGGCGACATAGTCAGTGACACTGCCGATCATCTGGCTTTTTAAGACATATTCGCCTTTTTTAACAATGCATTCAGCGGGGCTGCCTATGTGCTGGTTCAACGGTACAAACAGACGCTCGGGTATGCCGGCCTTAAGGATAGGTTGAGCTGTTGAAATGTCCTTGTGGCCCTCAAGTTTGAGCCCTCCGGGAAATGTGTACAGCCCGGCCATTAGTTTTTGACCCCGCGGGCAAGTTGCGGTTGTGGCCAGACCCAGGTGCTGATATCAGGTCTTATAGGGCGCATTTCTATGCAATCTACCGGGCAGGGCGGAACGCAAAGTTCACATCCTGTACATTCCTCTTCTATAACGGTATGCATCTGTTTTGCTGCACCGACAATGGCATCAACCGGGCAGGCCTGAATGCATTTAGTACATCCAATGCAATAATCTTCAATGATCACCGCTAAGGCTGGTACATGGGCGGCATGCTCATCGGACAGAGGCAGTTCTTCGCGACCCAGGGTTTCAGCCAGCACTGAAATAGTATCTTCGCCGCCGGGTACGCAAAGATTGATTTCAGCTTCACCCGTAACCAGTGCCTCGGCATACGGGCGACAGCCGGGGAAACCACACTGGCCGCATTGCGTTTGCGGCAGCAAAGAATCAATTTTGTCTGCCAGCGGGTCGCCTTCAATTCGAAAGCGAACCGAGGAATAGCCCAGCAGCAGTCCGAACAGGCTGGCAAGTATACCCAGTGAAATTATCGTCAATAACATCAACAGGATTCCGCTGTTAACCCAGACCGGTAAAGCCCATGAAGGCAAGGCTCATCAGGCCGGCGGTGATCAGTGCTATCGAAGTACCTCTGAAAGGCAGCGGTACATCCGCTGCATCCAGCCGTTCGCGCATCGCAGCGAATAGAATCAGCACCAGAGAAAATCCCAGTGCAGCACCGAAGCCGTAGATTGTGGCCGTGACAAAACTGTGTTCCTGCTGAACATTGAGCAAGGCCAGTCCCAGTACAGCACAGTTAGTGGTGATCAGCGGTAAAAAAATACCTAATAGCTGGTAAAGCAATGGACTGGTTTTGTGGATCACCATTTCAGTGAACTGTACAATAACAGCGATAACCAGGATGAACGACAATGTGCGCAGATATTCGGCATCCAGCGGGATAAGAATATATTGATTGACCAGGTAACTCAGCACTGCTGACAAGGTCATGACAAAGGTCGTTGCCAACGCCATGCCGATGGCGGTATCCAGTTTGCGGGAAACGCCCATAAATGGACAAAGTCCGAGAAACTTCACCAGTACGAAGTTGTTGACGAGGACTGTACCTAACAGGATCAGGGCGTATTCTTTCATTTTAGAGTTTCATAAAAAACTTTTTTTAGCTCGGGTTGAGACACGAACCTGCATAATCTTGATTCATTTTACACGCATACCCGGTACAGCCCCCTCATCGGGGCCGAGGATGAACAGGTCACTGCCGCCGGGGCCGGCAGCCAGTACCATACCTTCCGAGAGCCCGAAACGCATCTTACGCGGTGCGAGATTGGCCACCATCACCGTGAGCCGGCCTTCCAGATCCTCTGGATTATAGGCAGACTTGATGCCGGCAAAAACGTTGCGTGTTTCACCGCCGATATCCAGCGTAAGCTGGAGTAGTTTATCAGCACCTTCTACATGTTGGGCGTTAACAATTTTTGCAATGCGTAAATCGAGTTTAACGAAATCATCAAAGCTAATTTCGTCGTTGATCGGGTCAGCGGCTAGAGGACTCTTTGTCCCTGTTTCGGTGTCAGTCATGGATTCCTCATCTGATGTATTCTCTGTTTCATGTGTAGCGGTAGATTCTTCAATAATGGCCTCAATGGCAGCGGTTTCGATGCGCGTCATCAAAGGTTTGAAACGGTTGATTTTGTGCGATGTCAGGGCTTGTTGACTGTCCTGCCAGGTTAAGGGCGGGATATTCAGGAAGGTCTCAGCTGATGTCGCCATAGCGGGTAGCACAGGTTTTAGATAAGTAATCAGTATGCGGAATAGATTCAGCCCCATGCTGCAGACATCCTGCACATCCTGCTCACGGCCTTCTTCTTTCGCCAGCACCCAGGGTTTATTCTCGTCTATATACTGATTGGCTAAATCTGCCAATGCCATAATCTCACGGATGGCCCGGCCAAACTCACGTGCTTCGTATAATGAGGCAATACTGCCTCTGGCTTCAGTAAACTGCTGCAGTAATTCGGGTTTATGAATTTCAGCCGACAGTTCGCCGGCAAATTTCTTGCTGATAAACCCTGCGCAGCGGCTGGCGATATTGACCACCTTGCCGACCAGGTCGGAATTGACCCGTGCCTGAAAGTCTTCCAGGTTTAAATCGATATCCTCTACCCCGGCACCCAGTTTGGCCGCATAGTAGTAGCGCAGGTACTCAGGGCTGAGGTGATTCAGGAAGGTACGGGCCATAATAAAGGTGCCGCGCGATTTCGACATCTTGTTGCCATTGACGGTCAGGAAGCCATGGACAAAGACGTTGGTCGGTTTGCGGTAGCCCGCACCGTCCAGCATAGCCGGCCAGAAAAGGCAGTGGAAGTTGGTAATGTCCTTGCCGATAAAATGGTATAGCTCAGTAGTCGAATCGGCTTGCCAGAAATGATTAAAATCCAGTTCCGTTTTGTTACTCAGGTTTTTGAAGCTGGCCATATAGCCAACCGGGGCATCCAGCCAGACATAAAAATACTTACCGGGCGCATCCGGGATTTCAAAACCAAAATAAGGCGCGTCGCGCGAGATATCCCAATCCTGCAGTCCCTGTTCCAGCCATTCATCAAGCTTGTTGGCAACGGAATCCTGCAGATGACCGGCATGAATCCAGTCTTTCAGTAAGTTGCTAAAATCACTCAGCTTGAAGAACAGATGCTCGGATTCTTTTTCAATGGGGGTGGCACCGGAAACAGCTGACACAGCATTGACTAGCTCGGTTGGTGAATAGGTTGCACCACAGACTTCACAATTGTCACCATACTGATCTTTTGCCCCGCAACGCGGACATTCGCCCTTGATGAAACGGTCCGGCAGGAACATCTCTTTTTCCGGATCATAGGCCTGGGTAATTGTACGCCGTTCGATGTAACCGCCTTCCTTCAGTTTGTTGTATATGGCGGAGGACAATTCACGGTTTTCATCGGAATGTGTGGTGTAAAAATTATCAAACGCTATCAGGAAGTCAGCGAAGTCACGCTCATGCTCTTTATGCACCTTGGTAATGAGTTCTTCCGCTGATATGCCATCGGTCTGGGCGCGCAGCATTATTGGCGTGCCGTGGGCATCGCTGGCACAAACATAGATACATTCATGCTCGCGCATCTTCTGGAACCGTACCCATATGTCGGTCTGTAGATATTCAACCAGATGGCCAAGATGGATAGGCCCATTCGCATAGGGCAGGGCGCTGGTGACGAGTATTTGACGCTGAGACGAGGGCATAAGCAATTCTATTAGTATTGTGATGAAGACAAGAGGCGGAAAGGTAACAATTTTGGGCGTTTTATACCAGTTTTAGCCGGTTCGAGTTACAAGTCCCATGTTTTAAGTTTTAAGGGCACCTCTATTAATCCATGAATATTCATCTTCCATCCCAAATGGTCCCTTTCTGCGTTAAGAATCTTCGCAATAGCCAGCTATTGCGTGCGATCCTTGCCTTGATATGAACAATTTGGAATACAATCTGATCTATCCAGA
>JBLYYR010000155.1:0-15141 GCA_048550195.1 Arenicellales bacterium
GTAGAATCATTGCATGATATTTGCAGGAAATTACACAGCGGTGAAAATTTTGCTTTTGATACCCTGATCGATGTTTGTGGTGTTGATTTTCTTCAGTATCGTCAGGAAGCCGGTGAAACATGGGATAAACCCCGTTTTGCCGTAGTCTATCATTTGCTTTCTACCTCTCGTAATCAGCGTCTGAGGCTTCGTGTTTTTGTTGAAGAATCCTCGCCTATGGTTGACTCGGTTATCGATATCTGGAAGTCAGCAGACTGGTTTGAGCGTGAGGCCTTCGACCTCTTCGGCATACTTTTCAAAGGCCATCCTGACCTGCGGCGAATACTTACAGACTATGGCTTTGTCGGGCACCCATTCCGCAAGGACTTCCCGATCTCCGGTCATGTAGAAATGCGCTATGATGAGGAAAAAGGCAGGGTAGTCTATCAACCCGTAACAATCGAGCCTCGAGTTCTTGTACCGAGAGTCATTCGTGAGGAAGGCTACGGTGCCTGAAATACGCAATTACACAATGAATTTTGGCCCGCAGCATCCTGCGGCACACGGCGTTCTGCGTCTGGTACTTGAGCTGGACGGTGAAGTAATACAGCGTGCCGACCCGCATATCGGCCTGCTTCACCGCGCGACGGAAAAACTTTGCGAGACCAAGCCTTATAATCAAAGCATCGGTTATATGGACAGGCTCGACTATGTCTCCATGATGTCCAATGAGCATGCCTATGTGCTGGCGATAGAGAAAATGCTCGGTATAGACGTCCCACTGCGCGCACAGTATATCCGGGTAATGTTTGATGAAATTACACGCATACTGAATCATCTTCTATGGCTGGCCGGGCATGGTCTGGATATAGGTGCAATGACCATGTTCCTCTATTGTTTCAGGGAACGTGAAGACCTGATGGATGTGTACGAGGCAGTATCCGGCGCACGTTTACATGCGACTTATTACCGGCCTGGCGGTGTCTATCGCGACCTGCCGGATCGTATGCCGCAGTATGAGCCATCTAAATGGCATAATCAGAAAGACGTCGATCGCATGAATGAGAACCGCCAGGGTTCCTTGCTCGACTTCATCTGGGATTTCACTGAACGTTTCCCTGCACATGTTGATGAATACGAAACCCTGTTGACGGATAACCGTATCTGGAAGCAGCGTACCGTTGATATTGGTATCGTTTCACCTGAACGTGCAAGAAACCTTGGCTTTACCGGGCCTATGCTGCGTGGCTCAGGTGTTGAATGGGACCTGCGCAAAAAGCAGCCCTATGAAGTTTACGACCGGCTGGATTTTGATGTTCCTGTCGGCACTAATGGTGACACCTATGATCGCTACCTGGTGCGCATAGAAGAGTTTCGCCAATCCAATCGAATTATTCGCCAGTGCGTTGAATGGTTGCGCAATAATCATGGTGCGGTGATAGCCGAAGACCATAAAATTGTTCCACCTAATCGCGAATCTATGAAGCACGATATGGAAGCTCTGATCCATCACTTTAAATTATTTACCGAGGGCTTTTGCGTACCGGAAGGTCAGGCCTATGCCGCCGTTGAGCATCCTAAGGGCGAATTTGGTATCTATCTTGTATCAGACGGTGCCAATAAGCCCTATAGAGTCAAGATTCGTGCCCCGGGTTTTGCACATCTCTCTGCTATAGATGAAATGTCCAGCGGCCATATGTTGGCTGACGTAGTGGCTATCATTGGTACCCAGGACATTGTTTTCGGAGAAGTTGATCGATGACAGACATGACTTTATCTGCTGACGCAATTCTTCAGATCGAAAAGGAACTTGAAAAGTACCCCGCTGATCGCAGACAGTCTGCTGTCATGGCCGCTTTGCGTATTGCCCAGGAACAGTTTCGCTGGGTCAGCAAAGAAATTATTCAGGAAATCGCAGACCTGCTGGGGATTCCGGCCATCCATGTCTATGAAGTGGCCACTTTTTATTCCATGTACGAACACAAGGATGCCGGTGTACATAAGATCTGCGTCTGTAGCAATATCTCCTGCCAGTTACTTGGCTCGAAAGAAATACTTGACTACCTGAAGGTAAAAACGGGCATCGGACCAGGTGAAACGACCCGGGACGGACGAATTAGTATCAAGGAAGTGGAATGTCTGGGGGCCTGCGGCGGTGCGCCAATGATGCAGGTCGATAAGGAATACCACGAAAATCTGACTACCGACAGTATCGACAGCATACTTGAGGGACTGGACTGACATGATTGACGAAAGTAAATTAAATCTTGTCTGTTTTCGTACTCTGGCTAAGGATGAGCCATGGAGCCTGAAAAGTTATCTCGAAGTAGGCGGGTATTCAGCACTGAAAAAGATTTTAAAAGAAAAAACACCTGCAGAAGAGATCATCGAAGAGGTCAAATCATCCGGCCTGCGAGGCCGTGGTGGTGCCGGTTTCCCAACCGGTCTTAAGTGGAGTTTTATGCCCCGCACTGCACCGGGACAGAAATACATTGTCTGCAATTCAGATGAAGGTGAGCCGGGTACCTTCAAAGACCGCGATATCCTGCGTTATAACCCGCATCAGTTGATCGAGGGCATGATCATTGCCGGCTATTGCATCGGGGCATCTGTCGGTTACAACTACATACGTGGGGAATTCTGGGAGCCTTATGAGCATTTCGAAGCAGCTCTGGCAGAAGCGAGAGAAGCAGGCTTACTCGGTGCTGATATCCAGGGTTCCGCTTTTGATTTTGAGTTATTTGTTCATCTCGGTGCCGGGGC
The DNA here is from genome assembly GCA_048550195.1 of Arenicellales bacterium. Lineage (GTDB taxonomy): Bacteria > Pseudomonadota > Gammaproteobacteria > BMS3Bbin11 > BMS3Bbin11 > BMS3Bbin11. The sequence continues at coordinate 2,743 of JBLYYR010000155.1, forward strand.
CTATATCTGTGGCGAAGAAACAGCTTTGCTGGAATCGCTAGAAGGGAAGAAAGGCCAGCCAAGATTCAAGCCGCCATTTCCTGCGGGATTTGGCCTGTATGGCAAGCCGACAACAATCAATAATACAGAAACACTGGCGTCTATACCTGTGATTCTGGAAAAGGGCGGCAGCTGGTTTGCTGAACTGGGCAAACCCAATAATGGCGGTACCAAGCTTTTTTCAGTCTCCGGCCATGTCAATAAGCCGGGCAACTATGAAGTTCCGATGGGTACTCCATTCAAGGACTTGCTGGAACTTGCCGGCGGTGTGCGCAATGGCCGAACTCTGAAGGCCGTTATTCCGGGAGGGTCATCAGTTCCGGTGCTGCCCGGGCATGTCATGATGGAACTGGATATGGATTATGATTCGATTGCCGGTGCCGGATCCATGCTCGGAGCGGGGTCGGTGATAGTGATGGATGATACTACCGATATGGTCGAGGTGCTGGAACGTCTTTCCTATTTCTATTATGAAGAGTCCTGTGGCCAGTGTACACCGTGCAGAGAAGGGACGGGATGGCTGTATCGGGTGATACACCGTATCAATTCGGGGGCTGGTAAAGAAGAAGACCTTGATCTGCTGACTGATATGGCCAATAACATACAGGGACGCACCATCTGTGCCCTGGGTGATGCGGCAGCGATGCCGGTGGAAAGTTTTATCACCCGCTTCAGAAGTGAATTTGAAGAAAAAATTGACCCTAACTATTAATTGCAGAGCAACTGCCTGAAGAATATAGATAGACAAGACTAGACATGGCAACTATAGAAATTAACGGACAAAAGATAGAAGCAGAAGCAGGCTCTATGTTAATCAGGGCGGCTGATGCAGCGGGTATCTATATTCCGCGATTCTGCTACCACGATAAGCTGTCCATTGCAGCGAACTGCCGTATGTGTCTGGTTGAAGTAGAAAATGCACCGAAGCCGCTGCCTGCCTGTGCCACACCCGTTATAGATGGCATGAAGGTAGAAACGCAGTCTGAACAGGCGCGTGCTGCACAGAAAAGTACCATGGAATTCCTGCTGATCAATCACCCGCTGGATTGCCCGATCTGTGATCAGGGCGGTGAATGCGAGCTTCAGGATTTAGCCATTGGCTATGGCAAAGACATCTCACGTTTCACTGAAGGCAAACGTGTTGTAATCGATAAGAACCTGGGCCCGCTGATTTCCACAGACATGACACGCTGTATTCAATGTACCCGCTGTGTGCGTTTTGGCCAGGAGATAGCGGGTATCATGGAACTGGGCATGGTTAACCGCGGCGAGCACAGTAAGATCATGACCTTTATGGGACAGACCGTCAGTTCTGAGCTGTCAGGTAATGTCATTGATCTGTGTCCGGTCGGTGCGCTGACCTCAAAACCGTTCCGTTTTAAGGCGCGCAGCTGGGAAATGCATAACCATCCTGGTGTAGCGGTTCACGATACTGTGGGTTCAAATACCCTGGTCCAGACCTTACGTGGCGAGGTATTACGTGTGTTGCCACGACAGAATGAAGAGATAAATGAAGAATGGTTATCGGATCGTGATCGTTTCAGTTACACCGCGAACAATTCAGAGCAGCGTTTAACGACGCCGATGCTGAAGATCAACGGCAAATGGAAGGAAACAGACTGGCAGACAGCACTGGACAATATTTCCAGTAAGCTGAAGAAGATTGTTGATGAATATGGTGCCGACAGCATTGGCGCGCTGGCATCACCGACTTCTACTCTGGAAGAGTTCTCTCTGCTGGCAAAACTGATGCGGGGTCTCGGCAGTCAGAACATGGACTACCGCCTGCGACAGCAGGATTTCAGGGCGGATAGTGCAATGTCAGCACCCATGCTGGGTGACAGCATTGCAAGCCTTGAACAGGCCACAACTGTCCTGCTGATAGGCAGTAATATCCGTAAGGAGCAGCCTCTGCTGGCTACACGTTTACGCAGGGCAGTAAACAATGGCGCAAGCGTCAGCGCTATCAACAGCACCAGGTTCGATTTTGCTTTCCCGTTACAGGCCAATATTGCTGTTTCGCCATCATCGTTAGTCGCCACACTGGCTCGACTTGCTGTGATCATCGCACTGAAAAGCCAGGCATCCATCACAGAAGTGGTGGAAGATATGGCTGAATCATGTGCGACCAATGAAGAGCTGGAAAGACTGGCAGACAGCCTGATTGAAGCAGGCACTGATGGACAAATCATCGTTGGCTCGATGGCGCAAATGGATGCTAATTATTCTCTACTGGTCGCGCTGGCGACGATAATCGGGAATATTACACAAGCCGGAACTGGGCGGCTGGAAGAGGGTAATGCAGCAGCGGCCTGGCAGGCAACGTTCCTACCGTTTGCTGACACGAATTCAACAGAGAAAAGCGCTGCCGGGATGAGCACCACAGAGATGCTGACATCTGCCTTAAAAGCCTGTTTGCTATTCAATATCGAACCATCACTGGATTGCATTGCCGGCAACAAAGCGGTCGATGCCTTGCGTGAGGCGGGAATGGTTATCCACTTCGGCTGTTATCGTAGCGAGGAAATTGAAGAGCTTGCACATGTCATGTTGCCATTGGCTTCTGCAGTAGAGAGCGATGGGACACACGTGAATTGCGAAGGCAAAATGCAAAGCTGGAAAGCGGCAGTCCATCCACAGGGTGATGCCAGACCCGGCTGGAAAGTGCTGCGTGTGCTGGCGAATTATCTTGATCTGGACGGCTTTGACTATCTAACAAGTGAAACGATTCGAGATGAAAGCAGCAGCATTACAAAAGGAACAGGCAGTACGGAAGTGTATGCCCCTGTTCTTGTCGAACAAAATATGCTCGCCTGTATCCCGCACCTTCCCCTGTATCGCATTGATCCCATAACGCGTCGCGCGCAACCATTGCAGCAGACTCTGGATAACCCGACTGCAGCAGCGGGGATGCACCCGGATACACTAATGTCACTGAGTATCGATGATGGCAGCATAGTAGAGCTGGCAAATGGTGAGGGAAAGATCGATATCAGCGTCTATGCCAGTTCTTCAATTCCAATGAATTGTGTGTTGTTGCCAACAGCAATGCAGGAAACCGCTGCATTGGGTAACCCAAACTGGTTAGAGGTGAAGACCCGTGCCTGAATGGATACTCTATTTACTTGATTTCCTGCCAGACTGGGACTGGTTGCACGTTCTGCTTATCGCCCTCATCAAGGTAGTAGCTATCTTCATCCCATTAGTTGTTGCGGTTGCCTATTTGCCTTACGCAGAGCGCAAGATTATCGGCTATATGCAGATTCGTATTGGACCCAATCGGGTAGGCCCCAGGGGATGGCTGCAGCCGATTGCGGATGCGATGAAGCTGATATTTAAGGAAATTATCGTTCCGACCAAGTCCAATAAATACCTGTTTATCCTGGCACCGATACTGGCAATCGGACCGGCCTTTGCTGTCTGGTCAGTGATTCCCTTTACCGATACATTAGTGCTGGCTGATATCAATGCAGGCCTGCTATTTGTGCTTGCAATGACATCTGTTGGTGTTTACGGCATTATCATCGCCGGTTGGGCATCCAATTCCAAATATTCCTTTCTCAGTTCTATGCGGTCCGCTGCACAGATTGTCTCCTACGAACTGGCGATGGGCTTTGCCCTGGTAACAGTACTGATGGCAGCAGGTACTCTTAATCTGCGAGAAATCGTTCTGGCGCAAAGCGGGGGCTTAACCAACTGGTATCTGTGGCCGCTGTTTCCGATGTTTGTGGTGTACTTTATCTCGGGCGTTGCCGAAACCAATCGCTCACCTTTCGATGTCGCTGAAGGTGAATCGGAAATTGTCGGCGGGTTTTCTATTGAATACTCCGGCATGACCTTTGCCGTTTTCTTCCTCGCAGAATACGCCAATATGATATTGATCTCTGCGCTCACAGCACTGCTGTTTCTCGGTGGCTGGATGTCACCATTTGGCGCGGCATCAGACGTTCTATTACTTGGCGATGGCATTCAATGGCTGCTGCTGAAAACCAGTATTTTGCTGTTTTTCTTTCTCTGGTTCCGGGCGACATTCCCGCGTTATCGCTATGACCAGATTATGCGTCTGGGCTGGAAGGTCTTTATCCCCTTAACAATTATCTGGATAGTTGTGATGGGAGTCGCGATGTTTCTTACTCCATGGGGGCACCTGTTTCATTAGGGCACTTATATGATGAATAAAGCACTTTATGCCGTAAAGAGTCTGTTCCTGATCGAGCTATGGAAAGGTTTGTCTGTTACCGGCAAGCACCTGTTCCAGAGAAAGATCACGGTGCAGTATCCTGAGGAAAAGACACCGATGTCTTTCCGTTTTCGAGGCCTGCATGCTCTGCGCCGCTATCCGAATGGTGAAGAACGCTGTATTGCCTGTAAGTTGTGCGAGGCAGTATGCCCGGCTCTGGCAATAACAATTGATTCTGAAATCAGAGATGATGGCTCACGCCGTACTACAAGATACGATATTGATTTAACCAAATGTATATTCTGCGGATTCTGTGAAGAGGCCTGTCCGGTTGATGCCATCGTTGAAACGCGGGTATTTGAATATTTTGGTGAAGAAGAAGGTGATCTCTATTATACCAAAGACATGTTGCTGGCGAATGGAGACCGCATGGAAGAGAGCATCGCAAGCGATAGAAAACAGGATGCAGCATACCGCTAGCCCCGGCAGCTGTATGAAGGTATACGAAAACATATGACATTTGAACAACTGGCGTTTTATTTTCTCGCATCGGTAGCCGTGATAGCTGCCGGCCTGGTGATTACAGTACGTAACCCGGTACGGGCAGCTATGTTTCTGATCCTGACATTTTTCACGGTAGCCGTGATCTGGCTATTACTGGAAGCAGAATTTCTGGCCATTGTACTGGTGCTGGTGTATGTGGGCGCTGTGATGGTGCTGTTCCTGTTTGTAGTGATGATGCTGGATATTGATGTTGACCAGATGCGAGAGGGCTTTGCTGAATACCTGCCCATCGGCCTGACGGTTGCAGTGATCATACTGCTGCAGCTGGTCATTGTTTTCAATTCCGGACCTTTTGATATTGAGCAGATACCGGCACCAGCCGCAGCAGCTGCTGACTATGGCAACACGCACCAGCTGGGTCTGTTGCTCTACACGTACTATGTATACCCGTTTGAACTGGCGGCTGTTTTATTGCTGCTGGCCATTGTTGCTGCGATATCCCTGAGCTTGAGAGGTCGCCTGTCTTCAAAAAGGCAGAAGCCTGCCGACCAGGTAAATGTACGTAAAGATGATCGTCTACGCGTGGTAAAAATGAATGCTGAAAAGCAGGACTGACCAGGAATTACTGACCAGGAAATAATAATGATAGCTTTATCTGACTATTTGATTCTTGGCGCCATACTGTTCGCTATTAGTGTGGCCGGGATCTACTTGAACAGGAAAAATGTCATCATCCTGCTGATGTCTATAGAGTTGATGCTGCTTGCAGTCAATCTCAACTTTATTGCCTTCTCGCATTATCTGAATGATCTGGCAGGACAGGTATTTGTGTTCTTTATACTGACCGTAGCGGCAGCAGAATCTGCAATTGGTCTGGCCATAATCATTGTTCTGTTTCGACGCAGGCATACCATTAACATTGAAGATCTGGATACCCTGAAGGGATAGCATGATGGATGACATGAAAATCGTTTATCTTGCTATACCACTCGTGTGTTTGTTCGCTGCACTGATAGCGGGAGTCTTCGGCCGTCAGATTGGCCGTGTTGGAGCGCACAGTATTACCGTGGCAGGCGTTGCAGTAGCCTTTGTTCTATCGCTCTATGTGTATCTGGATGTGCTGGCAGGCAACACATACAACGGCACCGTTTATGTCTGGGGCATCAGTGACAGCTTCCCCTTTGAAGTCGGTTTTCTGATTGATAGCCTGACCGCTACCATGATGGTGATAGTGACTTTTGTCTCGCTGATGGTGCATATCTACACCATTGGCTATATGCACGATGATCCGGGTTATCAGCGTTTCTTCAGCTATATCTCCTTATTCACCTTTGCCATGCTGATGCTGGTGATGTCGAATAACTTCCTGCAGCTATTTTTTGGCTGGGAACTGGTCGGGCTGGTTTCTTATCTATTGATTGGTTTCTGGTATACCCGGGACACGGCGATTTACGCGAACATGAAAGCATTTCTGGTTAACCGCGTAGGTGACCTTGGCTTCCTGATCGGCATTGCGGCCATATATGCCACATTTGGAACACTGGACTACAATGCGGTTTTTGCTTCCGTACCGGAAGTACTTGGCCAAACGATTGAAATACTGCCGGGCAGTGAATGGAGCATTATTAGCTTTATCTGCATCATGTTGTTTATCGGGGCCATGGGAAAATCGGCGCAGGTTCCATTGCATGTCTGGCTGCCTGATTCAATGGAAGGCCCGACACCTATCTCTGCGCTGATCCATGCAGCAACCATGGTGACGGCCGGTATATTCATGGTGGCACGCACTTCACCTTTGTTTGAATTTTCTGAAACTGCATTAAGCCTGGTGATGATCATCGGTGCAATCACAGCATTTTTTATGGCTCTGCTTGGCCTGGTACAGAACGATATCAAGCGAGTCGTCGCCTACTCAACATTGTCGCAGCTGGGTTATATGACAGTAGGACTAGGGGCATCAGGCTATGCGGCATCAATTTTTCACCTGGGTACCCATGCATTTTTCAAGGCACTGCTTTTCCTCGCTGCTGGCTCTGTCATTATCGCCATGCACCACGAGCAGGACATGCGGAAAATGGGCGGGCTCAGGAAATTCCTGCCGTGGACCTATATCACGGCAGTGATAGGATCGTTGGCGCTGGCCGGTATTCCGCCCTTTTCCGGATTCTTCTCCAAGGATCTGATCATAGAAAGTGTTCATCATTCAGAATTATTCGGGTCCGGTTTCGCCTATGCTGCCGTGTTATCCGGTGTGGGGCTGACCGCATTTTATTCATTCCGGCTACTATTTATGACCTTCCATGGTCGGCCGCGCATGGATCAGCATACGCTGCAGCACCTTAAAGAATCTCCGATGGTCGTTATACTGCCCCTGATACTGCTGGCGATTCCTTCTATGTTCGCGGGTGCTTTCTTTATGAATCCCATGGTTTTTGGCGATTTCTTCTCCGGCGCAATTTTTGTTCTGCCGCAGCACGATGTAATTGGTGCGATTGCAGAGGAATATCAAGGTAAATCAGGTCTTGCAGTGGTGTTTGGTTTCATGCTCCACGGTATTCTGCAACCCCCATTCTGGCTGGCTGTCGGCGGTGTGATTGTGGCATGGCTATTTTATATTCGCATGCCGGAACTACCGGGCAGGCTGGCTGCATCGGTCAGGCCTTTGTATACCCTGCTTATGAACAAATATTACATCGATGATTTTAACCAGAAGTTCTTTGCTAACGGTACCGTCGCCGTGGGCCGTCTAATGTCAAAATATGGCGACACGATATTTATCGATGGCTGGTTAGTCAACGGTACAGCAAAAGCTGTAGGCTATTTTTCGAAAGCATTAAAGCCTTTGCAGTCAGGACTGGTAAACCACTTTGCATTTGCCATGATTATCGGCCTGCTGGTGCTGATGACCTGGTTCATAAAAGTAAATTAATGAGATCACCCTTACATGTTTGAAGCTAATCAATTAAGCCTTGCGATCTGGCTGCCGATAGTCGGTGGCATTGCTGTGCTGGCAACAGGTAATGATCAGCGTGCCGCGTTGGCAAGGATAGTCGCATTAGTGGTCAGTATTGCCACGTTGCTGGTAACACTGCCGCTGTATAGCGGCTTCGATAAAGCCACGGGTGATATGCAGTTCATTGAGCACTCTCAATGGATACCGGCACTGAATATAAACTATTCACTGGCAATAGATGGCATTGCTCTATTACTAATCATGTTGACGGCCTTTATTACCATCATTGTTGTAATATCTGCCTGGCAGGTTATCCAGGAGAAGGTGGCGCAGTATTTTGCGGCATTCCTGATAATGGAAGGGCTTATGATCGGCGTTTTTTCTGCCACCGATGCCATTTTATTCTATGTTTTCTGGGAAGCGATGTTGATTCCCATGTTCCTGATCATTGGTATTTGGGGCGGGCCAAACAGGATTTACGCAACAATCAAGTTTTTCCTCTACACGCTACTTGGATCATTATTGATGCTGGTAGCACTGGTCTACCTTTATCTCAAAAGCGGCAACAGTTTTGCACTTGCCGATATGTATGCGGTGAAGCTTGGCTTGAATGAGCAAATATGGCTGTTTGCAGCATTCTTCATGGCCTTTGCTGTCAAAATTCCCATGTTCCCGGTTCATACCTGGCTGCCGGATGCGCATGTTGAGGCGCCTGCAGGCGGTTCTGTCGTACTGGCAGCAATTATGTTGAAGATGGGGGCATACGGCTTTATCCGATTCAATCTGCCGATCACGCCGGATGCCAGTCACAGTCTGTCGGGTGTCATTATTCTGCTGTCATTAATTGCAATTGTATATATCTCTCTGGTTGCACTGGCGCAGACAGATATGAAGAAACTGATTGCCTACTCTTCAATCGCGCACATGGGTTTTGTTACACTCGGCCTGTTTGTATTTAACAAGATGGCAGTGGAAGGCGCAATCATCCAGATGATATCGCACGGTTTTATCTCCGGGGCGATGTTCCTGTGTGTCGGTGTGCTCTATGATCGCATGCACACACGTAAAATGAGTGACTATGGCGGCGTGGCAAACTCCATGCCTAAATTTGCGGCGTTTATGATGTTCTTTGCAATGGCCAATGCCGGACTGCCGGGGACTTCAGGTTTTGTCGGCGAGTTCCTGGTGATACTGGGCGTCTTTCAAGTTAATCCCTGGTACGCAATCATCGCTGGCACAACTTTGGTGCTCGGAGCAGCCTACACACTGTGGATGTATAGACGGGTTATTTTTGGTGCTGTAGCAAATGACAATGTTAAGGCGCTAAAGGATATCAATAGTAGAGAGTTTCTATTCCTGCTGATACTGACTCTTAGTGTACTCATCATGGGACTATGGCCAGCGCCATTCCTGGAAACTATAAATGCCTCTGTCGATAAGCTATTGACGCTTGCGGCAGTAACCAAACTGTAACGGTTAGTCTATGAACAATATATTCGCAGACATCCAGCTTGCTACACCTGAGATTTTCGTATTTTCTATGGCTTGCGTAATCCTGCTGGTTGATAGATTTACCCATGAACGGATGCCAAAGGCGAGCTTTTTGCTAACCCAGTTTACCCTGCTGGTCGGCGTATACCTGGTTTTCACCACCATCCCGGAAGGAGGAGCGGCCAGGGCATTCAATGATATGTTTGTCCTGGATGGTATGGCGACGCTGACCAAGCTGGCTGTTCTTACCCTGACTTTCATCGTACTCATTTACTCATATTCGTATATTACTGTACGCAAAATGTATCGTGGTGAGTATTTTGTGCTGATCCTTAATGCAGTGCTCGGCATGATGGTTATGATTTCAGCCAGTCACTTCCTGACCATCTACATCGGTCTTGAATTATTATCATTGTCGCTCTATACGCTTGTTGCCATGAACCGTAATTCTGGTCTGGCAACTGAAGCTGCGATGAAATATTTTGTTCTTGGTGCTCTGGCTTCCGGCATGTTGCTCTATGGCATGTCGATGATCTATGGTGCCACAGGCAGCCTCGACATAGAAACCATCAGAGATGCGATACAGGGGATGGAATCAAATGATGCAATGCTGATTCTCGGACTTGTATTCATTGTAGTGGGAATTGGCTTCAAACTTGGTGTTGTCCCATTCCACATGTGGATACCTGCTATCTACCAGGGTGCACCGACTTCGGTTGTTCTGTTTATCGGTACCGCTCCCAAGATTGCCGCATTTGCCTTAATCATGCGCCTGTTAGTGGACGGCTTCCAGGGGCTTGCCGTCAGCTGGTCCGATATGCTGGTCATCATCGCTATACTCTCTATGGCAACGGGTAATTTACTGGCCATAGTACAGACCAATCTAAAGCGCATGCTGGCTTTTTCTACAATCTCGCATATGGGCTATTTCCTGCTGGGAATACTGAGTGCTAATCCAAATGGATACAGTGCATCCTTGTTCTATATCCTTGTTTATTCATTTACCAGCCTGGCAGCTTTTGGTCTGATTATTTTGATGTCACGAGCAGGTTTTGAAGCAGAAGAAATTAGCGACTATAAGGGGCTGAATAAACGGCACCCGTGGTTTGCATTTCTGGTGGCCCTGGTTATGTTTTCTATGGCAGGAATACCACCGACCGTTGGATTTTTTGCCAAGTTATCCGTTATTCAGGCTCTGATAGATGTAGAAATGTACTGGCTTGCGATTGTTGCAGTACTGTTTGCTGTTATCGGTGCCTACTACTATCTGAGAATTGTCAAAACATTGTATTTTGACATGCCAGAAACAAACGAGCCAGTAACAGCTAAGCCTGGCATGCAATTTGTGCTAAGTGTGAATGTTTTCGCCCTGATAATTATCATGCCATGGATTGGTGTTATAATGAATCTCTGCAGAAACGCAATCAGCACAATGGGTTGATGCACCGCAATGATACGCTACCGAGGTTTTTAACGTGGTTACGAATATTCTACATAAAGCTAAATTAGTCCTGGCGATTGCACTGCTGTTGTCAGTCGTCAGTGGTTGCTCCAGTTATGGTGCTGCAAGAATTCAGTCTACACCTGCAGGTGCTGAAGTTGTAAATCTTGAAGATGACTCCTTGCTGGGGACTACCCCGGTAATGATTCACTGGAAAAATGATCGTGAAGAATCCAAACTCATTACGGTACGTTTCCACAAATCCGGATACGACGATAAAGTCACCGCTTTCTGGGTCAATATGCGCCATTCATCTCGGGCAGATGCAGAGAAAGAAGCACAGCCAGTTAAGGTTGAGCTGAAACCAAAAAAGTAGGGGATTTGTAGTCATGAAGTCAGTCTTAGTATTCTTTTCAATTTCTCTATTATTGCTAACATCAGCCTGTAGCAGCGCCCCAAAATCATTACCGCTAAAGGTATACTCTGAGCCTGCTGGCGCCTATGTTATTTATCGAATAGATGCCAGTACTTCTGATGATGAACCCTGGGTATATATTGGAACGACCCCGCTGGAGTCTACTCTGCTTATCGATAAGGATTTAGCAAAGAAAGCAGGCAAACTGAGTGTTCGGGTGATGAAAGAAGGTTACTTTGATATTAATAAGGACTGGGATGCAGGAAAACTGAGAAAAGAGTCTGAAGAGAGGAAAATGCTGTTCTGGAACCCTAGTCTGGTACAACAGAAATCTAAGTAATTTTAGTAAATCGTAAGTCAAAAGTCCTGATTGAATAAGCAATCAATGTAAATGGGCGAGCACGCGACAAAAGAAGCAAAAATATCAGGTAAAACGACCCTCCTTACGCCAGTACAATAAATAAATGTCTCTGCCTGTTGAAAAATCATGCTGGCATGAGTATGATGCCCTCCGTCTGATGCGGGGTGGAGCAGTCTGGCAGCTCGTCGGGCTCATAACCCGAAGGTCGTAGGTTCAAATCCTGCCCCCGCTACCAAGTTTTTTATAAAAATAAGACCCCGCAATGCGGGGTCTTGTTTTTTCGGGCTCCGATTGATGTCAGTTGTCGTTGTTTTGCGATGTATTACCGATGAATCGGCAGATTCCTGAAGAGTGTATATGTCATGGTTTGGCTGAATGGATAGACTGGAAAAGAAACTAAGCAACTTGTTTGAGCCGGTGATTGAATCAATGGCTTATGAACTGGTTGGTGTGGAATTGACAGGCAGTGGAAATGGCACAATTCTGCGTATTTACATTGACGCAGAGAACGGTATTACGGTTGACGATTGCCAGGCTGTCAGTTACCAGGTAAGTGGCATCCTTGATGTTGAGGATCCCTTGCAGGGTCATTACACATTGGAAGTGTCTTCTCCAGGCCTCGATAGGCCGCTGGTAAAACCTGAGCATTTTGAACAATTTACCGGTGAATTAGTAAAAATACGTAGTACTGAGGCTGTTCTTGGAAGGAAAAACTTCAAGGGCATACTTGAATCTTTTGATGGCGAGTATCTGTACGTTGCAGTCGACAATGAGGTATTTGAAATACCCTTTGATATTGTAGAAAAAGCAAATCTGGTACCGATATTGGATAGTTAACGAGGCTTGTTATGCAAAATGAAATTCTCATGATGGCAGATGCCGTTTCACGCGAGAAGGGGCTTGATAAGGAAGTCATCTTTCAGGCAATTGAGGCCGCTCTTGCCGCCGCAACGTGCAAGCTCAACCCACTGGATATCGATGCCAGGGTAGATATAGACAGGGCGACGGGTGAGTA
>JBLYYR010000156.1:0-20340 GCA_048550195.1 Arenicellales bacterium
ATATTTTTTATCAGTCTCGCAGCTGAAATACTTTCTCCCATCCTGGCCAGCCACAAACTACCCGACTATCAGATATTTCTTGTCTCTGCAGCTATGCCTGATGTCATAGACATCAGCTCAGAAGGGACGCGTCAGTATATCAGCCACAGCAGAGAATTAAGCCCGGCAGAACTAAAGAGGCTCAACAGCCGTATCAACGTACAAAAAACCGCCTGGCAGCTGGTTATGGTGCCAGATGAAACAATATTAATCAGGGAGTTTAGAGCCGTCCTGTGGAACGCACTACTGTCTCTTCTAATTACCAGCATCCTCGGGGTAATAATCTTGTTGCTCATTGTCAAACGCCGCAATATAGAAAAGAAAGACGAACAAAAATACCAGCAGTTATTTACAGACATAAATGTACCAATGATCCTTCTCGATCCGAAAGACGGCATGATTATCGACGCCAATAAGGCTGCTGTAGAATATTACGGTCACTCACTGGAAACACTTAAGAACCATGATGTCAGCCTCATCAATACCACAAGCTATACGGAAATTAAGAAAGCCATTACCAAGATTGACGATGAGAGAAAAATCTCGTGCGTTTTTCAACACCGTCTGGCTTCAGGAGAAACCAGGGATGTCGAAACATGGTCAGGCCCGCTACATATTGATGGCAGAAAAATACTTTATATAATCGTGCATGACATCACAGCTCGAATACAGGCAGAACAGGCGTTACTTGAAAGCGAGTCACGCTTTAAAACACTCACTAACCTGTCGCCTGTAGGAACTTTTTTCGCCAATGAAAAAGGTATCTGCAATTATGTCAATAATGAGTGGGTAAAAATTACCGGACACTCGGAATCGTACTGGCGCAACAGAACCTGGACGGAAGCAATACACGAAGCGGACAAAGAGAAAATAATTGCCGACTGGGCAAGAATAGTACTTAAACACGGAACCTTTGAAGTGGAGTGCCGGATCTGTAAACCGGATGGCAGCTACGCCTGGATATTATGTAGAGCTACCGCCATCAAGGAGTCAGATCGGGGTCAGGATTTGTTTATTGGTACGGTGATCGATATCACCGACCGCAAGAAAATAGAACATGAATTACAACTTATGGCGACGACATTTGAAACCCATGATCCAATCCTGATTACTGATGAAAAAAGTAAAATCCTCAAAATAAACCAGGCATTCAGTGAAGTTTCGGGATATCAGGAAGAGGAACTTACAGGGAAATTACCCAGCACATTCAAGACCCGGCACCATGACAGGGAATTCTTTAAAAGAATGTGGAATAGTTTATCCAGTAAAGGCAACTGGCAGGGTGAGATATATAACCGATCAAAATCTGGTCATATTCACCAGGACTGGGTAACCATAACGGCAATAAAAAACATCCAGGGCGAGGTAGTCAACTATATTGGACACTACCACGATATCACCGAACGCAAGGAAGCGGAGGAACAAATTCGTAAGCTGGCGTTTTATGATCCTCTGACCAGCCTACCTAACCGACGCTTATTTCTGGAAAGACTGGAAGATGAACTGGAAATCGCACACTCGGAAAAGAAACAGGGTGCCCTGCTGTTCCTTGATCTTGATCACTTTAAGAACCTCAATGATTCACTCGGTCACCCTGTTGGTGATGCATTGCTGGTGGAGGTAAGCCGCCGCTTAAGAGAAAATACTGGCAAAGGTGAAACCATTGCCAGGATCGGTGGCGATGAATTTGTCGTACTGCTTCCAGATATTGCACCTATTGTTGAATTATCGGCAGAACGTGCTGAAGAACTTGCCGACAAAATTCGTGTTGCCATTACAGAACCTTTTTACATCCATGGTCATGAGTACCATATTACCGTCAGTATCGGCATATCGTTGTTCCCGGAAAAAAACCAGAACTCAGCAGACATTCTAAAACGTGCCGATACAGCAATGTATAGAGCAAAACAGGATGGCAGGGATTCTGTGTGCTTTTTTCAACAGGAAATGCAAATTAGTGCGGACAAAAGGTTAGCTATAGAAAAAGACCTGCGCCATGCAATTAGACAAAACGAATTGTTCCTTGTCTATCAGCCTATGATTGACTGGGAAGGAAATATCATTGGAGCTGAGGTACTGATACGCTGGCAGCACGATAAGCTTGGTCTGATACCCCCTGGAGATTTTATTCCTATAGCCGAAGATACCGGGCTAATTTTTGATATTTCCCATTGGGTACTTAATACCGCCTGCTCGCAATTACGTGACTGGATTGATGAAGATAAGGTGCAAGCTGATCAACTACAGTGTATCTCGATCAATCTCAGTCCGAAGGAATTCAATCAAAACGGCTTTGAAGAAAAAGTACTTAAAATCGCCCAAAAATTTGATATTTTACCGGATCGAATTGAATTTGAGATCACCGAACGTCTGATTATCAGCAACCTGGAACATACCATTGAGAAGATGCTGAAAATGAAGCAACACGGCTTCCGTTTCTCCGTTGATGACTTTGGGACAGGATACTCTTCACTCGCCTATTTGAAAGAACTACCCATCAATCGCCTAAAAATTGACCGCTCCTTCATCAGAGATATTACTGAAGACCGCAATGATGCGACCATCGTCGAAACAATTATTTCCATGTCTCATCACCTTGGCCTTGAAGTCGTCGCTGAAGGCGTAGAAACACAGGAACAGCATTTCTTCCTTAGCCAACATGCCTGTGATATCTTCCAGGGCTATTATTTCAGTGAGGCGGTGATAGCCACTGAATTCATTCTTCTTGTCATACAGCACGACAAGGAAAAATCTACAGTAAAATAACTGCTTATTTAAACTCTGCTGCTCCTGCATCAAAATATTACACAGATGGCAACTTCAGTATTTCTTGGACTCTCAGGCGGTGTAGACTCTGCCGTGGCAGCTCTATTGCTGAAACAGCGGGGCTACGATATTACCGCTGTTTTCATGAAAAACTGGGAAGAAGATGATGCTGATGACTACTGCGCAGCGGCTGGGGACCTTGCAATAGCGAAGGAAGTCGCCGACGCACTGGATATCCCATTGCTCACAGTTAATTTTGCGACGGAATACTGGGACAGGGTGTTTGAGCACTTTTTGCAGGAATACCGTGCAGGCAGGACGCCTAACCCCGATGTGTTGTGTAATCGTGAGATAAAATTCAAGGCCTTTCTGGATTATGCACAAGACCAGGGTGCTGACAAAATTGCTACCGGCCATTATGCTGACGTGCATCAGTGTCATGGCAGTGCCTATCTTGGCAAGGCAGCAGACAAAGACAAAGACCAGACCTACTTCCTTTATGCTATCGGTCAGTACGCACTGGCACATAGTCTGTTTCCACTCGCCACATTGCAAAAATCTGAAGTAAGGGAACTGGCACATGCCAACAGACTGCCAAACTACAACCGCAAGGACAGCACAGGCATCTGTTTTATCGGTGAACGACGCTTTCGTGATTTTCTGGCGCAGTATCTTCCTGCCCAGCCTGGTAACATCCAGCAACTTGATGGATCAGTTATCGGGCAACACCGGGGATTGATGTACTACACTATCGGTCAGCGCCAGGGGCTTGGCATCGGTGGCCCGGGAGAGCCATGGTTCGTTGTCAGCAAAGACATGAAAAACAATATCCTCATCGTCGTTGAAGGCAAAAACCACCCTGCACTGTTCCAGTCCACTCTGACGGCCAGTGAACTGCACTGGCTAGCCGATAAGCCGCCAGCCCTGCCACTCGACTGCACAGCACGAATTAGACACCGTCAGCCAGAACAGACCTGCCACCTCTCTGACATCGAAGGCGGGTCTATCAGGGTCAGCTTTGAGCAACCGCAAAGAGCCATTGCAACAGGCCAGTCTGTGGTCTTTTATGAAGGAGATTTATGCCTGGGTGGAGGTGTAATCAGTTCATCTCAGTAATACCGAAAATTACCCGAATCAGTTAATATTCAACAAAATTTTCTAACTTAAGAATCTTGAGTAAACCATATGAAGCTTTCCGCCTTAACTGCTATTTCCCCTATTGATGGCCGCTATGGCAGTAAAACTGCCGATCTACGCCCCTATGTCAGTGAATACGGCCTGATACACCACCGTATCATTATTGAAGTTGAATGGCTCAAGGCCCTTGCAGCACACCCGGATATTTCAGAAGTACCGGTTTTTTCGCAGGACGCAATGGATTTTCTGAATTCCATCAAAACGGGTTTTAGTGAAACGGAAGCACAACGCGTTAAAGATATCGAAAGCAGGATTAACCATGATGTCAAAGCCATCGAGTATTACATCAAGGAAAAACTGGAGGCCTTTGCCGAGCTGAATGTCGTCAGTGAATTCGTCCATTTTGCCTGCACCTCTGAAGACATCAACAACCTTTCTCATGCATTAATGCTTAAAGGGGCTATCGATAATATCCTGCTGCCTGTCATGGACAGCGTTATTGACACCATTGCTGACCTATCCGTGCAGTATGCGGCTATCCCGATGCTGGCACGCACACACGGGCAACCGGCCTCCCCCACCACGGTGGGCAAGGAACTGGCTAACGTTGTTGCCCGTCTACGGCGGCAGCGTGAACAGACAGCTGCCAGCCCTTTGCTGGGTAAAATAAACGGGGCTGTCGGTAATTATAATGCCCACATCTCCGCCTACCCGGAGATTGACTGGGTCAGTTTCGCAGAACAGTTTGTCCAGTCATTGGGGCTGGAATGGAACCCCTATACCACTCAAATTGAGCCCCACGATAATATTGCAGAACTATTTGATGCCATTGCTCGTTTCAACACCATAGTGCTCGACTTTGACCGGGACATCTGGGCCTATATATCAAATGGCTATTTCAAACAGAAAACGGTCAGTGGTGAGGTAGGTTCCTCAACTATGCCGCACAAAGTGAATCCCATCGACTTCGAAAACTCGGAAGGTAATATCGGTATCGCAAATGCCCTGTTGAATCACATGTCGGCCAAACTGCCCATCAGTCGTTGGCAACGAGACCTGACCGATTCCACTGTGTTGCGCAATGAAGGTGTCGCACTGGCCTATTCCCTGCTGGCATGGAAATCAACCCTGCGTGGCTGCGGCAAACTACAGGTCAATGAAGAAAAACTGGCTGCAGACCTGATGGCCAACTGGGAAGTTCTGGCTGAACCCATCCAGACCGTCATGCGACGCTATAGCATTGAAGAACCCTATGAAAAGCTGAAGGAACTGACACGTGGCAAAGGTATCAATCAGGAAACGTTGAAGCGCTTTATTGAGAAACTGGAAATACCTGAGTCAGCTCGCAATGAATTGCTAAAGTTGACACCTGCCACCTATACGGGCAATGCTGAACAGCAGGCGAAGAGGATACAGGACGGTGGGGAAAGGAAATACTAAGGAACCTCTGATGTGTCTGGACGAAGTAGATTGCGAGTTAAAATTTTCGGGTTTGAGGCGGAAATCTTCGTAATAGCTAGCTATTGAGAAGATTTTTAACAAAAATACTGGATGTTTTAAACGTAAGATACGAGTTCATGAATTGATCAGAGGTTCCCTAAGAGTTTGAAACTTGAAACTATGCTGGCAGACTATAACTCTACAGGAAGATAATCATGGCAAATGATAACAGCACTGAAAATGACAGCTTCCCGGCCGAGACGCGGGAACAGGCCTCTGAAACCAGTACGCGTCTGATTCAGGAAGCCAGTCGTAGCATCAATATCCTGCTTTTTGACTACGACAACGTGCTATTGCCTGCCGCCAGCATTGACGGTTTGCTCTCAACATTTATCCTTCAGCATGAACGCTGTCGTTTCCAGTATCTATGTTCTGAAAACAGCCTGCTTCGGGAACGAGGGGGAAAACTAATCCAGCTGGCGAGAAAATATAGCACCTTCATCAAGCTGCATAAGCTGTCTGATGGCCTGAAGCCCATGCAGGAACAATTTATCGTTACTGATGGAAACAACAGCATGCAAACACAGGATCACAGGTCCTATAACTATTATGCCCACTTCAATGACCGTGCCAGGGCACATAAACTTAACAACCGCTTTGATGAACTATGGCAGCGTTCTGAACCTGTGCCGGGTATTCATGTGACGGGGTTGTGAAAAGCAGACGAAGGACAAAGGAAAAAGAAAACATCGAACCACATCCGTTTTTCTTTAATCTTTAATCTTTAATCCTTAATCCTTAATCCTTAATCCTTAATCCCTGGTCTTTCGTCTTTCGTCTTTTGTTCATGAAGAAAATAATACCAGTCCTGACACTGGCCCTCCTTGTCATTTCCAGCTGCCAGCAAACGCAGACTGTTAAGTATTCAAAGGCAGGAGCGGCAAGCCAGGTCGCAAAGAGCATGATCGGACAACCTTATCGCTACGGCGGCCAGTCTCCCGGCGGTTTCGATTGCAGCGGATTAGTCTGGTACAGCTATAAAAAGGTTGGCGTAAAAACAGCCCGCACGACGAAAGACCTGAAAAAGCAGGCAAAAAAGATATCTCGCAGTAAATTACAGGCCGGTGACCTGGTTTTCTTTAAGGGCTGGGTACGCACTGGTCATGTAGGAATGTATCTTGGTGATGGTCGCTTCGTGCATGCCCCTTCTTCCGGGAAAAATGTCAAAATAGATCGTCTGGACACGGGCTACTGGGATGATCACTTCAAATCGGCGGGACGAATACAAGATTAATGACAAAAGACTAAGGATGAAAAAGGGAAACGCTATAGTGGGGCTTCGATCTTGATTTTTTTAGGCCCAAATTTACTCGGACAAGATATGTGCGAATAAATTTCCACCTACTATGGAAATAGAACTTTTTTTATCCTTAATCCTTTATCATTAGTCCTCATGAAATCAACAACTCTTCAGCCGTCGCTGCAAACTGCTTGCGTTTAAACAGAAACTGTAGACGCCCGCCCCCTAACTGCTCCCACAACACTGCCGCTCGTGCGCCAGCCAATAACAGGCAGCGTATTCGATTAACGATATCCTCCTGTTGCAAATAATCAGGATCCCCCTTTACGATTATCCGGGGCTGCAGGGTACTTATGGTTTCGCTATAGATATCAGCAAAACGGGCAATCAAGGTGGAATTTATACCTGAGTCCTGCTGCATAGATTCAAAATAGTCCTTCTGACGCTGCACGCTCTGGATTAGCCCGGTTAACTGTTCAAGTAACTCCGGTCGTCGCAGCATTTTATGGGTCAAATGCATCAGGCTGAATACGTAAGCCAGGATTGCCAGATTGGCTTCACTTTTATCATTGCCGGCAAAAGAGGCTAAAGTCTTCAGCCCACGCGAAACACCTGCTGCTCCGGAGAAAACTGATGGCACATCATCTGCATCAATCTTAAGCAGACTTTCAATGCTACTACGAGTAGCATCTTCGTCTGCTCTACCAGTTGTCGCCAGCTGATGCACCAGTGCAGCTGACTGAAAAACACCTGCCAGAGCGAGTGTCCGGTCTGTAAACGAAGCCATCAGCTTATCTGCACCTGAACACTTTCATCCTCTGGTATGTCTTCAATGGATTTCCAGTCTATGCGCTCCATCAGATAGCAGAGGCAATCCATCCGGATAATAGTGACATCATCTGTCAACATGGCAGGCATCACTGACAATTTAAATTTATAATCTTCGCCGTCACGTATAAAATATTCATCAGACCGATCCTTTCCATGTTCATCCCAGGCCTCAAGAAAGGCATCCGAGCCTTCTTTTATCTGACAAAAGCGCACACCACTGGCGATTTCAGAAAAATTCATTGAACTCAGGTTTTTATCGAACACTATATCTGTCCCGTCATTCATGGCTGTGCCATTAAAAGAGAAGCTGTAAGAACTGGGTATTTTAATGATGGAAACAAGATGGTACAAATCCATGTCATGTTCCGGCAGCGGGTGTTCAGGAAAATGTGACAGATGCAAACAGGCGTCAATATATTCTACCGCATGTGCAACCCCGTATTGGTCTCCCGGCAATCCACATTCCAGGGTTACCGCCGGGCAATACTCTGACATGCTCCAGGTACTGGTGGTATCTGGTTTAACCGTGTAGACAACAGTACGATTAAACAGTGCAGCCAGATGATAAAAACTTTTTTCGTGTCTGCAGATGAGGGCGAAATGGGGGTTTTTACCTGTATTATTATGTATATCAACAGCTGCAAAGACATTCCTGTCACACATCTCCTGCATTATCTGATGCGTCATCTGATGCTCAGGGGTGTCACCATAGCCCCAGATGCGGTTGTAATCCGGCTGACCGGGCAAGGCACGCAGACTCTGTTCTGCTGCGGCAACATTGCCGATAAAAATGGACAACGAACGAGGCAACTCTCTGTCCTGATAATGGCGCAATATCTGCTGCATCACCAGCAGGCCGGTATATTCATTGCCGTGCAGCATCACACTCAGGAACAGGCTATCTTTACGACTGCCTTCGAGGTGGATTAATACCGGCCCGCCAAGCAGATCAAGCAGGCCTGCAGAATCAACCTCCAGTAAGCCATCCGGAATCTGGTGCAATATTTTGAAACCTAAATCAACCATTCGTGTACCGGCCTGAAGGACTGCTGATTTTTGATATATACCTCGGTCATTTCCCGCAAACTGCATTTGTGCTGATATAAATAGTTTCGCTGCCAGTTTGCACCCGTCTGCCCTGATTCTATACGTGCCTGGATCACGCCAAGGAAGTTTTCGATATCAGTGCTATCTATAGCCAGTGCTGCCAGACCTGATCGTGCAGAAGGCAATAGATGGTAGATCAGTAATTCCCGTACATTAATCTTTCCTGTGACGGGCCAGTAAATATCAGCATCCAGACCATGCTCGGCAACAGTATAAAAGTCGTCTTTTACCTGACAAAAATCGAGCTGTGATTCCGGGGCCAGCTTCTCATTGGCCAGGCTTGCAACCAGACCATAATAGAGCGCGGCATTTGCTATCATGTCGATGATAGTCGGGCCGGCAGGCACTACCCGTTGTTCGATGCGTAAATGGTAGCCTGCTTCATCGACGCCTATCAGCGGACGGTTCCAGCGCCAGATGGTGCCGTTATGCAGTCGCAGATGCCACAAATTTTTCTCATCACCATCATTCAGGGTTGGTAATAATACCGGGTACAGGGCAATGTTTTCTTCAAACATCTCGAATACTGATTCCTTGCACCAGGCGTGTCCAAAGGTAACACGTGAGTGGCCGGTGTGCCCTACTGCATCCTCATTATCAGTATTTACCGCTTGCTCAAACAGCGGAATCCGTGACTCCGACCACAGATCCCTGCCAAAAAGAAAAGGGGAATTTGCTGCGGCCGCCAGCAACGGAGCAGATGCCAGCACTGAAGCATTGTAGTAACGCACCGCATGTTCAGGCCTAACCTGTAAGTGGATCTGAAATGACGTTGCCGCCGCTTCCAGCATAACATCGTAATGACTGCTTTGCAGATGATCACGCCCACGAATGTCGAGCCTGATTGGATGACCACGTCGTAGTCTCAGTACCTGTTCATTGAGTGCCCGGTAACGCTCTATCTCAGACATGTTGGCCATCGTCAGATGTGCATCATCAAGCACCGGCAGCGTCCCCGTCATGGCAAGACGAGCATCCAGTACTGCCGCTGCCTCCATACATGACTGCCATAGACCGGAGAGATCCGACTGCATCAAGCTTAGTACATTACCCCGTAATTCATGCGGTTCAGAGTTCAGTTCCACATTAAACCGCGACAACTCGTGGACAACCAGGGGGTTCGACAGACATCGGATAAATTCCTGATTCACGGGTGCCGGCTGCGTTGCCTGATCTACCAGCCATGCTTCCAGCTCGTAACCACCAATCTCATGACAGGATATGAGCCCATTGTTATCAAACAGCTCACGCAACAGGCTGGTTTCATTTATCAGCCTATGCTGAAATTGCTCGAAGTCAGCACTGGTGAACTGTGATTTTTCTATCTCCTGCCCCATTTCTTTTCTCTATGACCCGTCCTTGTTGCGCCTGATTACATCGTAGAAAAATGTAGATTCTTTCTCCAGCGCATCGATACGGGTCTCAAGATTTCTAAAACCATGGCCCTCCCCCGGATACTCAATATACTGATGATAAACCTCGCGCGACTGTAGACTCTTAACCAGTTCACGGGAAAGTTCTGGCGGAACAACTTTATCTTCCAGACCCTGAAAAACAATCATCGGACTCTTCAATGATGCCAGATCATGCAAAGGCGAACGGTCATAATACGGACTACCCGGCTGGTCTGATTCCGATCCATGATACGGTGCAGCGAGTAAGCCGTCGAGATAATGTGCCTCGAATTTATGGGTAAACTCCATAAGGGTTACCAGATTACCGATGCCGTAATAACAGGCTCCCGCACAAAACAGGTCCGGGAAGAGTGTCAGCGCCCTTAATACAAGGTAGCCACCGGCACTGCCACCACGTATACAGACCTGTTGCGGGTGGGCAAGATTCTGCTCAATTACATAGTCGACCGCATTGGCCACATCCTGACTATCCATCAAGCCCCATTGTCCCTGCAGCGACTGGCGGTAGCTTCGACAATAACCTGTACTGCCCCGGTGATTCACATCAAGCACAGCAAATCCACGTCCGGTCCAGTATTGGCGCTGATAGTTCAGTGTACTGTCGCAACGGGATGTAGGACCGCCATGCACCATTACCAGCAACGGCGGTTTATCACCTGCCGGAGCCTGATAAAGGTGATTTTTCGGCGGGTAATACCAGGCATGTGATTGCCCGCCGTCAGATGTAGAATAGGTCAGCTGTTGTGGCACACTGATGTCGGCACCATCCAGCAGCGGTTCAGATGAAAACCATTTAGTTATTTCTTTGTTCTCTGTTGCACAGGCATGCACCGCGCTGGCAGTGCTAAAACTGGCCGCAGAGTAAACTACCATCCCCTGCCCGGCAGCTGAAACTTGAGACAGGCCTGTCGAATTTTCATTATCCAGCTCTGTGACGGTAGCATGTAAAAGACCAATCTCGACCAGCTGGTCACTGCCATCCCGGGTTCGTACTGCAATAATCCGTTCTTCGTTCAGCACAACGTAACGCTGTTGGCCAAATATCCAGTGCGCTTCACCATATTCACCATCATCGTTAGTAATACGCTCAATCGACTGCCTGTCCCAGCTAAATAAGTCCCAGCAATCCGCCTGCAAACCCCTTTCATCATCCCGGCCATCGAGCGCAAAGAAAAGGCGTCCGGCCGGTGAGTATTGCAACTGACAAACCGCGCATTCAACACCGCCGGCAATGATTTCTATTGAAGATGGATCTATAGACAGGCCTCCCTGTTCATCCCGTAAGCTCCCGGTCTTCAGCAGACTTCCATCCCAGGGCATTTGCGGATGGTTCCATTCTACCCAGGCCAGCTGTGTGCCATCAGGCGAGATAACAGGATTGGCATAAAAATCTGCACCACTGACCAGAGTGTAAGGCCTTGCAGGCAATTCTGCATGCACTGACAATGCGCACAGCGAGTTTTCATTTTCGCCATCCTTTACTGGATGCTCCTGTACAAAAACCAGATACTTGCTATTCGTTGTGAGCTGAAAATCGATAGCCATATCCTGACTATCTACTGCAGTCAATGCCTCTGGCAACGCCAGTGGTGAGAGTGCCTGCTTATATATCCGCCGGTCAGAATCATTGCTGAACCAGACATGCTCGTCAGCCAGCAGGAATGCCTTGCCGCCGTATTCATGCACCCGACTGCGAATATTAAATCCATCTGCTGTCAGGGTTTCTTTTATTCCATTAGATTGCTGTCTTACCAGCACGCAGCGGCCACCTTCTGCCGCCAGTTGCTCAAGGTAGTAGAAGTGTCCTTTATAATATGCAGGATATTGAGGCGGAGAGACTTGTGAGTAGAGCTGGCGCGGATCCAGCCTTGCCTGCCACTGAAGGAATGGGAGTATTTCTACAGGCAATTCAAATCAACCTTTTTAGACTAAATCAATAAAGACGGCTTTAAGGAGCCACTGATTAATTACGCCATACCTCTGGCTTACAGGCCGATTCACAATCAAGGCGGAGCTTTGAAGGCATGCCAGGGCCTGGTGAAAAGTGACAACGCAGAGTGTGGATCGGCCTGTAAGCCCCGTAGGGCAAGGCCTGAAGCGCACATCTACGGCATTGTGCTTCTTGCAAAGGACATGGCCATTCACTGCGAAGCACGCTTTGTAGCTG
This sequence comes from Arenicellales bacterium, assembly GCA_048550195.1. GTDB lineage: Bacteria > Pseudomonadota > Gammaproteobacteria > BMS3Bbin11 > BMS3Bbin11 > BMS3Bbin11. Next base: position 12,203 of record JBLYYR010000156.1, read on the forward strand.
CACGCTTCAGGTCTTGCAGAGGCATGGCGTAATTAATCAGAGGCTCCTTAATTTACCGCTGCTTCAATCACCTGACAAACACGATCAAGCTGTTCTTCTGTCATGTCTGGAAAGACAGGCAGTGAAACCACTTCATAGCCCAGGGCGACTGAGACAGGAAAATCAGCTGCGCTGTATTGCAGATGCTGATAGACCTCCTGCAAGGCCAGCGGTGCTGGATAGCAGGTTGAATTACCAATGGCATTGTCCATCAGTGCCTGACGAATCGCATCTCTCTTTGGGCTGCGAATGGTATAGAGATTAAAGGCATGCGAGCCATGCTGAGGACGAGAAGGACAGGTAATACCCTGTTTCATCAATCTTTCATCATAGAGATCGGCAATACGCTGTCTAGAAGCAATGTTGTCGTCCAGACTCTTCAGCTTGAGGCGCAGCAGAGCTGCCTGCACTTCATCAAGACGGCTATTCATGCCGACTTCATCATGCTGGAAAGCAGCCGCAGCACCATGGTTGCGTAATTTTAGAACGGCTTCCGCGATCTCATCACTGTCGGTGGTCAGTAATCCGCCATCACCATAACAGCCCAGCACTTTGGTCGGATAAAAACTGAAGCAACCGGTATTGCCCATGCTGCCGACACGTTGCCCATTATGCTGGGCACCGAATGCCTGTGCGGCATCTTCTACCACTGCAAGACCGTGTTTTTCAGCAATTGCATGGATGGCGGTCATATCAGCCGGATTTCCAAAAAGATGAACCGGGATAATTGCGCGGGTTTTTTCTGTAATAGCCTGTTCAACAAGCTCTGGATTGATATTGAAATTATCGGCCTCGATATCAACAAATACAGGCCTGGCACCAACCATATCGATGACTTCAGAGGTAGAAAAGAAGGTATAAGGCGTCGTGATGACCTCGTCACCCGGACCAATTCCCAGCGCACGCAAAGACAGGTACAGCGCATCCGTCCCGTTCGCCAGGCCAATGGCATGCCGGCTGCCGACAAACTCTGCTGCCTCTTTTTCGAAGGCATGGACATTGGGCCCCAAAATCCAGCTACCACGGGCACCGTCTTCTGTAATCATGGCGAACCACTCATCTTTAAGAGCATTGAACTCCTTACTCAGGTTGAGATAGGGTACGCCTTCAGGTTTTGTCATATTACTTTTCCTTATTGCCTGCTTGGATAGAGTTCTTAATAATGTCTGTCACCTGCATGGCAACACGCAGGGCCTCCATGCCGTCCTCACCACTCACCAGCGGGTCACTTCCTTCGCGGACGACATTAATGAAATGTTCCAGCTCGGCATCCAACGGCTGGCTGGGTGTAATGCTGTGGCTTTCATAGACGATCTCGGGGAAGTTCTGGCCCTCGCTAATTTCACCTGGGTAGGCGACTTCCAGCTGTTGATCGACAAAATTTATTGCCCTGTAGCTGTTTCGCCCGAATACCCTGATACGCCTGAATTTCTTACTGGATACGCGACTTGCCGTGACATTGGCAACAGCGCCGTTGGAAAATTCCAGCCGGGCGTTGGCGATATCGACATGATCAGTCAGCACCGGTGTGCCGGTGGCCGAAATGGAAGCCAGCTTTTCACCCACCAGTGACAGAACAATATCGATATCATGAATCATCAGGTCGGTGACAACGTCAACGTCTGTTGCCCGTTCAACGAATGGGCCGAGTCGGTGTGCTTCGATGAAGCGTGGTTCATTCACATGGTCAGCCAATGCCATTATGCCGGCATTAAAGCGTTCAAGGTGCCCGATCTGTAACGTAGCACCATGATTACGTGCTGTTTCTACTATAACCCTGGCATCCTCCAGTGTCGATGCCACGGGTTTTTCCAGCAGCATATGTATACCTTTTTCCAGATAAGGAACAGCAACTTCTCTGTGCAGTGAAGTTGGCACTACAACACTGACGACATCGACTTCATCCAGCAGGGCCATTGGATCGTAATAAGCGCGGGTACCGTATTCTCCGGCAACCCGACCCGCCGTCTCGTGATCGGTATCGACAACGCCAACCAGTTCTACGCCTGGCATATCGTTATAGATTCGTGCGTGAAAGCGGCCCAGATAACCGACACCGATAACCCCAACGCGTAACGCTTCGTTCATAATCTGATACTTGCCTGTGGACAGCTCATGTTAAAGTAGAAAAACCATATACGACTATTTTAATCGATTTCGCGCTCAAGGTAACCTGTAAAGTATGACCAACACACTAGATCCCCGCAAGGTACTCATCACGGGTTGCTCCAGCGGTATCGGCCTTTGCATGGCAACTGGCCTTCATGAGCGTGGCTACGATGTATACACCAGTGTGCGGAAAAAACAGGATGTCGAAAAAATTCTGCAGTCAGGTCTGAAATGCATCCAGCTGGATCTGGCAGATACGAATTCAATACAGCAGGCAGTGGAGTGGGTTTTGGGGCAGACTGACAACCAGCTGCACGCTCTCATCAACAACGGCGCCTATGGCCAGCCGGGTGCCGTCGAAGATTTACAGACCGATGTTTTACGCCGCCAGTTTGAAACAAACCTGTTCGGCACCCATGAACTGACACGACTTCTTATCCCCACCCTGAGACAACAGCCGCGCAGTCATATCATCCAGATCAGTTCGATACTGGGGTTTATATGCCTGCCCTACCGCGGTGCCTACAATGCTAGCAAATATGCACTGGAAGCGCTGACCGAAACCATGAGACTGGAGCTTGCCGGTAGTGGAATTTATTTAAGCCTGATCGAACCCGGGCCTGTCACCAGCCGTTTTCGGGAAAATGCCTACAAGGCCTTTACCGCAGCGATCAATCCAGAAAAAAGTGTTCACAAAGAAGCCTATCAGAAAGAAATAAAGCGCATGCAGTCAGACAGGCCGGTTCCTTTTACCCTGCCTGCCGATGCGGTGCTGGAAAAAGTTATTCATGCGCTGGAAAGCAAAAAGCCCCGCATTCGCTACCCAGTTACCCGCCCTGCCCATGTATTCGCTTTTCTCAAACGAATACTGCCCGACAGATGGATGGACGCGATTTTGATTTCTGCCTCTGGTCACAAAAAATAAATGATTTAGGTTTTAACGTATTAGTTAAATGTAATACATAATACCTGAATCGCCGTTAAATCAATCCAGTACGTAAGAAACCAGTCCATCGGCGAGTTTCGGCTCGAACCAGGTTGATTTGGGCGGCATGACTTTACCGGCATCGGCAACTGCCATCAGTTCATCCAGTCCGGTAGGATGCAGAGAAAAGGCCAGTGCCATTTCACCGCTGTTGACACGCTTCTCAAGCTCGCCCAGGCCACGTATGCCGCCGACGAAATCGATGCGTGTATCACGCCTAGGATCACTGATTCCGAGGATGGGAGCTATCAGATTGCTGTCCAGCATCTGAACATCCAGTTTTTCTACTGAATCGGTGGAGGTCTGCAGATCATTATGTATCGACAGGCGATACCACTGGCCATCCAGATACATACCGTACTGCCCTTTTCCATCCGGTTTAACCGCTGTTGCGGATTGCTCGATATCGAAGCTTTTGCCTACCTGAGACAGGAAATCTTCTTTCGAAAAGCCATTCAGGTCTTTAATCATGCGGTTATAATCAATTATATCCACCTGATCATCAGGAAACAGTACTGCCAGAAAATGCTTGCAGGAGCTGTTTTCAGCAGCCTTATTTTCATTCTCCGCACAAACCCGACTGGCCGCCGCAGATCGGTGATGTCCATCAGCGATATACAAATAGTCCATCTGACTGAACGCCTCGTCAATTTGAGCAAGCTGCCGGACATCATCGACCACCCAGAAGCGGTGACGAACACCATCATCGGAGGTTAAATCATAGACCGGCGCCTCAGACTTTTTCTGTTCCACCAGTCGATCTACATCGCCTCGCTGCCGATAGGTCAGAAATACCGGGCCGGTCTGTGCGTGCAATGCCCTGATCTGATTAACACGATCATCCTCTTTTACCGGTCGGGTAAATTCATGCTTACGAATAATATTTTTATCATAGGCTTCGATTGAAGCGGCTGCCGCTATTCCAGTTTGTACATGATCACCCATGGTCAGTTCGTAGATGTAATAGCAAGGCTCTTCATCACGAACAAGAATCCCTTCATTAATCATATTGGCGAAGTTTTCCGCACCTCGCTGATAAACGGATTCATCATATGGGTCTGTCCCTTGCGGCAGGTCTATCTCTGGTTTGGAAACATGCAGAAAACTCCAGGGTTTGTTGTCGGCAAGCTCACGGGCCTCAACAGTGTTCACAACGTCATAGGGGGGGGCAACAACATCACCCACCTTTTCTGCAACAGGCCGCAGGCCTCTAAATGGCGAAAGAAGTTTCATATTTTTCTGGCTCGATTCCAGATGATCTCTAGATCATTAAATTAAACGATAGGTAGATTATACAAGATTGTTTTATCTGAGATTAGCGTAATATACTGCACCCTACATATCAGTACCTACCGGAGTCTCAGGATGGCCGAGCCGATTTCAAACAGCGAACAGATTCGACAATTTCACGCCCAGTTCATCAATGCCGTAGCGGAAGCCTGCATGAAACCGGATGAACGCAACGATCTGGAACCGCTATTAAAGCAGGCCGAGCAGGCAGGCTGGAAAGATCTGGTTGGTGTAATCCGTAAAATCTACACCGGTCAGAGGGAAACCGGCATGCTGGAAATACTCGATGAAGAGGACCGTGTAATTGCCAGCAGCATCCTGCAGGGAATCCAGAACCCGGCCACATTGCCCGACCCGGAACAGAAACCAGATGGATCCATGGCCGCACCCGGACTGGCATCAATGATACAGGCCGCCGCGACAGGTAACGCCCAGGCTTTGTCTCTGCTTGGCAATATGGGTGAACAGATGTCCAGGGTGGGAGGTGAAATGTCACGGATTTCTGGAATATTTCGTCGCCTGATTGATGGTGAACGTGATCCTGATACATTAACCAAAGGCATGGCCAAGCAGGCGGAGGAGCTTACACTGTCCATTCTGGAAGAGCTGGGGAAACTCGAAAAACATTGATCGCCGCACGCCTTCCAGCGGAATGGGAGCAGCAGACCTGTGTTTTAATCAGCTGGCCGACAAAGGCTACAGACTGGTGTGAAAACCTGGCGGATGCCGAAGCCACCTATATAGAGCTGACAAAGTGTATTTGCCTTAGCAGCCATGCCTGCATCTGCTGTTACGATTCAGACACCCGTCAGCAGGTACAGCATTACTGCAAAAAGGCCGGCATATCACCTGAACGCGTAAAACTATTCAACATTCCTTATGATGACACCTGGATCAGGGATTACGGCCCGATCAGCCTGCTTCGGGGAAACGAAATAGTCTGGCTGAACTTTGAATTCAATGCCTGGGGCGATAAATACCCGCATTCGCAGGACAATCAGCTAACACCATTACTTCACCAGCAGTTCAGCCCGCAAAGAACGCTTGAGCAAATCGATTTCGTCCTTGAAGGTGGCAGCATAGAATGCGATGGCAAAGGCACGCTTTTAACTACCAGTAAATGCCTGCTGGATCCGGCACGAAATCCGGGTCAGTCTAAACGACAGATTGAAGGCAGCTTAAAATCATCACTCGGTATCCGGCGCATCCTGTGGCTGGATTCTGGCCATATTGAAGGGGATGATACCGATGCCCACATCGACACACTGGCACGATTTTGTTCCACTGACACTATTACCTATGTACAGTGCATTGATCCAACTGACTCACATTTTGAATCTCTGTCCAGCATGGAACAGCAATTAAAATCTTTCACACAGACAAACGACCAGCCGTACAAATTAATACCGTTACCCCTGCCCTCACCCTGTTTCAATCAACAGGGCGTGCGGCTGCCAGCCACCTATGCCAACTTTCTGATACTGAATGGTAATGTTCTGCTGCCTGTCTATGATGTTGAAACCGATACACTGGCATTGACACAGCTGCAGAAATGTTTCCCAGATCACACTATCATTCCTGTTCAGTGTCGTTCATTGATAGAACAATTTGGCAGTCTGCACTGCATCACTATGCAAGTGCTGCAGTAGCGCGCCTGCGAATAGAAGAATGGCCCCTCAAATTACAGGACAATATGCTCAGCCTGCTATAATCTCTCTTCGATTAAAGTTGAAGAAAAAATCACATTGACGATCCAGTCACAAATTAATGCCGGGCTTATCCAGTCATCTTTTTCGGATGATCGTGATGAGAATTGGAAAAAGCTTACTCAACTACTCGAACTGGCAGCTGAAAATGGTACAGAACTGGTTGTACTGCCTGAGCTTCATAACGGCCGCTATTTTTGCCAGCATGAAGACAGTAAGGAATTCGAGCGGGCAGAAACCATTCCTGGGCCAGCCTCTGAGTTTCTGTCTACCCTCGCCAGGCGTCTAAAACTGGTTATTATCGGCTCCATATTTGAGCGCCGGGCAGCGGGCCTGTATCACAACACTGCCGTTGTACTAGATAATGACGGAAGTCTCGCGGGTTTCTATCGCAAGATGCACATCCCTGATGACCCCGGATACCATGAGAAGTATTATTTCGCTCCGGGAGACACGGGATTTAAGCCTGTTCAAACCAGCATCGGTAAAATCGGCGTGCTGATATGCTGGGACCAGTGGTTTCCCGAAGCGGCTCGATTGATGACACTGGCTGGTGCAGAACTGCTGGTTTACCCAACAGCCATAGGCTGGGATCCTGCCGATAGTGAGGAAGAGCAGCAACGACAGCTGGACAGCTGGATTACTATCCAACGCGCTCATGCCATCAGTAATGGTATCCCAGTACTGACAGCTAACCGTCGTGGCCATGAGAGCGACCCGGGCGGTAAAACGAAAGGAGTAGAATTCTGGGGCAACAGCTTTATCTGTGGCCCACAAGGTGAAATACTGTCACAGGTCGATGCAGGTAATGATTGCCTGCTTCAGGCCGAACTTGACCCGGGACACACTGAAAAAGTAAGACAGACATGGCCCTTCCTGCGCGACCGTCGGATTGATGCCTACACGGGTCTTACTCGCCGTTTTATTGATGAGACAGTAGAGAATTGCCACATAGAAGATGATTCAACAAACAAAGGAGAAAAATAATGGCTGATTGCCTGTTCTGTAAAATGGTCAACGGTGATATACCACCTGATAAGGTCTATGAAGATGATGAAGTCCTGGCATTCAATGATATCAACCCGCAGGCGCCTGTACATATTCTCATCATTCCCAAAAAACACATAGCCACGCTGAATGATGCGAGAGATTCAGATACCCTTGTCTTAGGAAAACTAAATCAAGTGGCGGCTGGACTGGCCAGTAAGGCAGGCTTTGCCGAGGAGGGCTACCGGGTTGTGATGAACTGCAACAATGCAGGAGGTCAGGCAGTCTACCACATACATCTTCACCTACTCGCTGGCAGGCAAATGAGCTGGCCACCAGGGTGATGGATTAAGATGAAAAAGTAAGATGAAAAAGTAAGATGAAAAAGAAAGGATAAAAGACAAAAGCCATGCTCAAGCGAATTACTGTTTTTTTTGAACGCACCATGTCGGCCACGGCGACTGACAACGCAGAAAATGACCACCATAAGAAACAGATGGCGGCGGCTGCTTTATTTATCGAAGTGCTGAAATCCGACTTTGAGCACCGTGATGAAGAATGGGCAACGGTAGAATCGTCATTACGTGAATTATTTGACCTCAGTAGTGATGAAATCGCGCAGATTACTGCTCTGGCGGAAGAAGAGGTACACAACGCCGTCTCATTGCAGGGCTTCACCCGTTGTATCAATGATAATTACTCAAATGAAGAAAAACTAAGAATCGTTGAGATGCTATGGCGAGTCGTGCTGGCCGATGGCGTGATCAATATGCATGAAAATCACATCATGCGGAAAATTGGTGCCTTACTTTATATCCCGCACAAAGACTATGTACGTGCCAAGCAGCAGGCGAGGTTGCATAGACAGTAAAGCTTAAAAAGAAATTACAACGTATTAGGTATTACGTATTAGGTTTTACGTAAAACCATTGCTGTCCCACAAAGAAATATCAATCGATGAGTAAGTGTTGATAGCGCTGCTTTTACGGAAGTTTAAGGCTTCGGAGACATGAAAAACAGCC
>JBLYYR010000157.1:0-10755 GCA_048550195.1 Arenicellales bacterium
GAGGTCAAACGCTTTTTTCTTGTAAATCAAAATTTTCTTTCTTTTGCTTTCCCTGCGGGCCCTGCGAGAGGAAAGTGTTTCTGCTGTTTACCTGATGCGGGTTCAGAATTTAAGTGGCAATGAAAAGTTTATGGGACAGCAGTGGTTTTACGTAACACCTAAATCGTAAATCTTAAAACGTCTATTTAAATGGTTTCCCTGTGTCTTTGCGGTTCAAAATATTTTCTATCAAAGATTATAAAACAGCTCTCGCGACTACCAGTCCACTCACTCTGGCTGCGCCAGCAGCTTTCAGTGCGACCGCTATTGCCTCCAGAGTTGAACCCGTCGTCATTACATCATCAACGATACAGACATGAAGGTCTTTTACGTTTACTGTTATGACAAATGCCTGTTTGAGGTTTCGTCTTCGTTCACTGGCTTTTAGGCCGGTTTGCAGCGGGGTCTTTTTTATCCGTTGGCATAATTTGTGACTGGCCTTTATACCGGTGATTCGTGACAGCTGGCGTGTGATCTCCCACGACTGGTTAAAGCCCCGGCTGCGCAGGCGGCTGCTGTGCAGGGGGACAGGAATAAGCACATCAGGTTGTTCCAGCAGTGACAATATTTTTTTTGCCATTAAAGAGCTGAACAGACAACCATACTCCAGTTTGCGGCTGAATTTGAACTGCTGAACTATCAAGCTTACCGGTTCCTGATAGAGAAACAGTGCCTCTGTCTGCTCACAGGCAGGCAGGTGCTGCTGACACTTGCCGCAACTGCCGGCCGTGGCAACTGGCAGAGCGCAGGTATTGCAGGCTATACCGAGATGAGGCAGTTCGTTCAGGCAGGGCTGGCACAGTGGTAGATGGCTGCCTGTGGCCGCATTGCACAGGCCGCAGGAAACGGGCAGCAGGCTGTTGAGAATATTATTGAACAGGGAGTTGTAAACCATCCTTGGTTCTCCAGGTTGACAATTGATGTCTAAATACTGAGACTTCATGTTCAGTCAGAACAATTATAGGGTAATCAGCAAGATGGGAAAAGTAATGGAATCAGTTATCGAATCTTCAGTGGCATTGACGAATGATATACGCCACAACTGGCAGCGAGAGGAAGTACAGGCATTGTTTGATCTGTCGCTGAATAATTTACTGTATCAGGCTCAAACTGTGCATCGCCAACATTTTGATCCCAATGCCATACAGCTCAGTACCCTTCTGAATATAAAGACGGGGGCCTGTGCTGAGGACTGCTCCTATTGTTCGCAAAGCGTGGCGCATGATACGTCACTTAAAGTTGAGCCTCTGATGGATGAAGCAACGGTATTGGAAAGTGCCCGCGAGGCGAAGGAAAATGGCGCCAGCCGATTTTGTATGGGGGCTGCATGGCGTGCGCCGACACCGAAAGGCTTTGAGCGTATTCTAGGGATTATCAACGGCGTCAAATCACTGGGGCTTGAGACCTGTGCAACACTCGGCATGCTGACCTCTGAACAGGCACAGCAACTGAAACAGGCCGGCCTCGATTACTACAATCATAATATTGATACTTCGGCGGAATACTATGACAGAGTGATCACCACGCGTACTTTTCAGGACAGGCTGGATACACTTTCCTTTGTGCGGGATGCTGGCATGAAGGTCTGCTGCGGCGGCATCGTCGGTATGGGGGAAGAGCAGACAGACCGGGTAGGCCTGTTGATGACGCTAGCCAATCTTGAGCATCATCCGGAAAGTGTACCGGTAAATCTGCTGGTAAAAATCGAAGGTACTCCGCTGGCGGAAACAGAGGACCTGGATGTTTTTGAATTCATCCGCTGTATCGCTGTCGCCCGTATCCTGATGCCGGCTTCGCTGGTAAGGCTTTCTGCCGGCCGGCAGACCCTGTCTGATGAAGCCCAGGCGATGTGTTTCCTGGCCGGTGCCAACTCTATTTTCTATGGTGAACGCTTACTCACTACTGAAAACCCGGAAGCTGATAGTGATCGATTGCTGTTTGATCGTCTGGGTTTGCATGCGATGGAACTCGATCTTCAAAGCGAAGTTTTATCGGCCTGATTTAACATTCGTATTACGATCTATGTATTAGGTGTTACGCAAAACCTGAAACGTAACACGGAAAACTGTTAATCAGAAAGTACAGTGTTCGATTTGACCAGAAATTTAGAGAAGCATAAAGCCGCCGGCCTTTACCGTAGCCGTATGACCAGCAGCAGTCCGCAGGGTGTGCGGGTAGTGTTTGATGGCAGGGAGTATCTGTCATTCTGCAGCAATGATTACCTGGGGCTGGCGATGCATCCTGAGTTGGCTCATGCCATGGGCGAGTGTATTAGCAGCTGGGGTGCTGGTGCTGGTGCTTCACATTTACTCGGCGGCCACAGTGAGCCGCATGAGGAGCTGGAACAGGCACTGGCCAACTTTATCGGTGCGGAACGTGCATTACTTTTTTCAACCGGTTACATGGCAAACCTGGCCGTGCTGACTTCGCTGGTCGGGCGCGGTGATGTAATTCATCAGGACAGGCTGAACCATGCCTCGTTGATTGATGGTGCTCGGCTTTCGCGTGCCAGCTTGCAGCGTTACCCTCATCTGGATATGAATACCCTGATCAGGCAACTCGATGCTAACAATGGCGGCAGACAAATTATCGCCAGCGATGGCGTGTTCAGCATGGACGGTGATCTGGCCCCGCTGACAGAAATGCTTGAAATTGGGAGACAAAACGAAGCGCTTTGCTATATCGACGATGCCCATGGTTTTGCCGTGCTGGGCGAACAGGGCAGAGGCCTTGTCGACAACATTGAGACACGCTGCAAAGACTATAGCGATGGACGCCTTTTGTCGATGTGTACACTCGGCAAGGCGCTGGGCTGCTTTGGTGCTTTTGTAGCGGGCAGTGAAGAAATGATTGAAAGCCTGATTCAGCAGGGGAGAAGCTATATCTACACCACAGCCCTGCCACCTGCCATCGCAGCGGCTGGCTACGCTGCTCTCGAAGTGGTGATGAGTGAAGGCTGGCGGCGAGAAAAGCTTGCCAGGCTGGTCGATTACTTCAAGGCGGCCTGTCGGCAGAGGGGTATTCCATTGTTAACCTCCACAACGCCGATACAGCCCGTTATCATCGGTGATAATGACAGGGCACTGGCGCTGGCGGAAACCCTGAAGCAGCAGGGGCTGCTGGTGTTTGCCATTCGCAGTCCGACGGTGGCAGCAGGCAGCGAACGATTGCGCATCACGCTCAGCGCCTCACATGAGGAAGGGGATGTGGATTTACTGCTTGATGCCCTGGCAAATGCACTAGTGTAGTGTTTCACATTATTTAACGTTTAAGAGGTTCACAAATGGTTCAAGAAAAGGCGCGGTTCGCAGGCAATGGTAATTCCCCTGGCAAGAACTGCAACGCCGTATTGAGTCATTTGTGGAGCTCCCTTCGGGCGCGGCGAGAAACCGTCATCTACGGCGTTAGGTTCTTTGCAAAGGGAACAACCATTTACTGCGAAACCTGCCTTGTAGCTAACAGCTTCTCGTCGCGCTTAATCGTTAAATAATATGAAACACTACACTAGAAGAGGGTGCTGCAGCATGAAACAGGTACTGATGCTGCATGGCTGGGGCTTTCCAGCTACAGTATTTTCACCATTGAAAGATCTGCTGGCCGCTGAGTTTGATGTCAGCGCACCTGACCGGCCCGGATACGCTGGCAATACTGTCATCACTGATTCATATGACATTACCTGCCTTGATTCGCCTGCACTGCTCATCGGCTGGTCGCTAGGTGGTCTGGCTGCACTGCAGCTGGCATTGCGGCAACCCGAAAAGGTCACTGGACTGGTGCTGTTTGCGACAACACCGTGTTTTGTCAATCGCCCGGACTGGACCCTGGGCATGGACAGTGCGGTGTTTGATGCCTTCCGCAAACAGGTGAATGCTGATCCAGCAATCTCCATGCAACAGTTTGTGCGCCTGAATGCAGGCCGCAGGCCTGACAGGCAGTCAAAAAAGGTCCTGTCAGACTTATCCAGCAAAGCATCAGCGCAAGCATTGCAGCAGGGAATGTCCGAGCTTGCCGAGATCGACCTGCGTGATGCTGTTACTGAGATAGACCTGCCAGTATTGCTGCTACATGCGGCGGATGATCGGGTGGTGCCGGCCGCAGCGAGTTGCTGGCTGCAGGAGAATATACCGAACGCGAAACACCTGGAATTCCAGTCTGGTGGACATGCTTTTTTTCTGCAGCATACAGAGGCGGTAGCGGAACAAATCAGGGCGGTGGCATGAAGGCTGACAGATGCATTGCAGGCGGCAGGCATTCGGGTTTTGACCGTGCCGCCAGAGCCTATGATGAATATGCTGTTTTACAGCGACAGATAGCAGAAGAAATTCTGGAGCGGCTACAAACGATCACAATAAAACCCGCCCATGTGATAGATGTAGGCTGCGGCACCGGCTTTTGTACGCGTCGTCTTCACAAAACCTGGCCTGCAGCCCAGATCACCGGCTTTGACCTGGCAGCGGGCATGGTACAACAGGCCAGTAGCCAGAAAGGCTGGTTCAGTCGACAGTCCTATTGCCAGGCAGATGCGGTCTCTCTGCCATTAAAAGATGCCTCTACTGATGTCGTTTTCTCCAACCTGATGTTGCAATGGTGCGACCCGCTTGCCGTATTTGCCGAATTCAGGCGTGTGTTGAATGATGACGGCCTGCTGATGTTTTCAAGCTTCGGCCCGGATACGCTGAAGGAACTGCGGCAGTCCTGGATGGCCATCGACGATCGGCCGCATGTGATTGATTTTGCCGACATGCATGATCATGGCGATGCCCTTCTGCAGACCGGTTTTCGTGAGCCTGTGATGGACGTCGACCGCTTCACCCTGACCTATAGTGATGTGCTCGGTTTGCTGCGTGACCTGCATGGGATCGGTTCACGAAATGTCATGTCGGGACGCCGCTCAGGCTTGATGGGGCGTGACGCCTTACGCAGCCTGGCGCAGGCATACCAGCAGTTTGCTGACAACGAAGGCCGGTTACCGGCCAGTTATGAAGTGGTCTATGGTCATGCCTGGTCGGGCGGGCGGTCTTCATTAAATGAAAAGCAGGTTCATGTTGATCTTTTGCGGCCGACAAGATGAAGCAGGGATATTTCGTTACGGGTACTGATACCGGGGTTGGCAAAACACTGGTGTCTGCTGCGCTGCTTCATTTCTTACGCCAAAACGGGTTAGGTGTTTGCGGAATGAAACCGGTTGCCAGCGGCTGCATCGAGACCGGGCACGGACTTAGAAATGAAGATGCAGACCAGCTTCTTAAGGCGGCAAATGTACCGGCTGATTATGATTTGATATGCCCCTATCGTTTCCTGCCATCGATTGCACCACATATCGCTGCAAAGCAAGAAGGCATCGTCATCAGTAATGATCATATAGTGGAGTGTTATCAGCGTTTAGAATCTTCATGTGATGTGGTAGTTGTGGAGGGCGCAGGCGGCTGGCAGGTACCGCTTGATGATGAAAAGTGTTTGTCTGATCTCGCCATAGAACTGGATCTGCCTGTGATAATAGTTGTCGGGGGTCGGCTTGGCTGCATCAATCACGCACTGCTTACCGCGGAAAGTGTGTTGGCCAGTGGCCTGTCAGTGGCAGGCTGGGTATTTAATCAGATTGATCCCGATATGCAGCAAGTTTCCGCAGTAAAAGAAACACTGCAGGCTCGTATGCCCGGGATATTCATGACTGATATTCCCTGGCTGGAAAACCCCGATGCAGGAGAAATCTCTCAAGATTTCGATTCTTCTTTCGTAATACCTAATACCATTGCTGTCCCACAAAAAAAGATCAATCGATGAGTAAATGTTGATTGTGCTGCTTTCACGGAAGCTTAAAGACTTTGGAGACATGAAAAACAGCCCTCCCAAACCTGAAGAACAAAAAGCATTCTCTCGCGGGGGGCGCAGGGAGGTCAAAGGAATTTTTCTTGTAAATCATAATCTTTTGGTTTCCCTGTGTTCTCCGTGGGCTCTGTGAGAGAGTGTGTTTTGATTTTGAATTAAAGGTCAAAAACTAAGATCAAAGGCAATTCTCTCACGGGGTTCACGGGGAACGCGGGGAGATCAAAAGCTTTTTTCTTGTAAATCAAAATGTTCTTTCTTTTGCTTTCCCTGCGGGCCCTGCGAGAGGAAAGTGTTTCTGTTGTTTACCTGATGCGCGTTCAGAATTTAAGTGGCAATGAAAAGTTTATGGGACAGCAGTGACCTAATACCTAATACGTAAAAACAACGAACTTAAAAAGTTCGTCCGTCCCATCCCCACATATGTCGTTCAGGTCCGCTAAACTGTATATAAACACGTTCAGGTTTTATCCCTGTTTGTTGATTTAAAAAATCACACAGTGATTTTGAAAACTCTGCTGTTTGCTGCTCCGGCAAGCCCAGTGATTTCAACTCCAGCATGGCGCATGCGGAGGAGTCACCGGCAAAACTCATGGTGGTGCCATGGTGCAGGCTTATCATGACATAGCTTTCCGGTTTACCCAGCAAGCTGGCGACAAGGGCAGAGGCTTTGCTGCACAGTGTCTGTGCAGACTCACCATCGAGTGATATATTGGTCGTTATTGTGAGTAAAGGCATAGAAAACTCCGCAAGTTGAAATAAAGAAAGTTGAAAGCTCAAAGTTTTTAGCTTTTAGTTTTCCTTCCTCTGTGGTGAAAATACAAAATCATGAAAGAATACGCACCTGCCTGTGACCGGAATAGCCAGGCGATACTGGATGTACTTAAGCCCATTCTAGCGCACTCCCGTTGTGTGCTGGAAATTGGCTCGGGCACTGGACAACATGCAGTTTGTTTTGCAGAAGGCCTGCCGCATCTGCAATGGCAGCCCAGCAACAAGGAATCGCTGGCAAGTATCAATGCCTGGCGAGAAGAAGCACAGCTGGAAAATCTGTTGCCGGCCTGCTTGCTGGATTTGCTTGCATTGAATAATGGGCAAACATCAGGGCTGCCTGAAATTGATGCAATTGTCTGCATTAATACCATCCATATCATGGCCTGGCAGGGAACTGAGAAGTTGTTTGAACTGGCGACTGAGAGTTTACCGGTAGGTGGTGTGATCTTTGTCTATGGCCCTTATCGATACTCAGACCGGCCACTGGAATCGAGCAACGAAAACTTTGACCTGTGGTTGAAAGACAGGAATCCGGTCAGCGGTATTCGAGATTTTGATCAGGTGGACTGGCTGGCGAAGCAGGCCGGGTTTGATTTACAGGGAGATGTTGCAATGCCTGCCAATAATCGATCCATCTGGTGGCAAAAGGTTTAGCTTGTTGCCTGCAGATCTAATTCCTGATCTACGATAGCAACCGCCCGTGCTGGTACCGCCAGACGGGTTCCCGCCTCACTGATAATATCAAGAATCTGCAGATTCAGGTCTTCCGTTATCGCCAGAAATTCATTGAAATCACGAGTAATGATGTAGGCATAGACCTCAAGATTCAGTGAATGTTCTCCATAGTCCTTAAAGCGTATGCGGGCAGGATCCGGATCAACATCGGAGTGTGATTCGAGTAATTTTTTGACACCAGCAAGAACATTACGAAGCTGATCAGGGGTGGTTTCCATCGCCAGTTGAATCTTGTGTCGGTAGAGTATCTTGTCTCTCTGGCTCAGGTTCTCTATATCGGCATGGCTCAGGGTGGCATTAGGGATAGACACGACTGTGCGCTCCAGTGTGCGCAGCGTTGTTGCACGTAAACCGATCTCTTCTACCACGCCCAGTGTGTCTCCGATTCGACAAAAGTCGCCAACTTTCAGGGGCTGTGAAGCATACAGAGTGATTGCCCCAATAAAGTTCTCAATGGATTTTTGTGCCGCAAGACCGATGGCGATGCCGCCGACACCGAGACCTGCTAATAATGTAGAGACCTTGAATCCCAGATTATCGAGCCACACCAGTGTTGCGATAAACATAATGATAACCTTGCCCAGGTTGATCAGGGGTTTGAGTATTACTGAAGTCTGCATATTGCCGCTTTGTTTCATGCGGTCACTTAGCCGTCCCAGTGAAATCTCAATCAAGCCCATCAGAATCCAGGAAATGGCAATGATAAGCAGGGTATTGGAAGATGCAATTGCCCGTATTTCAATGCTGGGTGCAATGAGTGATAAATTTGACCTGAAAATAATGACCATTATTAGAAAGCGTATTGGGCCGCGAATTAGTTTTGCTAGTCGACGGTAACGCAGTGAAAGATTGTTACGTAGAAGAAATGAAAGTAAGGCGGTTATCAGCCAGGCGGCCAGAAAGGCGACTAGCATGATAGCGAACAGCATGATCCACTGCCATAGCAGCATGCCACCGATGTAATAGTCAGGGATCAGTTTTGATAAACGATCCCCCAGTTTTCCATAACCATAGTGCTCATAAAGACCGGGTATTTCAGCGACGGTTATATTTGACAGTTTCCAGATTTTATTTCCATGGCCATCAGGCACACGCTGAAATAAAATGTCAACTTTTCCATCCGGTGTATCTATGCGGGTCAGTAAATCACGAAAATGGGGTTGGCCGTCATCGCTGTGACCTTCCGGTTTATTGCTCAGAGTTGTCGGGTTTACCCAGATGTTTGTGTCTGCGATGATCTTCAGTTCGCGTGCAATTTCTTCACCCTTGTCCCGCAGACTGCCTGGTAGATTACGCATATCCATGTAATCAACCGCGCGGCTAAAGTCCCGGTCATTCAGAATCTTGGAGAAACTGTGAAAAGTACTGAGTGGTGTGTCACGACCAAGAGGATCTTTACTTACCTCAGAAATTTCTTTTTCTGCTTCAGCGGTTCTGTCAGTTGCGTCAAGTATTTCTTTTACCGTGGGCTTGATGATGGGCTCCTCGGCATAGGCTTTTGGAAAAAAGGCAAATGTGAGACTTGCCGCGACAAGTATAGAGTGGATGAATTTATTCATGAATGATTATTTGTATTCTCCGCGTGCAGATTTAATGGCTTGCTGCAGGGACTCACTGCCGGACTCCGTAACGCGTTGAGCCAGTCCATTAATTATTTCAGCAACAATACCCGGGCCATCATAAATGAAGCTGCTGTATATCTGTACCATCTCAGCACCCGCGAGCATCCGCTGCCAGGCATCTTCAGAACTGGAAATGCCTCCAACGCCAATAATAGCGACTTTACCCTGAAGTTCCCGGTAGAGCAGGCTGACCACTTCATTAGCTCTATCTCTAAGTGGCTTGCCGCTCAAGCCACCGGCTTCATCGGCAAATTCACATCCTTTTACTGATGAATGGTCGATGGTGGTATTGGTTGCGATCACTGCATCAAGTTTATGTTTCATTAATAACTGTGCGATGGCAGGGATGCTGTTGTTTTCTATATCCGGGGCAATCTTTACTGCTACGGGGACTTTTCGCTTGAATTCATCAGCCAGCTGCTGCCTGGCTTTCATTATTTCGCTGAGTACGGCATCAAGTGCATCTTCAGATTGTAGATCGCGCAGGTTCTTTGTATTGGGAGAAGATATATTGATAGTGAAGTAATCAGCATAGAGGTAGAGCCGCTTTAGGCCAGTAATGTAATCCCCGGCAGCCTGATCAATGGGGGTGATGGCATTCTTGCCAAGGTTGATACCTAACGGTACGGTTTTCCTTGTACTGGCAATATTTTCAAGAAATGGCTGTAAGCCACCGCTGTTAAAACCCATACGGTTGATGATGGCCTGCTGCTCAGGCAGACGAAACATTCTTGGGGCAGGGTTGCCGGGCTGGGGTTCAGGCGTGACGGTGCCCAGTTCCAGGTGACTGAAGCCGAACGCGCTTAATGCAGTGATACAACGTGCCTCCTTATCCAGACCAGCGGCCAGTCCGACAGGGCCGGAAAATTGAATTCCCATAAGATTAACCGGCAGGTCATGCACACGGTCACCATAGAATCGTTGCAACAGGGATATTACAGGGCTGAGTTTGCCCGCCCTGGAAAGCCATTCCAGAGTCAGTTCATGGGTAAATTCAGGGTCAAATCTGAAAAGCAGGGGGCGGAGTAGGTGTTTATACATTATTGATAGAGAAGATTGTGCCATCTTTACCTGATTCTGGCCAATTCCTGACAATTTTCCTCGGAAATAAATTTGTGACTTTCTTGCGAGAAAGCCTAGAAAAAAATAAAAATAATTTTTCAGTGCAGGCCCTGCAATTTGGCAACGCATTGTATTCTTCTTTAGCCATCTTTGCGATGCACTCTCCCTGAAAAGGGTCATATAAATTTATGTAAATTGATATATATCAATTATTTATTTTGTTATTTGTGTGTCAAAAATAAATATTTTTATGTTGACGGGAGCGTTCAGGTCGCAAAAAAAACGTAATATATTAATATAATTAATAACTTATATTGATTCATGCTGTGCTTGTAAAAAATGTCATTTGAAAGTAGGATACGCGCCGTCGAATCCGGATGCTCGAAAAATAACTTTTTTTTGTGGGTCTGTATCGTTTATAAAAAATTCATACTAATAAGAAGTCACTATTATTTTAGTAACATTTTAGTCAGGAGTTAATAATGAGAGCAGCCATTCGTGTTGCAGGCTTCATCGCCTTGATGTTGTCCAGCGGCCAGCTACTAGCTGATTATCAGCTTGATATGCGTCAAGGGGTCACCGCTGTTAGTCAAGGTGCTTACGAAATTCACGCTTTAGTAATGTGGATTTCTGTTGCTATAGCGGTCGTTGTTTTTGGTGCAATGACCTATGCCATCATCTATCACAGGAAGTCCAA
>JBLYYR010000158.1:0-15265 GCA_048550195.1 Arenicellales bacterium
GTCATTACAGAACCATATTTTGCAGGAATGCGAACCATGTAGTAGGCAAAAAGAAGACTGAATGTGATGATGCCCAGCATCTGACCATCGGCAGCAGCCTTGAAAATATTGGTCGGCAACATTCGTTCAAAAACAGTAAGAAAATCAATTGCCCCCCTGCCCTGGGCATTGCCTACAATGTCTGAAACATCCGCTTCCAGTCCCATAAGACTACCGGCAGGCACACCGTTCACCACACCGGGAGCAATCAGGTTGACAAAAAACAGACCGGTCAGAATTGCCAGCAGGCTGGTAGACAGATAATAAACAACTGTTTTGGATCCCAGGCGTCCAAATCCCTTTCCAGTGCCTACGCCTGCTACGCCAGTAATGATCGATGCCGCAATCAGCGGTACAATCAACATTTTCAGGGCACTCAGAAACAGCCCTCCAACAAAGGCGTACATTGAATAAAAAGTCACGCCTCCCAGGCCTGCTTCTGTCCCGCTTGCGAACCCTGCAATCACTGCAAGAAACATCGCAATTAGAATTTGCCAATGTAATTGTAATTTGAGCATACTGATCACTATAAAGTTGAAGTTTGCAGACTCTACACTTTCATCAGGCCAGTGTCACTAGTGTAATGTACACCTTAGCCCTTATGCGACCCTGGCACTTGACTCAGCAGTAAAAGACACTATTTAATACGTTAAAGAACCTTTGATTAATCTACCTTGATTCGTACCGGGAGAAAAAAATGACAGCAGTTCATATCGTCTGCCCCCACTGTGATGGCATCAATCGCGTTCCAGCTGAGCGACTGAATGATAAGCCTGCCTGTGGCAAATGCC
This sequence comes from Arenicellales bacterium, assembly GCA_048550195.1. Lineage (GTDB taxonomy): Bacteria > Pseudomonadota > Gammaproteobacteria > BMS3Bbin11 > BMS3Bbin11 > BMS3Bbin11. The sequence continues at coordinate 831 of JBLYYR010000158.1, forward strand.
ATAACACTGTGCTTGATGGCGTGCCTGTCAATCTTGGCAGCCATAGTTTTGATCGGTTTATCAGTAAAAATGACCTGCCTGTGGTGGTCGACTTCTGGGCTGCCTGGTGTGGTCCCTGTAAAATGATGGCTCCAGCTTTTTCTCAACTTGCCTCAGAAATGTCATCACAGATACGTTTCGCCAAAGTCAACACGGAACAGGCTCAGGATATTTCTGCTCGATTCAATATTCGCAGCATCCCGACAATGATTTTGTTTAAGAGTGGCAAGGAAGTTGACCGTGTCTCTGGTGCCCTGGATCAAACTGGAATGAAGCAATGGCTGGCTGCATCTTTGTAAAAGGGACATAAAGACATCGCTTATGCGTATGCCACTCATATCATTTTCTTAAATCCGGATTATTTAAAAAATCGTCATATATCTGTCGTATTCCATCCTCAAATGCTGTTTTAAATTTCCAGCCTAATTTATCAAGCCTGGAAACGTCCATTCGCTTTAACATCGTGCCGTCCTGTTTTGATTTGTCAAAAACGGTATCACCTTCAAAACCAACAATTTTCTTAACTAATAAGGCTAGCTCCTTAATGCTGATATCCTCACCGGTTCCAACATTAATCAATTCCCCTGTATCAGCAGCATCATACTTCTCCATTATATAAAAACAGGCATCAGCCATGTCATCAGCAAACAGGAACTCTCTCCTCGGTTTCCCTGTGCCCCAGACCTTTACAGAAATATCGTTATTGATTTTTGCCTCATGAAATCGTCTTATAAGCATCGGTAGCACATGCGCATTTTCCAGATGATAATTATCACCTATGCCATATAAATTTGATGGCATCACACTAATGAAATTGGTCCCATACTGGTCATTAAAGGCACCACATAACTTTATCCCGGCAATTTTTGCAATTGCATAGGGTTCATTTGTGGGCTCTAGAGGGGAGGTAAGAAGATCTGTTTCTTTAATCGGTTGCGGAGCATTTTTAGGGTAGATGCAACTGCTGCCGAGAAATAATAATTTAGTTACATTATTTTTATATGCTGATTCAATAATATTATTTTGAATTTTAAGATTTTCCAGTAAAAAGTCTGCGCGATATATATTGTTGGCATATATCCCGCCGACTTTTGCCGCGGCAAGGAAGACCCAGTCAGGCTTCTCGGTAGCAAACAGTTCTTCAACTGCCTGTGGATCCAGCAGGTCTAGCTGCGTATGCGTGCGAGTAATAATGTCATGGTAACCCCTGCTTTCCGCTGTCCGGCACAAAGCACCGCCAACCATGCCTGTATGTCCGGCTATGTATATCCTGGGCATCATATAAACCTGATATATATGTAAATAATCATTCTATCAGTTCCGTATCCGCATGTGAGTACGGTGGCGAACAGCAACACAGAATCTTTAAATCGATTTCACCAATGTTTCTGATTTGATGAGCGGTACCGGGCAGGATGCATACAGTATCTCCTGCCTCAACCGGAAACTTCTTTTCTGCCAGCGTCATTTCTCCCCTGCCCTGGGTCACATGGTAGAGCTCTTCACTGCGGTGATGTTTATGAAGCAGGGTAATACTCCCCACAGCAATAATTGCCTCGGCAAGACTTTGATTTTCATTGCCATGCTGCGCGGGATGCATCAGCTCACGAATCGTAGAACCATCTGCTGTCATATAAGGAGTGGATTCAGCGATACCTGTCTTTTCAATGAACACTGTCATGCTGTCATATAACTATAAGGTAGCTATATAGTAATAGGCGATTATGTGGAGAACGGCAAAAGCTGCGATGCCCGCAAGAACATCATCAATCATGATGCCGAAGCCACCACTTATGCGCCTGTCAGCGACGCTAATCGGCCAGGGCTTAAGAATATCGAAAAACCGAAACAGGACAAAACCTATAACAACCCAGAGCCAGCCTTTCGGTGCGGCGATCATGGTTATCAGGTAACCAACGATCTCATCCCAGACGATACCTGAGTGGTCATGCACGCCCAGTTTCTTTGTTGTTACATCACAGAGCCAGATTCCGACAAGAAACATCAGCAGGGTAATTAACAGATACGACCACAGCGGTGTTTCGTTTAACAACAGGAAGACCGGAATAGCTGCCAGCGTTCCGAATGTCCCCGGGGCAAAGGAACTGCAGCCACTGCCGAAGCCAAAGGCAAGCCAGTGTACAGGATCACGCATGATGCCTTTACAGGGTGAATTGGTGGGACGTATCTCTTCAATCATAAGAAGTCTATATCCTCGTAGTCGAACTATTTGTCCGCGGCATGCTGGATGACACAGTTACGCCCGGCGGCCTTTGCAGTATAAAGTGCCTCATCAGCCTGCATGATAAGCGTATCTGCATTAACAAAAACATCGGTTGCAGCCACACCTATGCTAACGGTTAAAGGCCGGTTTATATCTATAGCAATGTCAAAATGCGATGCTTCAATATAATTCATGATCTGATTCCAGCAGTTGTTAGAGTGTCTTATCAAGCATTGAAATGATTATATCCGTGTGTGGCAATTTCCAGCAATTCATCTTTACTGTCTTTCAATAGAATCCCTTCACCTTCCATGATTTCACCAATTTGTGTCAATGGTGCAAATAAAGGCGACCAGGTTCGCTCTAATTTTAGAGCCTCGCAGGCAGGAACAGTAAACAGCAATTCATAATCATCGCCGCCATAGAGAGCCGCCTCAATGACTCTTTCATCCGATAAGCCGGATACGGCTGACAGGGTATTTTTTATACTGGCTGAATCAATAACTGCCAGGCAGCCGCTTGCCTGTACGATATGACCCAGATCAGCGGTCAGACCGTCAGAGATATCAATCATCGACGAGGCATAATTTCTCAGGAAATGCCCTTCCTGCAGGCGTGGTTGGGGATAATTCAGTTTATCAAGGCAATTTGACTGGTCTATGTCAGACAGAGTGACCTCATCATTTATTGCTGCAAGCCCTAATGCTGCAATGCCCGGTAGACCCGTAATATAAATAGCGTCACCTGAACTGGCAGTTGAGCGTCTTATCGCCATTTTTTCTGGAATAGTTCCAATCACGGACAATGTGATTGATAAAGGCCCACGTGTCGTATCGCCACCTACCAGGTTCACGCCAAATTTTTCCGCCAGGGAAAACAAACCTGCCGAAAAGGCCTTCAGCCAGGTTGAATCCGCCTCTGGCAGGCTTAGGGCGAGGGTAAACCATCGAGCCGTCCCGCCCATTGCAGCAATATCACTCAGATTTACAGCAAGGGCCTTGTGACCAATCGCTTCAGGGGCTGTTTGTTCAGGGAAATGGACACCCTTAATCAGTGTATCGGTCGTGAAGAGTAATTCCTCTCCCTCTGCTGGCATTAAGATCGCCGCATCATCACCTATACCAAGAACAACACCATTTTCACTGGTTCTGCTCTGCCCATCGGTAAAATACTGCTGAATGAGAGAGAATTCGTCCAACGGAGTAACAATTAGTTTGCTGCAGCCTCAACAGAGCGGACTTCTGCACCCATTTTATCGAGGATACCATTGACAAAGCGATAGCCATTATCTGAACCAAAGGTTTTTGATAGTTCAATTGCTTCATTGAGCACTACGCGATAGGGAATTTCAGGATGGTGGATTAATTCGTATGCTGCAAGGCGCAGCACAGCCTTTTCAACAGGATCAACCAGGGCGATATCACGGTCTATGTAGGGTGACAGACTGCTATCGATATCTTCTACAAGTCTGGGAATTTCACTTACCAGTTCCTGGAAATAAGCATTGTCAGTTTTTTTTAAACGGTCATCAGCGAGAAAGTGTTTTTCGATTTCCAGACGCGACTGCTGCGTCATCTCCCATTGATACAGAGCTTGAATCGCAGCACGCCGGGCAAGATGACGACTACTGCCGGACATCAGGATTCTAATTTAGTAAACAGGCTGATCATTTCGATAGCCGTAACTGCTGCTTCAGCACCTTTATTACCGGCCTTCGTCCCTGCTCGTTCAACGGCCTGCTCGATGGTATCCGTAGTCAACACACCGAAGATAATCGGCATATCGGCTGCCAGACTGACCTGTGCCAGACCCTTGCTACACTCCCCTGCCACGTAATCAAAATGCGGAGTTGAACCGCGTATCACTGCACCCAGTGCGATAATCGAATCATAATTTCCGGTCTGTGCAATACGCTGCGCACTGATAGGCATTTCGTAAGCACCCGGTACCCTGATAATTTCGATATTTTCACGGCTGGTGCCGTGGCGTACCAGCGCATCGACGGCACCTTCCACCAGACGTTCGACAATGAAAGAATTGAAGCGTGCGGCGAGGATGCAGAACTTTGCATCTCCTGCATTAAAATCTCCGTCTATCGATTTGATATGACTCATGTTTTTATCCAGATAGTTATTGAGTAATGAATTCTACCACTTCCAGGTCGAATCCTGCCAATGAGTGCATAATTAGTGGCGAGCCACTGATCACCCGCATCTTTTTCACACCGAGGTCAGACAGTATTTGTGAGCCTATACCAAAGGTTCTGAGGGTCTCCGGGTCGGTTGATTCATTTTTTCCTTCAGTTACTTCCTGATGTCTTTCAACATGTTCCAGCAGTGAACCTTTCAGACTGTCCAGCAGGCCATTAGTATTATCTGCGTTGTTCAGGATGACCAGTATGGCATTTTCTTCTTCTGCCATGCGCTCCATCGCCTTGTTTATGGTCCAGCCCGGCTCTTCCTGCAGGTCACCCAACATATCATAGAGACCATAGTGGACCTGTACGCGGATCAGCGGCACGGTTTTTGCGTCAATATTCCCTCGTACCAGTGCCAGGTGTTCACGACCACTTAAAGTGTCACGGTAAACATTCGCTTTGAAACGTCCGTAGCGGCTGTCAAAGTGCGTTTCGCCTTCCCGCCGCAGCAAGGAGTCATACTGCCTGCGATAACGAATCAGGTCTTCGATAGTTCCGATACGCAGCTTGTGTTGTTTGGCAAAATCAAGCAAATCCGGCATGCGTGCCATGGTGCCGTCTTCTTTAAGGATCTCGCAGATCACACTGGCAGGCCGTAAACCGGCGAGCGCAGCAAGGTCGACACCTGCCTCAGTGTGCCCGGCTCGGGAAAGCACCCCGCCTTTTTGTGCCATCAGGGGGAATACATGCCCCGGGGTAATGATATCTTCAGCCTGAACCTCTTCATTGACGGCGACTTGCACTGTTTTTGCACGGTCTGCAGCCGAAATACCGGTTGTCACTCCTTCAGCCGCTTCGATTGAGACGGTGAAGTTTGTCGCATAAGGAGTACGATTATTGTTGACCATCAACGGCAGATCGAGTTTTCTGCAATGATCTTCTGTCAGTGTCAGACAAATCAGCCCACGGCCATACCGTGCCATGAAATTTATGTCATCAGGGGTGACACATTCCGCTGCCATCAGCAAATCCCCCTCATTCTCACGATCTTCATCATCCATCAGGATGACCATTTTACCCTGACGTAGTTCGTCAAGAATATCTTCAATTTTATCGAGGCTCATTTTTAACTTCCCTAATGACCTGTGGGTCCGATATCCATCATGTCATGTATTTTTTCCAGCAGGGAATTGTCATTATTTTCATTCCCTGTAGAAAATTTTCCGCATTGAAGCATTCTTTCAAGGTAACGTGCAATGATATCAACCTCTATATTCACATGGCTACCCTGTTTATACTGACCAACAATTGTTTCCTGCTGGGTATGTGGAACGATATTGACCTCAAATTCATTATTATGAACCGTATTAACGGTTAGACTGACGCCATCAATTGTCACAGAGCCTTTCTGGGCAACATAGCAGGCCAGTTCATCAGGTAGCTGCACTCGCAACGTTATTGATTCACCCGCAGGCTGACTATCAAGCACTTTTCCCAGTCCATCAACATGACCACTGACTATATGACCGCCAAATCGCGTATCAGGGCGCATTGCCAGCTCCAGATTTACAGGACTGTCAATACTCAACTGGCCCAACGAGGTCCGGGAGAGGCTTTCTGCAGAAACATCTGCTTCAAAGCCATCTGCAGCCAATGAAACAGCCGTCAGGCAAACACCGTTTACCGCAATGGAATCACCTGGTTTTGAATCGCTTAGATCAAGCCTGCCGGAATTGATGCGGATTTTCGCATCACTCCCTTTGCGTTGCAGGCTAATGATTTTGCCAGTGGCTTCTATAATTCCTGTGAACATACTAGCCTGCTCCGCTCTGATAATCCGGTTGCACAATGAATCGCCAGTCCTTTCCTGTCGGTCTGACATCTTTCACGGTCATGTGGACTCTTTGTGCCATGCTATCAAGTCCTGGTATGTCAAACAGTCCCCTGGTGGCCGACCCCATAACGACAGGTGCCAGGTAAAGTATCAGTTCATCAACCAGTTCATTGGCGAGTAGATTGCCGCAGACTACCGACCCCGCCTCGACCAGTATTTCATTACATAAATACTCATCCGCCAGGCATTGCATCAATCGCCTGGAATTCACCCGTCCAGACTCACCAGCAGGAAAAGAACGAATGTCTATTCCACGCTGATTTAACTGTTGAAAGCGGTCATCTGATTCATCCAGTGCCGTGGCAATCAGCAATGGATATCCATCATTATATATTTTTGCACTATCAGGGACACTAAGATTGCTATCCAGCACTATGCGCAGCGGCTGTCTTGATTCCCCATCCAGCCTGACCGTCAATGATGGGTCATCCGCAAGCACGGTACCGGACCCTGTCAGAATTGCGCTGCTAGCTGCGCGCAGTTGCTGTACGTCAGCGCGCGCTGCCGGCCCGGTGATCCACTTGCTTTCGCCATTTTGCATTGCAGTGCGGCCATCCAGTGAGGCTCCAAGTTTTACTGTTACCCAGGGGCGACTGCGCGACATTCGACTTACAAAGCCGCGGTTCAGTTCCATTGCCTGTTGCTGTAACAGACCACTACTTACTTTAATGCCAGCTCGTTGCAGTTTTTTAATACCCTGCCCGGATACCAGTGGGTTGGGATCTTTCATGGCGATAATAACTTCATCTATGCCGCTTTCTATCAAAGCTTCTGCACAGGGTGGCGTGCGGCCGTGATGTGAACAGGGTTCTAGTGTGACATAAGCTACGGCACCCTGTGCCTGTTCGCCAGCCTGCTGCAGGGCAAATATTTCAGCATGCTCGGACCCTGCTTTTTTATGCCAGCCCTGCGCAATTAACTTTCCATCTTTAACAATGACGCAGCCAACACGAGGATTAGGCTGGGTAGTCGTAATTCCTTTACGAGCAAGACGCAGGGCATCAGCCATCATCTGATGGTCGTAGGCACTGAAAATAGTACTACTCACAGATGATTACCGGAGCCTAAGGGTGTTTTTTTGTCTTAACGATACTGATTGCTGATGTCTTTTTCTTGCGATTACGTTTCAGCAGATCCAGTTCGCGATGGAAGGCATCCAGATCCTGGAATCTCCGGTACACTGATGCAAAACGTACATATGCCACATCATCAATCAGCGCAAGTTCTTCAATTACCCACTCGCCTAGCTGTTTGGATTCCACTTCACGTTCGCTGCAGGCCAGCAACTTATGGGTTATGCGTGTGACTGCCGCATCAACATCTTCTATTTCCACCGGTCTTTTTTCCAGTGCGCGCATGATCCCTGTGCGCAGTTTCAACTCAGAAAAATCTACCAGCGAACCGTCGTTTTTCTTTATTGAGGGATAGGGTAGCTCTGTTTTTTCGTAGGTAGTAAAGCGCTCATGGCAGCTCAGACATTCACGTCTTCTACGTACTTCTCCACCATCATTCGCTAAACGCGAGTCTATAACTTTGGTGTCTTCTGTGCTGCAGTACGGGCAGTGCATGACTTTCCTGGTTTGATTGAATTTCCTTTGTTTAGCCGCTCACTTATAAACAGGCCGTTCACGACAAAGTCCAGTCACCTTGATTCTAGTCTGTGAGATGACTGTTTCATCGTTGATGTTATCGAGGATATCACACATCCAGCCCGCCAGATTGCGAGAATCTTCTTCTGTAAAGCCACGGGTCGTGGTTGCTGCAGTACCAATTCGAATTCCGCTGGTCACAAAGGGTGACTGGGGGTCATTTGGTACAGCATTTTTGTTGACAGTTATATTGGCCAGACCAAGTGCTGTTTCTGCATCTTTGCCGGTAATTTCCTGTTTTATCAGATCGATCAGCATCAGATGATTATCCGTTCCGCCTGAAACAATACGGTATCCTCTTTCGATAATAGTTTCTGCCATAGCCCTGGCATTTATCACGACCTGGTGCTGATAATCCTTGAACCCTAGTTCCAGTGCTTCCTTAAATGCAACAGCCTTGGCGGCAATAACATGCATCAGCGGACCGCCCTGTGTGCCCGGAAAGACAAGAGAATTGATTTTTTTCTCGATAGCTTCATTGGCTCTGGCAAGGATGATTCCCCCTCTCGGGCCACGTAGAGTTTTGTGGGTTGTCGATGTAGTCACATCAGCAAGGGCAACTGGGCTGGGGTATTCACCGGCGGCAACCAGGCCCGCTACATGGGCCATATCAACCACCAAGTAGGCACCAATGCTGTCGGCAATATCACGAAACTTCTGCCAGTCTACAATTCGGGAATAAGCACTGAAACCGGCAATGATCATCTTCGGCTGATGTTCTTTTGCCAGTCGTTCAACCTCTTCATAGTCAATTTCATCAGTTTCTGCGCTCAGACCATACTGTACTGCATTGAATAGTTTGCCCGAAAAATTTACCTTTGCACCATGAGTAAGATGGCCGCCATCTGCCAGACTCATCCCCAGTATTGTGTCACCTGGTTGCAGTAATGCCAGGTATACAGCAGCGTTGGCCTGTGAACCGGAATGCGGCTGTACATTGGCATAATCGGCACCGAATAATTCCTTTACACGGTCAATCGCCAGTTGTTCGGCGATATCGACATACTCACAACCACCATAGTAGCGTCGTCCGGGATAGCCTTCTGCATATTTGTTGGTCAGTACAGAACCCTGGGCTTCCATCACTCGCGGGCTGGCGTAATTCTCAGAAGCGATCAGTTCAATATGGTCTTCCTGACGGGTCTCTTCCTGATCAATTGCTGCGGCCAGCTCATCATCGAAACCGGCTATTTTCATATCTTTACTGTACATATCAACTCCCAACTCCAAAGTCACTCAATTTGAACTGCAAAGACGCAGAGAACGCCAGGTATTGCGATATAATTATTCTGCTGTTTTCTGTGTCTTTGCGGATCAGATTATTCTTTCAGCCATTGCCCCGAGTTCCTATTGCATTCACGGGACGGTTGTTTTCTGCTCGCCGCCTTCCTGTTTTACCTGCAGCAGATTCTCACGAGATATGCCAAGCATTAGTACTGAAGGGCTGGCAATAAATATAGATGAATAGGTCCCAATGATTACACCGAGGATTAATGCCACAGAAAAGTTATGAATTATATCGCCACCAAAGAAAAATAGTGATATCAGCACCAACAGCGTAGTAAGTGATGTCAGTATTGTACGCGGCAGGGTCTGGTTTATGGATATGTTCATAATAGCCTGCGGTGTTTCCTTGCGCATTTTTCTGAAGTTCTCTCTGATACGATCAAACACAACAATAGTATCATTCAATGAATAACCAATAACGGCAAGAAGTGCGGCAAGAACGGTCAATGTAAATTCCATCTGGAAGACTGAAAAGACACCAAGGGTAAGGACAACGTCGTGCACCAGGGCAATCACTGAACCCACAGCGAAACGCCATTCAAAACGAAAAGCAACATAGGCGAGAATCCCGAATAAAGCATACAGCATCGCCAGGCCACCCTGTTCAGTCAGCTCATCGCCTACCTGCGGGCCAACAAACTCTACCCGCCTCATCTGCACCTGACAGACCTCTCGCTGGCCATTAATCGAACAGGTCTGTTCCTTGCTTACAGGGTTGACATCGGTTACAAACTCGTCCTGATCGTTATGCAGGGCAAGCATAATCTTCTCACTAACCTGTGCCCCCATTTCCTTACCTTCCAGCGGCACTCGTATCATGACTTCTTTAGCCGTACCAAAGTACTGCACGACAGCATCATCGAAGCCAGCTGAAAACAGGTTACTTCGGACATCGTCAATAGCGACGGTATCCTGATAGTACACTTCGACCAGTGTGCCGCCGGTAAAATCTATTCCAAACGACAGACCACGTATTGCAAGTGAACTGAGGCTAATGACCACAAGCAGCAATGAAAAAGACATGGCCAGCTTGCGCTTGCTGAGAAAATTTATATTAAATTTATTCCTGGTAGCCATCCTTTATTGCTCCTAAATCGCCAGCTTCTTGACCTGGCGGCCGCCATAAATCAAATTGATAATTCCACGACTAACCATGATTGAGGTAAACATAGAAGTGAGAATTCCTATAGACAGGGTAATAGCAAAGCCCTTAATCGGTCCGGTACCAAAGTTAAACAGAACAATCGCAGCGATAAGGGTCGTAATATTTGCATCAACAATGGTTGATAGGGCCTTATCATAGCCGGCATAAATAGCCGCCTGGGGGGTGACACCATTGCGCAGTTCTTCTTTAATGCGCTCAAAAATCAGCACATTGGCATCAACTGCCATGCCTACTGTCAGCAGGATTCCTGCAACACCCGGCAATGTTAAAGTCGCCTGGAACAATGACAAAACTGCAACCATCAATACCAGATTAAGCACCAGTGCGATATCAGCAACTATGCCGAACACGCGATAATAAAATAGCATGAAAATAAGTACCGCACCCAAACCATACATGACAGAAAGGAAACCGGTAGTGATATTTTCTTTACCCAGGCTAGGGCCGATGGTTCGCTCTTCAACAATCTCTATTGGCGCTGCCAGGGCACCAGCACGCAGCAATAATGAAAGATCACGAGCTTCCTTGATGCTGTCGAGACCTTCGATCTGAAAGCGTTTACCCAGCTGGTCACGAATGACAGGCGCTGTTATGACTTCCTCTATGCGACTTTTTACTTTTACAGGACGCCCATTTTCATCTACAACTACATTGCCCTCGTCATCTTTTTTGATTGAACTCTTTTGTTCAACGTAGACCACGGCCATGCGATTTCCGATATTATCGCCGGTTATACGCTGATTTATCGAAGCACCGCGAGCATCCAGGGTAATGTGAACGACTGAACTGCCATTTCGAGCGTCGATGCCGGCCGATGCATCAATGATGTTGTTACCGGAATAGATAATCCCTTTTTTAAGAAGAATCGGTGCGTTACGGCGATCACGGTAGAGGCGCGATCCTACTGGCACCCGTCCTTCGAGAGCTGCCTGAATATTGCCGCTGTTTTTCTCATCCACCATCATTATTTCAAGTGTTGCCGTACGGCCGATAATTTCTTTTGCTCTGGCCGTATCCTGTATACCCGGCAACTGGACAACGATACGATTATCCCCCTGCTGCTGGACAATGGGTTCTGCAACACCCAGTTCATTAATTCGATTTCTCAGTGCAGTCATGTTCTGCTTTACGGAGGTATCCTTGATTTCTCTTTTAGCCACTTCCGTAAGGTGCAGTATCAGTGCTGGCTTACCGTCCACTTCAGTTTCTTTGGCTGACAGGCTGGTAAAATCATCTTCTACCGTGATGAGGCCCAGGGCAAGTCGCTCCTGATCAGGGAAGACTACTTTTATGCCACCATCCTTAGAACTGGTCACACTCAGATAACGTATCTTTTTCTCTCGCATACCTGCACGCAGATCAGATACCAGGCGCTTTTCTGTATTACTAATCGCACCATCTATATCTACTTCCATTAGAAAATGGACGCCGCCACGAAGGTCAAGTCCTAGATACATTGGCCTGGCATCAATAGCTGCCATCCAGGCGGGGGTCGCCGGAACAAGATTCAGGGCGACGGTATATTTTTCACCCAGTTCATTTTCAACGACCTCTTTTGCTTTCAGCTGATCATCGGGGTTTTTGAATCGTAGCTGTATACCGCTTTCCGCCCTTTCCACGCTGTGAAAAGAAATTACGCTGTCGGTTAAAGCACTTTTAATCTGGTGTTCTGTGCTTTCATCAATCACAGCAGACCGGGTAGCTGAAATCTGCAGAGCGGGATCTTCACCATATAGATTGGGTAATGCATAAATAAAGCCCGGGATGACGACAGCCAGGATAATCAGATATTTCCACAGTGGGTACTTATTCATAAGTTTTCCAGGTCAGTTTCTTAAGATTATGCTGACTTGATTGTTCCTTTTGGCATCAGCGCCTGAACGGCTGAACGCTGCACCTTGATTTCCACGCCTGCAGCAACTTCTACTGTGACAAATGATTCACCCACTCCGGTGATTTTACCAAGGGTGCCGCCATTGGTAATCACTTCATCGCCTTTGGCAATGGCTTCGGTCATTTTTTTGTGCTCTTTTGCCCGTTTCTGCTGTGGCCGAATAAGTAGAAAATAAAACACCGCAAAGATAGCAACGAGGGGCAGCAATGACATCAAACCGCCCTGTTGAGATGCACCGGCAGCCTGTGCGTAGGCATCAGAAATAAATAAACTCATGGTTAACTCCAGTCATAATATTCGGGGAAACGTCCTTTTTTTTCCCTGAAATGATTAAAACAAGGGGATAAGGTGTTGCCCCAGTTTAAAAACAGCGAGATTATGCCACATCAGGTGGCTGTGTGCCCCGTTTTCTATAGAAATTCTCAATAAATTGTGTGAGTGTTTTGTTCTCGATTGACTCACGCAACCCTCGCATCAACTGCTGGTAATAATGCAGATTGTGTATAGTCGCCAGACGTGCGCCGAGAATTTCGTTGCAGCGCTGCAAATGTCGCAAATAACTTCTTGAATAATAGCGGCAGGTATAACAGGAGCACTCTTCGTCGACTGGACGGGTGTCTTCGGCATATTTTGCGTTGCGAATTTTCACATTGCCGTTTGCGGTAAACAGCCAGCCATTGCGGGCATTACGGGTCGGCATAACGCAGTCAAACATATCAATGCCGCGCACAACAGCCTCAACAATATCTTCCGGCCTGCCAACACCCATTAAATAACGCGGTTTTTCTGTGGGCATGAAAGGATTCAGACCATCCAGCACCTTGAGCATTTTTTCAGTTGGCTCACCTACGGACAAGCCGCCTATGGCATAGCCATCAAAACCAATATTCCGTAAACCTTCGATGGACTCCTGCCGCAAGTTCTGGAACATTCCCCCCTGTACGATGCCGAACAGTGCGGACGGGTGTACGCCATGAGCAGTTTTACAACGATCCGCCCAGCGCAATGAGAGTCGCATGGATGCTGCCGCTTCATCTTCCGTTGACGGATATGGCGTGCATTCGTCAAAAATCATTACGATGTCAGAGCCCAGCACATGCTGAACATCAATTGACCGCTCCGGATCAAGGAATACCTCGGCGCCGTCGATCGGGGAACGGAAATGCACACCCTCTTCAGAGATCTTACGCATTTTTCCCAGTGACCAGACCTGAAAACCACCTGAATCAGTAAGAATTGGTTTTTCCCAGTGCGTAAACCGATGCAGACCATCATGCGCGCGGATGATATCCAGCCCCGGGCGCAGCATCAGGTGAAAGGTATTGCCAAGAATAATCTGCGCACCACCTGCCATCAGTTCTTCTGCCGTCATACTTTTGACAGTACCGTAGGTACCGACCGGCATAAAAGCCGGGGTCTCTACTGTGCCGCGAGGAAATACCAGTTTGCCGGTACGGGCCTTGCCATCAGTCTGATGAATATTAAATTTCACCACTGCGGTCCTCGGGAAGAATGATCATGGCGTCTCCATAACTGAAAAACCGGTATCTTTCATCAATGGCGTGGCGATATATATGCTGGATTTCCTCTACGCCTGCAAAGGCTGAAACCAGCATCAGCAAGGTTGATTCAGACAGATGAAAGTTGGTGACCAGTCCATCTACTGTGTTGAATTTATATCCTGGTGTAATAAACAGGCGCGTATCACCCGACATCGGCTTTAGAATACCATCAACGGATGCCGCTTCCAGTGCCCGCAGGCTGGTTGTTCCAGCCGCGAAGACCCTGCCGCCTGCTGCTTTCGTCTGCCGGATTTTTTCAACCGTTTCTTCTGATAAATCAAACGTCTCAGCATGCATAATATGCTGGCTCAGATCATCAACACGTACCGGCTGGAAAGTTCCCGCTCCGACATGCAGTGTAATTTCAGCTGTATTAATGCCTTTCTGCTGCAGGCTCTGTAAAATTGCTTCATCAAAATGCAGACTAGCCGTCGGAGCAGCAACAGCACCGGGTTTGCGGGCAAATATTGTCTGGTAGCGTTCCTCATCCTGTTCATCAGCCAGACGCTGTATGTAGGGAGGTAGTGGCATCCGGCCATGCTCAACAAATAACTGATGCAGGTCCCCCTGTTCATAACGGAATA
>JBLYYR010000159.1:0-4958 GCA_048550195.1 Arenicellales bacterium
GCGCCTTTAAAGATATGGCGCTGCAGCCTTTTGGTGTCCTGTTGTCATCGCTGGCACAGGAGCGTGAGGAAAATTATCTCATCTTCGCCGCCACCAGTGGTGATACCGGTCCCGCAGCACTGGAGACATTCAAGAACCGCGAGAATGTCCAGGTCGCCTGTCTATATCCAGATGGAGGCACTTCCGATGTGCAGCGCCTGCAGATGGTGACAGAAGATGCCCCTAACCTGAAAGTGATTGGTATCCACGGTGATTTTGATGATGCACAAAATGCCCTGAAGCTGCTGTTAAGCTCAGAAAGTTTCAATGCCAAGCTGAAAGAAAAGAAGATTTCACTGTCCGCCGCCAACTCGGTAAATTTCGGTCGGATCATTTTTCAGATCATCTACCACATTTACAGCTATCTTGAACTTGTGCGTCAGTCTGCCATTGAACTGGGTGATAAAATTTACCTCGATGTACCAAGCGGAAACTTTGGTAATGCACTGGGTGGCTACTATGCGATGAAAATGGGACTGCCGGTAGAAAAAATTCTAATTGCATCAAATAAGAACAACGTACTGACTCAACTCATTAATAAAGGGCAGTACGATCTACGCGATGCATCGGTCGTACCGACCACTTCACCGGCAATGGATATTTTGAAATCCTCCAATGTTGAGCGGGTGCTATATGACCTGTACGGTGCCGAACGTACCAAAGAGCTGATGCTGCAACTGGATAATGAAAAGTACTATCAGTTGACAGAACAGGAGCTGTCTAAGCTGCAGGCTATTTTCAGTGCGGACTATTGCGAAGACAACGAAGGCAAGCAGTATATTAAGGAGACATTTGAAAAGGGCTATCTGATGGATCCGCACACTGCCACCTGTTTCAAAGCCTATGATAGCTGTCGTGAAAAACCACTGAAGACAGTCGTTTATTCGACTGCTGAGTGGACCAAGTTTTCACCAACTATAGCCAATGCCCTTACCGGTGAACAGGACGCAAATGATCTTGATGCACTGACCTCAATATCAAGAGAGGCGGGCATTGAAATACCTGCACAAATTTACGAGCTGTTCGAGAAAAAGATCAGCCAGACCACGGTCATTGACAAGCAGGATATCGAGCGGGAAATCCTCACCTTTATTTAAAACATTTTTGCTGGAATACTTGCAAATTCCTATATACATTCCTCCTATGCGTGTGATGAAATGCCATCCTGAATTTACTGAAAAATAGGGAGCAGCAAAATGTTGGGTAATATTGTGTTCTGGTTGGGACTCGCTGTCTCACTCGCAATCGGCTTTGTGTATTTCCGAGATCTTGGCGACGTTAGCCAGATGCTGCTGCGGGTGAAACGTGAGAACATGATGCGCTTCATACGCAACGAGTACCGACTGCTCGCCATTGGGCTCGGTGCCCTGGCTGTCGCAACCATCGTCCATTTCGGCTTCGGTGCAGGTTCACGCGGATTCTGGTGGGCAGCGATCCTGCTGTGCGTGGTTCTCTATGGTTTCCCTTACATCTGGGTCCATGTCGGTCTCAGGAACCAGAAGAATTCCGCCCGCTATTACAGCATCGAGGAGGCCAAGGAGTACGTCAGCCCATCGAGCCCGGTGATCGTACTCGAGAACAATGGCGTCGCCCGCGCCCATCCTCAGGCCCAGCTATTGCGTCCCCACCTGGCTGGCAATGACGAAGGCCTGGACGGTGAAAACGTCATTATGACCTTTTGCGCCATGGCCAACCTGGGGGTCGGATACACACCCGAGGTAGAAGGCGAGAAACTCGACCTCACGGTACTGGCACAGCATGGCAACAATCTTGTACTCAGGGATAATAAAACCGGTGAGCCCATTCAGCAGATTTATGGTTTTCGCGAGTCGGATGCGGCACCCAGAGTAGAGGGAGAGGGGGCGGCCTGCCCACTGCGCCCACAACTTGCAATGCGTCCGTGGCCGACTTTCCGAATGACTTTCCGTGGATTCCAGAAGGCTTATCCAGAAGGCACAGTCTTTGTAAACAAGCCTCCGAAGAATCCGGTCCTGTATCTTTTCGACCTCGTACTTGAAATGGTGTTTTCATCTTCTATCGATCGGCAGCACCGTGAAAATAAACCCGTTATGGACAACATGACCCACTACGACGATCGCCTGCCGAACAAGACCTATGTCTGGGGTGTTAACTTCGGTGATGATGCGGTCTGCTGGACCGACGATTTCGTGGTGGAGCAGGGCAATATTGTGAATGCTGAAGTCGGAGGGAAAGCGCTGGTAGTGGCGTGGGATCCGCGTTATGAAAGCCTTGGGCTCTGGTATAACGACACCGGGGAGCCGGTTACCGAAATTGACTTCTTCGGCAATACACCTGCAGGGCAGCTCAAGCGCGTAAAGGAATTGAGACCCGGTCTTTTCTGGCATGTCTGGGTGGAGTTTTTCCCACATACCGATATCAATCGTGTTGCGATGGACGCTAGCCAGGAAGCTGCTTAAGGTTTACTAAACATGAGCCGTAATCCTACACCTACTGTATATGCAGTGTCGTGAATAACCGCTCTTTGGGCTGGGTTTTCATTTCTTGGGGATGTCTGCTACCGGCCCAGGCTGTGTGAAAACGCTGAATCTGAATGCCGGGTGGAGAAACACAGCCAGTTTACCTTCACATTGGCATGAATGTGGGATGATCTATCTATTGTTACTGAGATTTACTAGACAAAGTGTCACTCTATCCCAATCAACGAAAATATTTTTGAGTTTTCACACAGCCTGGGCCAAACTGAGACGATTTCCCTAGATTCAAAATTGTCTGCTATGGAGAATACCAGGGTAGAAAATCACATTTAGATTTTGCCTGCCATGTCTCGATAGCAGTCAAAATCCAACTTACATACAATCATCTGCTTCTAGGAACTTCTGGGTTTTTGTGAAAACTTTTTCAACTTCTGATTCTTGCTGAAAGCAGTCAGGCGGGGTTTAAATCTATTTCCAATGTTGTCAGTACCAGTCTGAGCTACGTACTGGTATTCTGCTATGACAAGGTCCCCTGGTAATTAGTCCGTCAGTTTCCCTCGGTAATCACACTACTACATCTGAATACGTGCTATATCTCTGGCTTACAGGGCACTAACTGGGTGATAGATATCGTCCAGTGAGTCATTTTCTATTCTGATTTTTTTATTACCTCGGCAGTAACTTTCATAATCTGCCTCACAATCAACACAACGTGTACACCCTGGAATTGCTCTTCTGCGTTTTACGGGAATTAGATCGTTGCACTCAATACATTTCTTAACAGGCGTTCTGCTTGCCCGGGTATTAATGGCTATACCTCTTGCAGCGGCGATTACCTGTTCAAGATGTTCTGTAATAAGCTTTTCTGCCATATCTGCCTGATCCATTTGTTTCTCCTGAATATTCATCTTAGTCGAAACAAATAGTAGAGCTTGTATATGTCAGTTGTATGACCATTTTGTAAAACTTTTATGACACGACTGTCTGCTTAAAAAAACTTTTGTCAAAGATGTAAAAGAATACCCACGGTCCCTGCCTTTCAGTATTTTCTTCAGTAACTTGTCGATTTTCTGTTTCGCAGACTTGCAAGCCTGCTGCCCTTCAGGGTCACTAGCTTGCTAGATTGAGCTGGTTTCCTGCTCTGCTTTTTTTATACAATGGATGCCCATTCTTCGTGTTGCAGTCAAACCGCTTGAGGCATTATGACGACTGATCAAATATTGCTGTTTGGATTGCTGTTTTTCGTCTTTGTGTTCCTGATCTGGGGGCGTTGGCGTTACGATCTGGTTGCATTTGTGGCGCTGATCGCCGCATTGATGATGGGACTGGTGCCTAAAGAAGAGGCCTTTTCCGGCTTCGGCCATCCCGCCACAATTATAATTGCACTGGTGCTGATTGTCAGCAAAGGCCTGTCAAACTCCGGAGCCATTGAATTGATTGCCAGGCAGGTCAGCCGCTTCGGTAGAACGCTGCAGATGCATATTGCCGCTATGGCGGGCATTGCCGCTGCCCTGTCGGCAGTGATGAATAATGTTGCAGCACTGGCAATGTTGATGCCAGTCGATATTCAGGCAGCTGAAAAAGCAAAGCGTAGTCCGTCGCTAACTCTGATGCCGTTGTCCTTTGCCTCGATACTCGGTGGGATGATCACCCTGATTGGCACGCCGCCTAACATCATTATTGCCGAGTTTAGACAGAGCTCACAGGGTGAGAGTTTTAGTATGTTCGACTTTGCGCCGGTTGGACTGGCCTCTGCCATAGTCGGTGTATTATTTGTGGCTCTTGTGGGTTGGCGGCTACTGCCTAAAGATCGCATCAGCCACGATTCGACACTGGAACTGCTTGACGTCAGCGGTTACATCGCTGAACTGCATGTGCCTGAAGGGTCACCTGCCATCGGCCAACGGGTGCGGGATCTCGATGCGATAGCCGACGAGAATGATGTTGCTGTCGTCGGCCTGGTGCGGCGCGGCAAGCGTCAACCGGGTCAGGCAAGGCTTGTTGAAATACGTAAAGGCGACATCCTGGTCGTCGATGCGGCGCCGGATAGCATGGACAAGTTTGTCGGTGCACTTAAACTTGATTATTCAAGCAAAGGTAAAGACAGCAGCCCGCTTAGTGATGAGGACATGTCTCTGTGGGAAGTGGTAGTGCCGGAAGGCGCAAGAATAGAGGGTCGCACTGCACAATCCCTGCAACTGCAATACCGCTATGGCGTAACACTGCTGGGTGTTTCACGACAGGGTAAACAATTCCGTGAACGCGTGCGCCATCTTGAAATTATGAAAGGAGACGTGCTGCTGTTATTTGGTGCCAGCGACCTTCTGGCAGAGATCAGCCATTTGCTTGGCACTCTGCCGCTGGCGGGTCGAAGCCTTGATCTGATTCAACGCCACAAGGCCTGGCTGGCAGTCGGACTGTTCGCGGCTGCTATCACAACAGCCAGCTTTGGGTTGCTCTACC
>JBLYYR010000160.1:0-2614 GCA_048550195.1 Arenicellales bacterium
CCTCGCTTCCTCAATATCCCTAAAAATTCCCTCGATATCTCTGATGCGAAACCTCTTTTCCCTGAACATGTCGCAGAAAGTACATTTATTATGGGTACAGCCCAGAGTTGTCTGAATCAATAAACTGTCGGCCTCCATCCAGGGCCGGTATACCTTTCCTTCGTAATACATATTTCTATCCTGAATCTGTTATCGTCTGCTTCCTTTCAGAGCTGCTTCGATCACCCGCACAATCTCTTCACACTTCCGTGGATCCAACGCATCGGGATGAGGTGAAGCAAACTGGCCTGTATCGTTGTCAAAATACCGACCGGAGGCAGCAGCGAATTCATCTGAGAGAGCAGCGCGGCAGAGAATTTCAGCACCGATGCGGAGATCACTGCCAACCACACCATAGGCCTGCTTTACCATCTTGCTGCCCAGCATGGACCGGGGATTGACGGCAATTATTGCCGGACCGTCACTCCCCAGTGAGAGTGCCATATGACGCGACCACATGGTAAGAGCCAGCTTGCTCTGGGCATAGGCTGCGCCGTCGGAAAGCTGACCGTTTCCGCCTCCGGCCAGACCATCTGGATCAACCGGAAACTGGGCGGCGGAGGAAACATTGATCACCCGCCCCTTGTTTCCCAGCAATGGCAAAAGACGCTTTGTCAGCAGATAGGGGGCGATCGTGTTGACTGCAAAACGGACATCGAGTCCATCCTGGGTAATGGGCTCCGTGGCACCATAGATACCGGCATTATTGATCAGCACATCAAGTTTCCCGTGCTTTTCCGCGACTGCCTCGGCAAAGGATTCCACCTCCGCCAAACTTGAGAGGTCAGCCAGGAAGCTCTCAACTCGCCCGCCAACCAACTCATCTTTAGACAGCCCCGAGAGCATCCTTTCCACCTTTTCCAGTTTTGCTGGGCTGCGTCCATGCAGTAGAACGTCATGTCCCTGTGATACCAGCATCTCGGCTGTTTCCAGGCCGATGCCGTCGGTCGCCCCGGTTACAAGAATCGTTTTTTGCATTACTCTATCTCCTGTTTCTCTTCGCCTCGGATTAGGCCCTCGAAGTCGTCTATATTTCTACAACAACTTTACCGATAGCCTGACCGCTGGAAAGGCGATCATGGGCTTTTCCAACTTCTTCAAGGGAATATTTTTGTTCATCCACTACTGGACGTAACTCACCAGCATCAACAATATCTGCCAATTTACGGAGAATGTTGGCATGTTCTTCCCGTTTATATTCGTGAATCATAGGGATTAACATGAACACGACATGCAATGACAACCCTTTAAAATGCATGACTGACAAATCCAACTCAACCAAGGCCACTGTCGATACAACTTGGCCATTCAGAGCAGCGGCTTCAAAAGAATTTGCCATATTCAAACCACCGACTGAATCGAAAACAAGATCAAACCCAGCGCCATCTGTATATTTATCAACGTAATCGGCCACAGCTTCTGTCTTGTAGTTTATACCCATACCGCCTAGTTCCTTGATCAACTTCAACTTCTTGTTACTGCCACCAGTTGCATAGACCTCAGCTCCGTAATGACGTGCTATCTGCAGAGCGACATGACCAACGCCCCCGGCTCCGCCATGGACCAGTACTTTCTGACCTTGGGCAATGCCGGCCCGTGTCAGCCCTTCATAAGCCGTGATGCCAACCAAGGGTAATGCGGCAGCTTCGCGCATCGTAATGGTTTTCGGTTTGTGAGCGATCAAATTGGCGTCAGCAACCAAATATTCTGCCAGCGTACCCGGCAAATCGCCCAAGCCTCCAGCACAGCCGTATACCTCATCGCCAATATTATACTCAGAAACACCCTCGCCCACCGACTCGACAGTACCCGAGAAGTCCATTCCCAAAACAGCTGGAAGCTCCGGTGAAATCGGCAACTCCTTACCCATCTCGCGAATCATAGTGTCGACGGTATTTATGCTGGTTGCAGCAATCTTAACTAATACGTGGCCCGGCTTAACCTCCGGTTTGGTGATTTCCGCAGACTCAAATACATTGGACCCGCCAAAATTTCGTATTATCATAGACTTCATTAGTCATATTCCCCTTAAGTTTGTAATGTGCAATGAATGTTAATTAACAGATCGTTCCAGTTGTTCTGCTTATCCTTATAATGCTCTGTGCCTTTTTCATCGGCGATGCTGAATCGCTTGCTGGCTGGAATCTTGCTGGTTGGTTGATAATGCCCGTATGTTTCTGCCTTGAGTGAAGTGCTTCGCAATCCAGAACCATCTCCTCATGTTTCCGGCCAATTTGTTCTGCTTAAACGTGTCAATATCAAGCAGTTTTTAATTCATAGTGGTTAGTACTTTCCCCGCTAGATGTTCCTTTTTGATTGCACAATTTGACTATAATTGCCAAATTACAAATTGATAATCGGTCAATATGGATAATCAGTTTATATTTTTTATTGACAATAAAAATGAATATCGAACACCTCAAACTATTCATACGGTTGGCTGCCACCAATAACATCAGCCTGGCAGGTCGAGAACTCGGAGTGTCACCCGCGGTAGCAAGTGCACATATCAGCAGACTGGAAGAAGGGCTCGGGGTCCGGCTGGTCCATCGCACCACTCGAAAAGTGTCATTGA
>JBLYYR010000161.1:0-3732 GCA_048550195.1 Arenicellales bacterium
AGCCAGAACTTCATCAATGATCAGGATTTCAGGCTCGAGGTGGGCGGCAACCGAAAAGGCAAGTCGCACCTTCATGCCGGAAGAGTATCGCTTGATTGGTGTATCAAGAAACTTTTCAACTCCGGAAAACTCGACAATCTCATCAAACTTCCTGTCGATATCCTTCTTGCTCATACCCAGGATGGTGCCGTTCATATATACATTGTCACGGCCTGACAATACATTATGAAAACCGGTACCCACCTCGAGAAGGCTGCCTACACGGCCATTGATAATCGCCCGGCCGGTTGTTGGTTCCGATATGCGTGACAGGACCTTCAGCAAGGTACTTTTTCCAGCACCGTTTCGTCCAATAATTCCGACCACTTCACCGGTCTTGACCTCGAAGGATACATCCCTGATTGCCCACAACAGATCATCCGCCTCTTCGTCAAGGCCAAATGTATTGAGGCTTCGCAACCGTTTGTAGTTTCTCAGCGGCGCCTTGATCCAGGACAACATGTTTGCGGTAAGCGTGTCATGTATTTCTTCTTTCAAACCGAGGCGGTAAAGCTTGCCCAGATTCTCAACATTGATTGCGACATCAGACATCATTTAAACCCTAAAACGATTAACTTCAGATCATCACCCGGATCATGCAGGGCATGAAATTCTGGGGACATATAAAATCAGCAGCACAGCTGATCATGCTACATCGGCAAAGATGCGTTCTTTGCCAAGGAAATACACCATACCGCTGGCTGCGATGATGATTGAGGAAACAAAACCTACACTTATCAGGCCCCATGGTATCGGGATCGTCCCGAGCAGGACGGAGCGGAATCCTTCAATGACACCAACCATGGGATTGATTGCATACAGAAGCCGGTACTCAGCAGGGATAAGGGATGTCGGATAGACGACGGGTGCAGCATACATGAAAAGCTGCAGCACAAAGCTCATTGCATAATTAACATCACGATACTGGATGGCCAGTGCAGTCAGCCACATCCCTATACCGGCTGCCGATATCATCATCATGACGATTAATAATGGCAAAAACAGAATCCCGGATGTCGGCATGATTTGATAGAACACCATAAGACAGGCAAGCAGCACCATTGCAATACAGAAATCAACCAGTTTGGCGGCTACCGAGGCCAGTGGCAGAATAACCCGGGGGAAATAGACTTTACTGATCATGTTGGCTTCAGCAATCAGGCTGCTGGTACCTTCACTGACCGCATTTGAGAAGTAGGTCCATGGCACCAGTGCAGCAAAGCTGAATACCGCATAAGGCACACCATCCGAATCAATATTGGCCAGGTTGCCAAAGATGATTGTAAAAACAAGCATGGAGAATACCGGCTGGATGACCGCCCATCCAATGCCGATTGCTGACTGGGCATAGCGTACCTTGATGCTGCGCCAGATCAGAAAGAAAAACAGATCCTGATATTCACGAAGCTCCTTCAGATCAATCAGGCGCATGCCTTCTCGTGGCTCGATAACTACACGGTAAGCTGTAGCCGAAGCATTTTTCTCTACTGACATTATTTTACATATCCCTTGCTTGCCTGGAATTCTGCGCGGCTCCTGCCATCACTTTTATATCCTGGCCGAGCTTATATATTTGCTTATATATCAATTAGCTGCATATGCTACGATTAAATTATTTACCCATCATACAATGCTGTTGCGTGCACACGCAATGGCCCAAAGTACAAGTAAAATACCCATTAAAATTACAGCTGTCCCATAGTATCGTATCCTCCCCGGCTGGCTTGATGTATCGCAACAATTAATCACCCGGATACGCAGCCTTTCTCAACTGCACAAACACCCGATTATGAAAAGAGTCCTCGTTCTTGATGCCAACCAGCGGAGTGCCCTTGCTGTCGTCCGTTCATTGGGGAAGCACGGAGTACCACTCATCACAGCCGATGAATCATCCGTTGCCTTGGCCGGATGTTCCCGTTTTTCACAAGGCTATTTCACGATACCGTCGCCCGGACAGCCCCCTGGAATATTTGTAACCGCCATCGCCCGACTGTGCCGGGAGCAGAAGATTGACATTGTCCTGCCCATGATCGAGTTGACGGTGACCCTGCTTCTCGAATACCAGTCCGACCTGCCAGGCATCACCATACCGCTACCGGACTTGGCGACGTTTGAATCCCTGACCGACAAATGCTCATTGATGCGACAGGCCGAATCGCTGGATATCCCCGCCCCCCGCACCTGGTATGCTGACAGCAAGGACACGATGCCACCCCGGCTTGAAGAACTCCCTTATCCCCTGGTGCTCAAGCCAGGAAAATCCTGGTTGAACGTGCAGGGCAAGTGGAACCGGAACAGCGTGCAGTTTGCAGATAACCCCTTGGATGCACAAACAATTATCAACTCAAACCCTGCTCTCCAGGCACATCCTTTTCTGCTACAGGCCTGTGTTCCCGGCCATGGCGCTGGCATCTTTGCACTGTACGACCATGGCAGGCCACTGGCCTTTTTTGCCCACCACCGGCTGCGCGAGAAACCACCACGCGGGGGGGTCAGCACCCTGTCAGAAAGCGTACCCATTGATCCGGAACTCCTGTCCTATACGCGTTCCCTGCTTGACGCGGCCACCTGGCACGGCATTGCCATGGTGGAATTCAAGGTGTCAGATAATGGCAAGGCCTACCTCATGGAGGTCAACACCCGCTTCTGGGGTTCTCTGCAACTGGCGGTCGATGCCGGCATCGACTTTCCCTGGTTGCTCTACAAACTGTCCTGTGGTGAGCAGCTAAATCCGAAAACTGATTACATAATAGGTGTCCGGCTACGCTGGCTGCTAGGCGATCTGGATAACCTGTATCTGACCCTGAAAGACTCGAATCAATTTTCTGTGTTCGAAAAACTGAAGGCTATAATAGTCTTTTTCATGCCTTCACTATCCAGAACCCGCCACGAGGTCAATCGCTGGAGTGACATGCGGCCTTCCTGGTATGAGCTGAAGCAATACATCCGGAATCTTCTTACATGATAAAAGTTTTTTTCCCTGCGGTTTTTCTTCTGGTCGTTCTCTCCGGGTGCAGCGCTGACCGTGAGTATACCTTGTCTGCTGACCTTGACAGTTTTTACAGCCAGCAGCCGCGCCGGTTTGAGCAGCTCTTTTCTGAAATCAACATGGATCATCCTGGTCTTGAAAAAACAAAGGAAGCAATCCAGGGCGGAGATTATCTTGCCGCTGCCTATGAACTGCTTGATTACTACCGGAAAAGCCGGTGGTCTACTGTTGCTGCAAATACGCCGGTCCCAGACGGTGATAGCATAGATTCTGAACGGCTCTATAGAGGACAATCAAACCTGAGAGATACATACACACATCAACGTGTTACAGGTCCATTGGTAAGACTGGAAAACGGCTTGATGGACTGGCAGCACAGGGGTCCGAACGATGACGAGCAGTGGGCGCACTACCATAACCGCCACTATTTTTTCAGGAATCTCCTCCTCGGTTACCAGGTTATATCGGATGAGGCGTTCAGTCGCTATTTTGATGCAACCGTGATTGACTGGATTTATCAGAACCCGCCTCCCCTGCAAGCCACCAAGACACCTGCATGGGATGCCATGAGCGCGGGCTCCAGAATGCTCAGCAGCTGGCCTCAAGCTTTTTATGGTTTCAATGCATCCGCCAACTTTTCTCCACTTGCCAGAATCATGATGCTGATGTCCGTTACGGAACATGCGGAGTATCTGCAACAGTAC
>JBLYYR010000162.1:0-7419 GCA_048550195.1 Arenicellales bacterium
CCCGTATTTTCGAGGCGAATAAAGATGTCATTGAGAATCCGGACAAGATCTACCCGGGACAGAAGATACGTATCCCGATGGATTGATGCTAGCAAGCTTCGGGGTTGTTTCTGACCCCGAAGCTTGTTCATGAATTGATCAGAGGTTCCTTGAATTTAAACCTTCGGGGCCCAGGGGTCTACATATCCTGTTTTGCTTCAAAGTTGTCCAATAAACTTTCCATTGTCATTTTGATATACAAGAAAAAAGCTTTTGACTTCCCTGCGCCCCCCGCGAGAGAACTCTTTTTTTGTTCTTCAGGTTTGTGAAGGCTGTTTTTCATGTCTCCAAAGCCTTTAAGCTTCCGTGAAAGCAGCACTATCAACACTTACTCATCGGTGGATATTTTCTTTGTGGAACAGCAATGGTTTTGCTTATAACAAACTGTCCAATGGCTCCGGCTTATGGACCCCAAAGCCCTGAACAAAATCCACCCCCATATTAGCTACTGCGATATGTATCGCCTCATTTTCCACATATTCAGCAATCGTCTTTAATCCCATTACATGACCAATCTGATTTATCGCTTCAACCATCGAAGCATCTGCAGAGTCCTGTAGGATATCTCTGACGAAGCCACCATCAATTTTCAAATAGTCAACGTTAAGGTTTTTCAGGTAGGCAAATGAGCTTAGTCCACTGCCGAAATCATCCAGTGCAAACATACAACCTAGTTTTTTTAATTCCGAGATGAGGTGAGAGGCATTTTTAAGGTTCGCAATAGCCGCCGTTTCAGTCACTTCAAAACATAATTGACTACCCTGAATTCCGGTATTTTTAATTTCATTAACAATAAATTCACAAAATTTTCCTGAGTTGATTGATTGCCCGGATAGATTGATTGCAAAAACTTCATGCTGTAATTGTTCCTGATGCTCCTTGATAAAGCTTAATGCCTTACAGACTACCCATCTATCTACTTGCTGCATTAAGTGGAAATGCTCTGCGGCAGAAATAAACTTGTAGGGCGGTATTATCTCCTGATCAATTCCTATCATCCTTACCAAAAATTCATGATAGTGCGTGTCTTCGCTTTTACCATTTGCAGATTTTATCTTTTGAAAATATAAAATAAATCGACCTTCATCAATGGCAGAAGAAATATCCGATACCAATTGCATCTCACTCCTGCGTGTTGCGTGCTCTCTATCATCAGCAACATGCACATGTACGCAATTGCGCCCATTTTCTTTTGCTATATAGCAAGCCACATCAGCTGCACTGAGCACTTCAGCCATACTACTATTCTCACCGGCAATCGGTACCACACCAATACTGACAGCTATATCAAATTGTTTACCTTCCCACTCAAAATTAAATTCTTTGATATGTTTACGTAAATCCTCTGCAATGATTTCGGCTTTATTTAAATCGCAGTTAACCAGTAACGCGCCGAATTCATCTCCACCCAGCCGCGCAAGTGTGTCAGTATCACGTATTTTATGTTTTAGTGAAGTAGTTAACTGCCTCAGGAGTTCATCACCAGCAAAATGACCACATGTGTCATTGATGATCTTGAATTGATCCAGGTCCATATAAAGCAGCGCATGATCTTTGTTCTCTGATTTGGATATTTTAATAGCTGTATTTACGCGGTCCTCAAACTCTATACGGTTTACCAGTCCAGTCAGTGAATCATGTCGCGCCTGATAGGCCATCTGCCGGGCCATTGTCCGGGAACTACTGACATCATGAAACACAAGGATTACACCGATGATTCCTCCATCACTATTACGAATAGGTGCGGCGCTATCCTCAATTGCATACTCATTACCATCACGCTTTATTAACACAGTATGGTTAGCAAGACCTACCACCGCGTTACTCTCTATACATTTTTTCACAGGATTTTGAACTGGCAGACCGGTTATTTCATTTTTGATAACAAATACTTCTTTAAGAGGGCGGCCCTCGGCTTCTTCATGTCTCCAGCCGGTTAATTGTTCAGCTACAGGGTTCAACAACTCAACCACCCCATAAACATTAGTTGTAATGACGCCATCTCCTATCGAATTCAGTGTGACCAGAATTCGTTCCTTTTCTTCTGTTAAGGCATGTTCAGAGGTCTTTAAGGCCTCAACACGATCCCGGATAGCTACAGCCATCGTGTTGAAGTTATCTGCAAGCTGTCCTATTTCATCATTGCTAGATTTAGTAACATTAATTGTATAGTCACCATTCGCAACCCTCCGGGTTGCATTGACCAGGAAGAAAATATGACGCGTCAAAAGATAACCGGCTATACTTAGTAAAAGGATCGTCAACAGGACTTCAGAAGCTGCAATGAACAGCCCCTGCTTCAGCAATTCAGAACGGGCGTCTATCAATTTTTCCAGTGACACACCAAACCGTACTTCTCCTACCGTAAGCTCTCCCAGCTCCAATGCAGCAGCTGAATCGTAGACTGCATCCTGCATTGAAGATTCCACGGAATAATCTATTGCTGGCAACGGATCTTGCAGGCGCCTGCCTGCTGAAGCATAAACATTACCAAGTTCATCAAGAACAGTAATATAACGTAAATCAGATTGGCCCTGCTTAACCAGTTTCCCCAATATTTCCTGCATCGAGACATAATCACGTTCAAACATATACAAACTTAGTGCACCGTCGAGTAAAGGGGCCACGTCGTGGACTAAAGTTTCAGCATGGTATTCCACTACATCGTTCATCAGTCGCATGCTATTGCCAAGCAACAGCCCCAGCATAACTACTTCTACCACTATACTGATAAGTACAAGCTTTACGCGCAGCGATAAATTAGAAGGTGACATGTCAGAAAATTATTATTTTTTCTTTAAGAATATCTGAATATATGGGTCAAGGTCATTTTTATCCTGCTCACTTACAATATCAAAACTTTCGAAGCCTGTTTTATCCATATAAACTTTTCCAGGCTCCGTGTTATGAAGATTGAGCAATGCCTTCTGTACTTTTAGAGAGTCTGACTCGGAGCTGCTTTTTGCAGCCATTACCTGAAAACCTATCGACACAGGTGTCCTGCCAATAACTCTTACTTTACTATTACTGCCGGCAAGACCAATTTTTCGCCATAGCAAAATACCGGTGACCGAAGCATCACTTTCACCACGAAGAGGAGCGTACATCGCATTGTTGTGTGTATTGGTAATTCGAAAGCTTATGTTTTTGCCATCATATAAGCCCAGGCCATTGAGTTGCTTCTCAACCATTTGTGTGATTATTGCAGAGCGCCCCACCAGGGTGATTACCTTGCCTTCAAGGTCCTTGAGTTCGAAAATATCTGACGATTTTTTTGCCAGGTAGATACCTTGCACATCATGCATGGTATGGGCAATAGGCCGGTAGCCATCACGTACCTCTGCCAGTCGCCCCAGGTGCGGCGCTGTCAATATGTAATCATATGAAGAATTTTTAGTTCGCCCGACAAACTCCTTAAAACTCGGTGCCGTAACCAGGACTACCTTTCGTCCTAGTGCGTCCTCAAATAAATCTTTCAGATCTGTGTGAAAATTGACCAGCTGCCCTGGACTTACATATGGAAAAACCCCCAGCGTCAATGGCTTTTGGGGCTGTTGTGCTATCGCGTTTGCACCTGACAATGCAAATGCAAAAATGGCAGCGGTCAGCAAATAGCTGATTTTTTGTATCACGGTGATACCCCATATTTTATTACAATGGATTAAATCCCATAACCAGTTAGCACAAAACCTGGCCACTTTTTAGCTTAGTAGAAAAGTTGGGGAAATGGAATATTTGTATATTGATATTGATATAAATAATAGTTCTGCTGCATGCTGAGCAATATTTCCGGGCTGCGGCCAGAAAACTTATCCATTATCACTACCCTGGCAGGGATTCTGTCCCCGTTTGTCAGGAGTCGTATTTTTGTGGCATTCATGTGATATCCGGATGCTATGTTGAGTAATATTATCATTCATGTTGCAGGCACAGAAAAAAGCTAATCAGCTTGAAACATCTTAATGCCCGGATGTAGCGCTAGTGAATGGAGACATTTCTATGATGCAGCGGTGGCATAAACCTGCGATGCAGGTTACTTCACAGGGCTTGTACTACGACTCTATTGTTGCAGCAGACCCGTTACCGGCGAAAGGTAGACCCAGCAGCTGATCCCTGGTGAAAATGGACTTATGACAGAATTTGGTCCAGGTGAAGTCGGTCACCCTGGTGGTCCCTGGTGGATTGACGTGACGGCTGGCGGCATCATGAACGATGGGGATCATTTCTTTCTTTGTCCGTCGCCTGGTTCAGGTCGAGAAACATTAAAATTAGTGAATAAATAACTTGCTCAAGTAGTAAAGAAAACAGGCGCTGCGATATGCGGCCTCTGTTTTTTCGCTGGTATTTGTTTTTCCTTCAGCCCATGCGCACTACACAGCCCTGATTGTTCCTTTATACGCTTATTCCGGCTCATCTGTGTAACATGCACCTTCTCGTACCCAGATACCTCGCCCTTCGCAGCGCAACAACTCGTTGCCACTGCACACATAACTGCCAATAGCGAAGGACTCGTTATTAAAGTAACAGACACCCGTTTCCAGTTCCTGGTCCAGCGATAAATCTTCCTCGTTGCCATCAAATATGGGAGAGTTTTTCAGTTCAGGATCCGGTGCACCTACGTCAGGTGCCGATTGTGCTTCAGTCATATGTCTCTCCTGGTAGAAACTTTCTTGGGCAGGCTCGTTTGAACCTGGAAAAGTGTGACGGTATCGTCAAATAATAATCTTCATTATTGCACATTATGCGCGTGGAGGTGTAAATGGCACCTCTACCCTGACATGCCCTGCATGAAACATAATATTCAAATTCATCTTACATAAATAATAATAGCCAGAAATTGAAAAAAGGAACCCGCCAGAACAAATAAATGCCAAATCCCATGAGAATGCTTTAATAACTGCCTGTGGTCTAAAACATAAAAAATAATACCAGCCGTATATGCCAGCCCTCCCACCGTTAACAAGTAAATGCCCGTTTCTGGCAACAGTTCCTTTAATGCATCAAAATCAATGACGACCAGCCAGCCCATGATGAGATAAATTACGATTTGAAGTACCTGAATGCGTTTATTAATACTTAGTTCAAGGGCGATTCCAATGATTGCTAATCCCCATACAGAAACTAAAATCCATATTCCGTTACCGTCAATCAATGTAACTAGCATGAATGGCGTATATGTGCCTGCGATTAGAAGGTAAATCGCGATATGATCTAGTTTCTGAAATACTCGTTTTACAAATGGGCTTTTAAAGCTGTGGTACAAAGTTGAAACACTGTAAAGCATGACTAATGTCAGGCCATAAATAAGGAAACCGGTAAATAGCAGGACATCCTGTTGTTGAACAGCAACAGTGATCAGTGCCCCCAGCCCCATAATAGACAGCACAGCACCAACGAGGTGAGTGATGCTATTAAATTTTTCTGAATAATACATTTTTGATGTAGTTCATGGACCCATCTTTAAAATGTTACCTGTATTCTCTTCATTGCTATAACAAGGCAAAATACTCAAGCATGCGCTGACGTTGGTTTTTATCGGGCATCCGGCCTAAACCGGCACCCATATTATCCCGCATATGATTAACTTTAGATGTAGCCGGGATGGTACAGGTCACAGCCGCATGTGACACGACGAACTTAAGGAAAAATTGACCCCAGCTGTGGCAATCGAATTCTTTAACCCACGCAGGCAGCTTCTTTCCCCTGACATGCTGGAACAATTCACCACGCTGAAAGGGACGATTGACCATGGTAGCAATACCACGTTCTGCTGCCAGCGGCAGGATACGCTCCTCTGCCTTGCGATTGGCGATGTTGTAACTGAACTGAATAAAATCCAGAGGATGATTCTCCATAACATGGACCAGTTGATCATGGTTATATCCGCGATGGGTGGTGATGCCGATATAACGGATCCGACCCTGGCTTTTCCACTCCATCAGTGTCTCCATCTGTGTTTCCCAGTCGAGCAGATTATGAACCTGTACCAGGTCAATGATCGGGGTGCGTAGCAGACTCATCGACTCCTGCATCTGCACAATGCCCTCTTCTCTGCCTTCAGTCCAGACTTTGGTTGCCATAAACAAAGGTTTACTGTTGCGGATACCTGCCAGCAGGTCACCGAGCAGTTGTTCCGACGTTCCATACATAGGGGAGGTATCGATGACACTGCCGCCCTGATCAAAAAAGGACTGCAATACCAATGTCAGCCTGGCACGCGCTTCGACATCCGCACCGACGTCGAAGGTTCTTGAAGATCCCATACCAATAACGGGAATCTGTTCCCCGCTCGAAGGAATCGTCTTCTTCAGCATGGGTACAGTTCCCCTGGCAGTTAATGGCATTCCACCCACAGCCGTACCGAGCATGCCCAGTACCTGCATGAACTGCCGTCGATTGAGATGTTTTATTTCAGAAGTCATATCTATCACCTTTCTATTGTTAATTTGTCCGGCTGTTGCACCTGTGCCAGACGGGTCTGCTCTCGCCCCAGACGGTAGGCCAGTAGCGCCCACAACCCTGCCAACGGCACAGCAACCCAGGCGATACCGGATACGCCCAGGCCGAGACTGCGCAGACCCGTATAGATCCAGGCACTGACGGCATCACCTCCGCGATACACTGTGGTATCGATAAAGTTCTTGGCCTTGTACTTTTCCTCACGCCCAAGCACGACGTACAGCATTTCTCTCGATGGTCGCATAATAGAGTAGTTACCGGCTCTGCGTACCACCTGTACAACAACCAGTACTGCCAGCACTGGCGAAACAGCCAGCGAAATAAAGCCCAGCACCAGTAGCAGCGGTACCAGTGCCAGGGTCCACGACAGGCCCAGCCAACGCACAAGATACCCTGTAAGGAACAGCTGTATCAGCACGGTCAACAGGTTAACAGCGAAATCAATAGCGGCAAACAAAGCAGTACGCTCAGCCGGATCGACAAAGGCATCCCGAATTATCTGCGCCTGTTGAAAATAAAGAAATGTCGCCAGCGTGGTGAACAACAACATCAATAGACCAATACCCAGCAAATAGGGGGATTGCAGCACCAGGCGTATTCCCGCCAGCATGCTGCCTCCCAAGGGACGTTCAGCTGACTTTTCGTAATCCAGAGCGGAATCATTCTGTACGGGACAGCAGATGATCAAATGGCGGATGCATAGCACTGCCCATCCCAGCAACACAGCCGATATCAACAGAAGATTTTCTGTACCCAGGGGTTTTACCAGCATCGTCGTCAGGACGGGCCCCACCAGGGCACCGGCTGTCCCGCCGGCGGCAATAAAACCGAATAACCTTCGTGCCTGGCGGTTACTGAAGATGTCCGCCATGAAACTCCAGAACACCGAGACCACAAAAAGATTGAACACACTGACCCAGA
>JBLYYR010000163.1:0-6202 GCA_048550195.1 Arenicellales bacterium
AGCATTTAAATAGACGTTTTAAGATTTACGATTTAGGTGTTACGTAAAACCTAACTCATAAAACCTAATACTTTCTTTTGACCTCCCCGCGTCCCTGTGAACCCCGCGAGAGAACTCTTTTTGTTCTTCAGGTTTGGGAAGGCTGTTTTTCATGTCTCCGAAACCTTAAGCTTCCGTAAAAGCAGCACTTTCAACACTTACTCATCGATTGATATTTCTTTGTGGGACAGCAATGACATAACACTATTGCTGCCTGTAGCGGATCACTAACAAAAAATCCGTTAGCCGCATAACGAAGATTGTGGGAGGCCCGACATAGGGGGGAATTGTCGGGAAATGCAAGAGTCTAACGCCGCGAGGGTGCGCCTCATAGAATATACCTACCACTGGAGCATGAAAACAGGATTCACCGTCTCCTTCAGCCGTGTTCACCTGGCTGAGAAAACGCATTGTGGGTTGTTTTAGCTGAGATCTTCACTTATGGTGTGTTGACGCATTGTTTACGGCTTGTAGATTGTAAATGTGTCGTTTCTGCCAGTATAACAGACACGACTATTTCTAATCGGCTAACACCAGGGAATCAAACCATGAGAATCCTCGCGCTCTTCGTTTCTTCCATTATCATTTCAGCTGCATTGCCGGTTTTGGTTCAGGCACAGACTGGTTCTCGATCGGTCACGGGTGATGTGGTAGCAAATCGCACCGTGAACCTCTCCACACGTATTATTGGACGCATCACCAGGGTGCATGCTGAGGAAAGCGATCTGCTCAGTGCAGGACAGGTCATCGTTGAAATCGATGACCTGGAATACCGGGCGAAACTCAGGTCGGCAGAAGCCTCTAAAGAAAAAGCACAGGCCGAGCTAGCACACCGTAAGCGTATCAGGAGCCGATTGGACAAGCTGGCAAAGAAGAAAGTGGCATCGGAAGAAGTTGTTGATGAAGCAGAATTCGCGGTGCAGGTGGCAAAAGCAAATTTGAAGACATCACAGGCCGAGATAGATGGCATTCATTCTACGCTGGCAGAAACACGTATCAAGGTTCCGTTTGACGCAGTTGTTATCAACAAGTACGCAGAAATCGGTGCGGTCACGCAGCCAGGCGAACCACTATATCAAATACAGGACCAGAGCAGACTAAAGTTTAGAGCTCGGGTAAAAGAAGAAGATCTTGCCCATATTTCTGTCAATGAGTCGGCGCAGGTCACTATCAGTGCCCTTGATGACAAGCTAATGACTGCAACCATCATCCGCGTCATCCCTTCAGGTGACGAGCGACATACCTTTATTGTGGAGCTGGAGCTTCCAGTTAAGCCCGGGCTGTTCCCCGGCATGTTCGGAAAAGCGACATTTAATCGTTAATCGCAGGCAAGGATTCAATCATGCATGGATTTATCCGTTTTTTTGCACAGCGTGGTACGGTTGCAAGTGTATTCACCTTGATGGTGGTGTTGTTGGGTCTCAGTGCGCTGACACAGATACAGCGTGATAATTTCCCTAATGTCGACCTTGCCGAGATGAATATTACCACGCGTTATCCGGGTGCCTCGCCACAGGACGTAGAGCTCAACGTCACTAACAAAATTGAGGAAGAGCTGAAGGAAGTAGATGGACTAAAGCGTGTCACCTCGTTTTCGATGGAAAATATTTCTGTGATCAATGTCAAGATTGACCTTGATGCTACGGATATCGATAAAGTAAAAACCGACGTGCGCGATGCAGTTTCACGCACAACGAACCTGCCAGCTGAAGTGGATGAACAGCCGTCTGTTCTGGAGATTACTACTGCCACCGGCATCCCGATCATCGAAGTCGGCCTTAGCGGTGACATTCCCTACTCTGAGTTACGCGAGTATGCACGACGTGCCGAAAAAGCCCTGGAAGACATTCCCGGAGTTGCTCGACTGAAACGTTACGGCTATCTCGACAGAGAAATCCAGATCGAGTTAGTACAGGATGAGATGGAGAAATGGCAGGTCCCGGGTGCGCAGCTTGTGGATGCGATCAGTAAACGCAATATACGCGCCAGCGGTGGATCATTTGAATCCTACACCAGTGAGAAAAATATCGTTACGCTGGCTCAGTTTGAGTCGCCTATGGATGTCGAAGACGTCATTGTTGACGTCACCGAAGAAGGGACGATGGTAAGGGTCCGGGATATCGCGATGGTGAAAGACGCATTTGAACCGGAGAAGGTCAGTTCGAGGATGAATGGACGGACGGCTATCTCGTTTCTTATTTATAAAAAGGAAACGGCTGACATCATCAGAACAGTGGACAGAATCAAGGAATTTGTGGAGGAAAATAGTCACCGCCTGCCTGAGAGCGTTAACATCGAGTACTCGAATGATGTCTCTCATAACGTGCGAAACCGACTTGGCGTTGTGCTTTCCAATGGCGCTATGGGGCTGACACTGGTGCTGCTGACGCTGGCAATTTTTCTGAATCTGCGCACGGCAATCTGGGTGGCAATGGGTATACCGGTGGCGCTGCTGGGCACCATCTTCCTGCTGCCTGTTTTTGGTGCGTACCTGGATTCCATTGCGCTTGGTGCAATGATACTTGTGATTGGTATCGTGGTTGACGACGGTATCGTTGTTGCCGAGAACATCTGGCTAAAACGTGAGCAGGGCATGCAGCCGCTGGATGCGGCAGTTGAAGGAACGGTCTCGGTATTCGCACCGGTATTAACGACATTGTTAACGACCGCACTGGCATTCTCACCGATGTTTTTTATGTCGGGTACGCTAGGTGATTTTATTTATGTCATTCCGCTAGTCGTTGTACTCGCACTGATGGTCTCTTTTGCAGAACTGGTCATTGCCTTGCCTGCACACCTGATCTCTGGCGCCAGAATGACTCCAGTTATTGAAACCACAAAACCCAGAACGTTGGATTTCGAACGGTTCAAGCAGATCTTTGCTCGTTTACTGCACAGTTTAGTCGGTTGGCGCTACCCAATCATTGCAGTATCGACTGCGTTGCTGATCAGTTCGTTCTGGTATGCAGGACGGTACCTGGATTTTGTATTGTTTCCGACACAGTCTGCGGATACGTTTTACATGCTTGCTGAACTGCCTACTGGCTCTTCACTGGATCACACATCCAACACCATCACTAAGCTTGAGGCGCTGGTCGATGCCTTACCTGAAGGTGAAGTGGATTCCTATGTCACGCGTATTGGCACCCACGGTAATTTCAACCTGGGTGAGAACGAACACTGGGCCTATGTGGGGGTGTATCTAAAGCCCTTTGCCACGCGAGAACGCGATGCTGACCAGATCGTCGAGAACTTGCGCGCACAAGCGGCGGACATTGCAGAAATTGAACGGATGACTTTTGTCATTGACAGCGGAGGTCCACCCGTTGGCCGGCCCATCACCATACGTGTGGTCGGTAGCGATGATGACATGCGTACGCAACTGGCCGGGGAGGTGGAAAAACGATTGAGGCAGGTTGAAGGTGTGAAAGATATCGACCGTGATGACAAGAAAGGCAAGGAGCAGATTAATATCGACCTTGATTTCATACGGCTTGCTGATTCGGGGTTGACGGTATCGGATATTGCCAGAAATGTTCGCCTGGCATTCGATGGGGAAGTCGTCACCTCGGTGCGGTACGGTGATGAGGATGTAGACTTTCGAGTGTTATTTGAAGAGCAGGCGCGCAGTTCGCCAGACAGCCTGTCTGATCTGGTGATTCCCAACCCCCGCGGTGAGTTTATACAACTGGAAGAGGTAGGCAAATTCTCTTCCGGCTTGAGCCCATCAAATATGTACCACTTTGATAACGAGCGTGCGATCACCCTTACCGCTGATGTTGTAAAAGACGTGACTACGCCACTGAAAGCAACGGCTCAGACAGTGGATGGTTTTGATCTTGATGCAGACTGGCCTGGCATGCGTATCGTTGTTGGCGGTGAAGCGGAAGAGTCTGCAGAATCCATGGGCAGTCTGATCGTTGCCTTCGCAGCCTCAGGTGTCGCTATTTACCTGCTATTACTGCTGCTGTTTAATTCAGTGTGGCAGCCTGTGCTGGTGATGATTTCGATTCCATTTGGCTTTGTTGGAGTAATCTTCGCCTTTGGCTTGCATCAGCAGGCACTGGGTTTTCTTGCCATGCTGGGTATCGTCGGCCTGACGGGCATCCTGGTCAATGATTCCCTGATACTGGTTAATCTTGTCAATAAGATGAAATCAAGCCAGCCTGATATGCCTGCTAAACAGCGAGTCGTTGAAGCGACTGTATCCAGACTACGGCCAATTATTCTAACCTCCATCACGACCGTGGCTGGACTGTTGCCAATGGCGTATGGACTGGGTGGCTCGGACCCGTTCTCAGCACCGATGGCACTGGCCATGGGTTACGGCATTCTGTTCGCCACACCAATCACACTGGTGTTGATCCCCTGCCTGCTGGTAGCTATGGATGACGGCAACTCCCTTCTCCAAAGACTGGGAAGCAGAAAGGGAAGAAAGGTTTTAGGGTTTACGTAACACCTGATACGTAGTACCTGATACGTAGTACCTGATTCATCGCATTAATCGCGCGTTAGCAGTATATTCAGGAGGTTATTCTGAAAGCTAATGTTGCCGGTGAGGCTGTCGTGCGACTCACACAAAAGGATTGAATGATCCATATTGAAGTCGCTGTATTTGTGCCGGAGCATAGATGGATCCAGTGATGTACGGGCAAACAATGAGGCTCTTGTTACACGGCCATCACCCGGTTCAAGCATCAGTTGTACAGAGTCAACACCCGATATGCGGTTTTTAATTCTTTCGGGTTACAGGCGAAGGACGGACTCTCCATTAACCTCCTCGACCAGCATTCGCGTGGGTGTCAATTCACAATCACCGCCAAATAGCACGTAACGAACCGAAGCATCACCCCCGGGTACAGTCAGCGATCAGACGAAGCGTCTTGCACGCTCAATGTGCTTTTCAAAATAGCGTTCCAGTAAGGCAAGGTATTTCTCACCGGCGTCCGTATCATCAAAGCGGTTTAAAATCCTCTGACGGACTTTCGGATCAAAAATCAACCACTCAAATGCTCGCCAGACTTCAATATCAAACAAGTCTCTATCCAGAACTCTACCGTACGCCAGAATAAGAGAATCATGAATGGGGTGGGGAAAAAACTGTATTAGCTGCATGGCAGTCATGACATAAGCCAGAAAAAGCTCGGCGATATAATGTCAACCATCGACACACAGGCTAAAGATAATATCGGTAAGCTTAACTATGCCAACAATTGCCAGATCCGCAAAAATACCGGTGCGCACCTGATCGTCAACGGTGAGAACGGCCCTGTGACCGTACTGGTCATGCCCGGCGAACACATCGACGAGGATATCAATATCACACCCAGACGTTTCGATGTTGCCATTTATTCGACGGTTTATGGCAGCCTTGCAGTAGTTGGTGAAAAAGGTGAACAGATCCCGCCTATTGCCGAAAAAATGTTGCTGAATATCGTACCTGCCAGCAGCTAGCAGTACTTCAACACCTCTGGTTATATGGCTACCAGGAAGACTGTACACTTCAGCCTGTGCATACGTGATACAACAGAAGAAGGTCTTCTGACAACATTTTTTATAAAAAGTTTTTTCTTTATTTTTGTCATGTTTTTACCGCGGCATTGGTCTTATGATTAACAGGCAGCAAACATGTCTGTACTGATACATTTACCAATGAGGATAAAATCATGAACAAATTATTGACCACAATGATTAGTGCAACTTTGCTTGCAGTACCCTTTAGCACACATGTTACAGAACTGCACTTTGATGATGCTAATAATCAGGAAATCACGCTGTCGAGGCGCGACACCAATGTATCACTTGACGATATGTACCGTTATATAGATATCGATGCATACACTCTGAAACCAGTGCATCCAGACAGTGATAAACTAGTCGGCTCTTCTGCCTTTTAATCACAGCAGTAAAGTAACTGCTGGCTATTTCCTGGTATATCGGTAATCGCTAACAACGCAAAACAGTAAAACCTGAAAAGGGCTCATCCTGATGGATGGGCCCTATTATTTTCTTTTTCGTTAATTCAAGGACAGACCAGAATTTAATACGTATTTGATTACACCTTTCACCATTGCTGTCCCACAAAGAAATATCAATCGATGAGTAAGTGTTGATAGCGCTGCTTTTACGGAAGTTTAAGGCTTCGGAGACATGAAAAACAGCC
>JBLYYR010000164.1:0-25927 GCA_048550195.1 Arenicellales bacterium
AAAGCGCACGTAATAGCTAGCTATTGCGAAGGTTTTCAACGAAAAATCTGGATATTTTAGGCGTAAGATACGAGTTCATGAATTGATCAGAGGTTCCCTAAGTTGATATTTATGGCTTAAATCATTTCTATTCTTTCGTAGGAGGGTTGCCTCGGCACGATTCCGTTTCTTCTGTTAGTTTCTGAAACTATCGCGCCGAAGCGTCCCTCCTACAACAGCAGCTCATTGAGCGGCTGAAGGATCCCTGTAAGGCCTAAGCTGCACTTTTTGATCGATTACCGGAACGACTCTGGTTGTTCGAACTCCCCCTGGAAGCAGGACGCTTATTTTTCCACGGCGATGAACCTTTGTTCCCACCAGGCCTTCTGTTTCTGCCTTTGGGCTGCTGTCGGCCACGTCCATTGATTATAGGTTCCGCTCTAATGGAAGGATCGACCTCAAAACCTTCGATCACATCTTTGGGTATATCGCGTTTTATCAGGCGCTCGATATCTTTAAGCAGCTTCAGTTCATCGACGCATACCAGTGACATGGCTTCACCTTCATTGCCTGCACGACCCGTGCGGCCGATGCGGTGAACATAGTCTTCAGAAATGTTGGGTAACTCATAGTTAACCACATGTGGCAACTGGTCAATATCCAGACCACGTGCGGCAATGTCCGTGGCAACCAACACGCGCACCTTGCCTGATTTGAATTCGGCCAGTGCCCTGGTGCGCGCACCCTGGCTCTTGTTGCCGTGGATGGCAGCCGCACTGATGCCGTCTTTGCCCAATTGTTCGGTCAGGCGATTGGCGCCGTGCTTGGTACGAGTAAAGACCAGAACCTGTTTCCAGTTATTTGAACCGATCAGGAATGAAAGCAGTTCACGTTTACGGCTTTTATCTACAGGATGAACGACCTGTGTAACGGTTTCTGATGCAGTATTTCGTCGTGCTACTTCAATCAGGACGGGTGACTTGAGAAGACTATCTGCCAGTCGCTTAATATCATTGGAAAAAGTGGCTGAGAACAGTAACGTTTGTTTTTGCTTGGGTATGAGTGCCAGCACCTTCTTGATGTCGTGGATGAAACCCATATCGAGCATGCGATCGGCTTCATCAAGTACCAGGATATCGATATTTGAGAGGTTGACAGATCGCTGGCCGACGTGGTCCAGCAGCCTGCCTGGCGTAGCGACAAGAATGTCGACGCCTCGAATGAGTTTCTGCTTTTGCGGGTTGATGCTTACGCCACCAAAAACCACGGTGGATTTCAAAGGTAGGTGCCGGCCATAGGTGTCCACGCTTTCGGCAACCTGTGCGGCCAGTTCCCGGGTAGGTGTAAGCACCAGGGCACGTAGTTGACGGCGACCTTTTTCAGGCCTGGCTGTAGACATTAGTCGTTGCAATAGAGGCAGAGTAAAACCGGCAGTTTTACCTGTGCCCGTCTGGGCTCCACCCATAATATCCTGTCCTTCAAGGATGAGGGGAATAGCCTGCTTCTGAATTGGTGTAGGTTCGCTATAGCCTTGTTCGGATACAGCACGGAGTAATTCGGCCCTTAAGCCGAGGGAATCAAATGACATAATATATTTTTCTCTAGGGATCGGCTGCCCAGGACTTGCGTCTGGGTCGGTCCAGGCGAAACTGTGTGTTTGTTTCGAGGTGAATCTGAAAGGATTACCGCTTTAAAAGGTGCAGACCGAAGTGCACCAGGAATTGGGGTCGGACTATACCTGAAATAACTTTATAAGTTAACTCGTATTTTAAACTAAAGGCCGCTACCAGTCTAATGAGTCAGTCATCATGATCTGGGTATTTCTTGCGTACTTCACTCATTTTATCAAGGTTATTCAACACCCAGTCTGTTATAAGCGGGTCAAAATGAGTACCGCGATGTTCGGTTATATAATCGACGATCTGATTTAATGACCAGGCCTCTTTGTAACAACGCTTGCTGCCAAGGGCATCAAAAACATCGGCCATTGCGCAGATGCGGCCAAATAAAGAAATCTCCTCACCTGAAAGGCCATTAGGGTAGCCGCTGCCATCCCACTTTTCGTGGTGATGTCCAGCAATGCTCGCTGCAGCCTTAAGTATTTCTCGATCGGATTGCCCCAGCATTTCCTCACCAATCTCAGAATGGGTCTTCATCAGGGTCCACTCATCGCTACTGAGTTTCCCGGATTTATGTAAGATTGAATCGGGAATGCCGATCTTACCGAAATCATGCAAAGGTGCTGCAATGCGTAGAATTTCTGAATCTCTTTCAGACAGACCGATACCGAGTGCAATCAGGTGGCAATATTCTGCCACGCGCCGCACATGCTGGCCGGTTTCACGGGAACGGGTTTCAATCGCCTCGCCCAGCATATACACCATATCGTGCTGAGTGCCCTGAATTTCTTCTCTTAACAGCGCATTCTCATAGGCGATTGATGCATTGTGAAGAAAAAGCTTGATCATGTTTGTGTCATCATCCGTGAGCGTCTTTGAACTGGTGAGATAAACGACATCCTCTCGCCCGTAACGCGGCTGAAAATAGCCGACATAGACTTCACCCCTGATGATCATTGATTTCTTTTCGAGGGCCTCATCAATCAGTGCCATTACACCCTCAGGCAGCGCGTCTCTGGCCTTCTTTCCAATGAAAGTATTGAATTTTCCTGTTGCGGCGACAATCAGGATATCCTCTTCGTTTTCAAGAGCCATACTGTCACAGTTGGCAAACATTGAGTCATTGCCGAGATACAGCAGTGCGACGAGTTGCTTCAGTACGCCCTGTATAAATCCATTCAGCCCGGTCATTTTAAAAATCTTTCCTGAGGCCTTAATCACCTGCTCAAGACCCTGCCGGTTTTGATCCAGTGCCAGCAGGTCGCGGTAGGAGCGCAAACTGGTAAAAACAGTGCTGTAGAGTTTCTGCGAGGAGAGTTCTGACTTCTCTTTATAGTCATTGATGTCATAGTCGCGGATCACTGAACGTTCAGGTGCCTGGCCCGGCTGGCCGGTGCGCAGCACAATCCGCATCAGCTGGTTCTTTAACTGATTGCGGATATAGTGAACCAGATCCAGGCCTGCATGCTCACTTTCCATCACCACGTCAACCATGGCAACCGCTATATCCGGATGATCAGCCATAATCTGTTTGGCCTGGCTTGCACTGTAGGCATGCAGAAAATGAAGTGTACGACCCTCAAACTCAAAGCCGTTCATCGTCAACAGAGTCACCTCATGAACACCTTCCTCATCATCGACAATTAGTATTTTCCAGCTTCTGGAGCTGGAATTCGTCCGAGCTGTTGCATCATCCTCGGGCGAAAAAACAAATTTTTCATGGATGGATGTAATTTGTGTCATGTTGTCACCTTCTCTGTTTCATACGGGAATGCTATACGGAAAATAGTTCCATCCAATGAACTACTGGCAAAACTGATCCTTCCTTTCAAGGTACCAGTCACTAGATTATAGACTATATTCAACCCCAGCCCGCTACCGCCTGAACCACGGCGTGTAGTAAAAAAAGGATCAAATATCTTGCTCTGGTGTTTATTAGGTATGCCTTTACCATTGTCTCCAACTTCCATCATGATTGAGTTGCCATCACGTTTTGCTTTGATGTGAATTACCCCCTTCTGGCTATCATCGAAGGCGTATATCAGCGCATTAATTGTCAGATTGCTGAGTATCTGATATATCGCACCAGGGTGACTGTAAATACTCAGATCGGGGTCACAGAAATTTTCGATACGGACAGCTGTTTGCTTGAATCTTGGCTTGAGACTTAGAAGTACCTCATCAACATATTCCTGTATATTGAAAGTTCGCCATTCATCACTGGACTGGTCAACAGCCACTTGTTTGAAACTGCGTATCAGGTCCGCTGCACGTCGCAGGTTTCTCATCAGGATGTCACAGGCCAGGCGTGTATGATCAATAAACTTTTCCAGCTCTGAACGTTTCATCTCGCCACCAATATAGAGGCCGTGTAGCTTATGCAGCTCTTCCTCAATATTACTTGCCGAGGTAACTCCTATGCCCAGCGGGGTGTTGATCTCATGTGAGAATCCAGCTACCAGGCTGCCGAGTGAAGCCATCTTTTCAGCCTGTACGAGCTGGGTCTGCATTTCACGCAAACGGGCAATGCTATTCTGCAGTTCTTCATTCGAGTTCCTTAATTCCACCGTACGTGCTTCAACAAGCTCAGAGAGCTGCTCACGATGCCGGGTCAATTCAGCATCAATCTTCTTACGCCGGGAAATATCGATGAAGGTAATAACATAGCCTTCGTTCACTCCTGCATTTTCAATAGAATGAACCCAGTACTCAACAGGAAAAGATGTGTCATCCAGGCGATGACAAATCTCGCTGTCTGAATGCCATTTTTCTCCCGGCTGGATTGCCGATATCAGTGAGGTATCCTGCGGCCGGATCTCGACTTCATTTACGCTGGTAATAAACAAGATATCCTGCAGGCGCTTCCCATGTATTTCTTTTTCATGCTGATAACCGATGAGTCGTACGCAGTTATGATTGGCAAAGGTACACACACCCTCCTTATCAACACCTAGAATTGCTTCAGCCGTTGAATCCATCAGCAGCTGCATGTGATCCCGGTAGATATGTGCTTCCTGTTCGCTCCGTGTGTGTTCTACAATTTCTTTTTCCAGCGCCTGGTTGGTCGAATATAATTCGCTGGTACGCACTGTAACCAGACGCTCTACCCTTATATAGTGGTAAACAGCTAGTAGCAGCCCTGAAGCAATCAGGATCAACCAGTAACGGTACTGTCTGATGACCTGCGTAAGAGTGAACTTGCCAGTTTGTGCATAAAAACCAATCTTGAGATCTCTGAACAGTTCATGCACGCTTTGGTAGCTAAGAGGAACCGTCCAGCCAGCGTTCAGGCCTGCTTTTGAAGGGGGATCATCAGGTGAAAGTTTTAACAATGCAATCACAACCCGGGTAGCGAATTCATCTGCAGTATTTCTCGCGCGCGCAAAGGGCCATTCCGGATAGAGCCGTGTGCTATGCGTAAAGGGGAAGCCCGGACTCACCTGTGGATTAAGGATACGGAAATCTT
This sequence comes from Arenicellales bacterium, assembly GCA_048550195.1. Taxonomy (GTDB): domain Bacteria; phylum Pseudomonadota; class Gammaproteobacteria; order BMS3Bbin11; family BMS3Bbin11; genus BMS3Bbin11. The sequence continues at coordinate 5,065 of JBLYYR010000164.1, forward strand.
CGAGGTCAATATCACCACGACTGGCCATACGCTCCAGTGTGTCGGTACGAACTGTCCCGGCATCAACCTTTCCATCGCGAACATTTTTAACAATATCGTCCTGCGGAAACCCCATAAACTCAATACTCGATAAATCATCGAAGGGATCTATACCGGCGTCCTTTAATACTTTCCAGGCCATCTGGAAACCACCAAAGGCCTCTTTTGAAACAGCTGCAAAGGATTTTCCATTTAAGTCAGCCAGGCGTTTGATGTCCTGCCGGTCAGCGCGTACAAAAATAACAGCACCGAAAGAAGTGTAGGGCTTGCCATTACGCATATTTTTAAGGGTAGCAACTCGGGTTATATCGAAGTTGGCCTCAAGATCAACGTAATTCCCTGTGTTGGTAAGAATGAAATCAAGTTCATCTTTTTCAACAGCTTCCCACATCTTTTCAAGTGTAAGTGGACGCAACATGAATCGATATCCAGAGATTTCCTTTTCGAGATAACGTGCAGTTGGCTCCCACATTTGTCGGGCTTTACCCTCACCTCGATGGGCAAGTACGCCAATGGTTATATCTGTGGGATTGTTGGTATTGCTGGCATGCGCGTCAGGAATAGACTCTAATGTTGCGATATCCGCACACAACACGAGGAGCAGTAGCCACAGAAACCACCCTGTGTACTTTCCACTCATGATACACTCCTGACCAGGATACACGCCTGGATACGAGTCGATAACATACTTCCTCACCTCATCTGTTTAAACGCTTTGCCACATTCCATAATGGCTGAGATTCTTTTTTGTATTTTCTCGCGTTTTTAACTGGCTATAAGTCATGTCATTGAGACAACACCCACTATGTATAACTTATAGTACAGAAAATCAGGTATATCAACCCTTAAGGCATAGTAAAAGTAAGTGATTATCTAGTAAGAACAATAGCCTAGAAAATGATACACCTCTATTTCCTGTCAAGCTGATTAGTCCCCGGCTTTTTCTTTTTCGGGTTATTTTACATTGTACTGATCATGCAGATCTGCTGATTCAACATCGCGCCAGGTGATACTGTCATCGATTACACAGAACTGCTCAAGCACCGACTGCTCAATGTCATCAGGTTTGTTCGGGCTGACCTTTATCATGTCACCCTCCAGTTCGATATAGATACCACCCCGGCCTATTGTCACGGCCATGCCAGGCGCCATGTTACAGGTGTATCGTGTTGCCATTGGATGTTTCCAAATGTGGTTGTACTTTGATTGCCGCTACTCTCTGTTAGTTCTTTACAAAGCTGAGGAAATAATTCTCTTTCAGTATGCCTGACTCAGAGCGTAATTTGAAACCAGCCTGTTCAATTTCTTCAATAGCAGATTGTTTGCCGGATCTTACATGCGACATCACCCAGGAAGAGCTGGTACCCGGTTGCTTTCGATAATCAATAACGATGAGTGTTCCACCCGGGCGAAGTGCGCGATGAATCGATGCCAGCATAGCTTGTGGATATTCAAAGTGATGATAGGTGTTGCAGACAAAGGCCATATCGATGGAATCCGGATCCAGGCGTGTATCTTTTTGCTTGCTGAGAACGGTATAGATGTTTTTCAGATTTTTTTCCGATGCACGGCGTTTAATATTTTGAAGAAAGTCATCAGTAACGTCCACGGCAAAGACATTGCCTGAGGTTCCGACCTGCTCCGCAAACAGCAGACTATAAAAACCGGTTCCGGCACCAATATCGGCGATATCCATATCCGGCTTGAGTCCCAGTGCCTGCACAACGGCCTGTCGTCTGTCAAAAACTTCACGCCCCGGCCGCTCAAAGGTTGATAACCACTGTTGATATTTCGCATCCTGGTAATATTGATTAATCCCGGGACTGACGTTTTTTTCAGCACCATACGCTGGCGTTAGTCCATAAAACAACAACCATAAAAAAGATAAAATAAGTTTCATACTTTATATTCCTGAAAATATAAGCGCAGTATTTACGGATAAAGAGACCAGTAATGCCCACTGGAGGTGTGTAATGACGGGCTATTTAAATTAATAGAGTTCCCCTTAAGGTGCACCCGTAGACACGATCTCCCAGCTACCGTCTGGCTGTCGGCAGGCAACACCATAGGCCTGCTCTCTCTTGTTGCCTACAGTGACTTCTTGCTGAAACTCCCGGCAATAACGGCCGGAAGTACTCGTGCCATCTCGCGTTGCGGTGACAGAACCACTTGCGCCACCCTGATTCCATATAACCGTTTCACCGACAGGGGCAGTCGTAGCTCTGATTTGTGCTGCCTCATGCGCACGTTGCTGATTTTCATTGAGATTGTCGAGAACCCTCAGAGTAATCGCAGTAAAAGCCAGCCATGCGAATGCATCGTTGTCTCCGTAATAGTGGCCATAACCAGGATACCAACGGCCATACGGGCGGGAAATGTATGTATTGTGATAGCGGCGCACGCGCCTGTCTGGCACGACAATGGGAGAGCCACGGTGAATAACACGTGGGGCCTGGTGTGCGCCACGTCCCCGGTAGCCATGTCCTCTGTAACTTCCACCACCCTGGCTGTAATTCCGTTGATAATCGTGCTTACCTGAAGCATAGGCCTTGCCGGGGTTGATCATTGCAACACCCCCAATCAAGCCGGCACATGTAAATGTAACGATTAATCGTGATAAAATTTTCATGCTGCAACTCCCTGGACACCTGGTGTCCGGATATAACTATTGAAAAATACAAATACTCAAAATATATTTATCCTGCTACGGCTTTAATAGTACCCAGGTTAACCTGAACAGAGGATGAACCTGACTGAATAAAACTGAATTTTATCTCGGGCCGGGTCCCGATTTTAACATTTATTAGAGAAAACCGGGATCTAACCCCGTTTTTCAACAGGATTAATTGTATCTCGCGGCTATATCTGCATTGGGCATAAAAGTCTATTTCTTCGCAGGTTGGTGTTGAGAGGCCAAGCTCAACAACATAGTATCTGCAAAAAACATTGTCAGGCTTCATTCTTCAGCCCGACCTGTAAATGGATTTAACCAAAGGCAAGACTTAAGGGCACCTCTATTTATTCATGAATATTCATATCACATCCAAAATCATCCATCTCTGCGTTAAGAATCTTCGCAATAGCTAGCTCTTGCGTGCGATCCTTGCCATGATATGAACAATTTTTGATGCAATCTGATTTATCCATAATAAATAGAGGTGCCCTTAACAGGACTAAGTGGGACAGTAAAAAGTCTGACCTGCCGGGTCGTGATAGTCATTAGCTATTTGAGTAAGTGTGAACATACATCGGTCAGGATGCCGATGTAGCTGAAGAAGTGTCCAAAATGGCTTGTGCATCAAAGTCGCTGGCCCTTTACACTGCGTTAGCATGCGATCATGAAGATGACCCTAAAGAGTTGCAGGAAATTGTTGATGAGGGAGTGAAAGCCATGGGAAAACTTTTTGATTAGAGCAATGAGTCTGACTCTATTGTTCTAATTTCTATATGATACCAGTTATTCGTGGGTCTTCTTTTTTGTTTTCCGAATAACCCGAATGCGTAATTGCATTCTTTTCGCAGTACGCCAGGTAAGAAAAAAGGTACTTATTATTATAAGGCACAGAAGTAGATAAAACTGAGTATATGTGAGCGTCGGTTTATTAATCAAAAAAGCCATCTTCGAATCAATCAGATAACGATCTACAACCCTTCGAACATCTTTCGGCGTAATGCCTTCAAGGTAAGACTCCTGGTCAATAAACCCGCCTTTCAAATCTACTTCATGCAGGAAATCAATATAATAATCAGCGACACTGCTATTAGACTCCAGGCCTCGCCCCCAGTTACGTAGCAATGATTTTATGGTGATAGATATATCTTCATCCGTTACATCACCTTCGCGTAATTTAACTACCTCATCGTGCATAAGGCGTATCACTTTATCCATGTACTTTTCATTGACCTCTGCACTGAGTTGAAAAACACCATCCTCCCGGCTTGCTATGAGTTGGGCATCGGGCGCGTATGTCAGTCCTTCTCGCGCACGGATGTTTTCATACAATCGATTCGTTAAAAATTCTTCAATTACAAGAAGAACATAGTAATCGGGCGATACATATCCATTTGTGCGAAAGACCAGTCCGCCATTGCTGCTTTCACTGACTATCGGCTTGAGCGAGCTGGAAAAGCGCACTGGCCCCTCATTAAAGTCCTGAACCCTCGGAATATCACGTTCGACAGGTTGTTTCGTAAGCTTGCCAAATTGCTGCTGAATTTGATCCTGTATTTTTTTCATATCGAAATCCCCGGTAATGACAAGCGTCATATTATTGGGGACATAAAAGTATGTATAGGCATCGATTATATCCTGATATTCGATGTTCTCGAGAGTATCCAGGCTACGGCAGTAAGAACGGCTACCTTTAAGTATTATCTTTCGACTCTTGTGAGTTGCTGTGCTGACTATTTCGTGTCTGTATAAAAATTTTCTTAGCCAGGATGGCCGCCCGCCTCTCTCCCGATAAATAATGTTCCGTGATAGTTTAAAATTTTCATCTGTGATGACGGAGTCCGAAATAATTTCACTCAGTGCCTTAAGCGCGACGTCAGTGTATTCACTGAAAATATCTATTTCAAAAATCGTACTTTCGTCATAAGTATAAGCGTTCCACTCTCCACCATGCTGTTTAATCAATTCGTCCAGCTCAGTCTCTGTATATTGCGACGTGCCGGTAAACAATAGATGTTCCAGAAAGTGAGCTGCTTCCTGCTTATGACAGCTGAAATCAAAGTTGCCAATTCCCACATCCAGGCGTATTGCGACATTACGTGCACCATGGCGAGACTTAAGAATGACACGCATCCCATTATCCAGGCGATAGATAACGGGGTCATAGAGGCCCTCAGGTGTATATTTTGAAGCATAAGCTGGCGTGACTGTCGCTGTATCAGCAATTCCAAAAACACATAGCAGCACAATATGAAAAATAGTAGAGCGGGAAAGTAGCCAGGAACGTTTGCTTGTACACATAATGCACTTACATTAAAGCAGGTGGAGTTGTTTACATTTAATCACTCCGACCCCTTTAATTGCTGACGCAGCCCCGAGCACCAACGGAGCACTACATGGACCGAACATCAGGGTACTAACGAAGTGATGCCGGCAACAAGTCTTGTGCCGGGTGGGTTTCTGGTGCTTATATCAAATTGAAATAACATTGAGTCGGACTAAAGCCACTCCTGGCTGATATCAACGATCTCAGCATGAGGTGCTTCCTCGCAAAGCCGCCGTACCTTTGCCATATCCACCTCAAGCTTGCGCCTGTCCCCACTAAGCATGCAGACGCCAATCAATGCACGCTGCCATTTGTCCTGATAGCCAAACTCGGCAACCGACACATTGAACCTGGCTCTGAGCTGATCCCTCAAGCCCCGTACGACACTCCGTTTATCCTTCAGAGAATGTGCAAAGGGGATGAATAGCTCCACCGTCACAAGCGCAACATGCACAGATTCATCGCTTGTCTTCATATGTGTTAGAGAGCAATCTGGCTAGTACGGCCATCACTGGCAATACGCCAGGGGATGGCTGCCATCAGTATATCGCTGTCATGCGATACAATTGCGTGTGCCATCAGATCAGCACATATAAATCTGGTTGCTAAGAATGACAGGATAAATGTCACACAAGCCGAACAATGATTACAGCATTAACACCCAGATAAGTGTCGCCAGTATAATTAGTGAAACCAGACTAATCGCTGCTACTGTACAGTTAGTGCAAATTTTTCCAAACATGTTCATTTCCATCTCCTATTGTATTATTTTTATATTTATTATTCAGCGTATAGAAATCCTATCAGAATATTTCCCGCACTTGCAACAGGGTAATTTAAAATAAATATCCATTATTATTATCTAATATATTGATATTCTTATCTTTTTATTGGCTAATAATACTTCTAGTAATCAATAAACCTCTAATACAGCATAGGAAACTCACGCCTAATTTTACCTATTTCTTCATCGACCTCTGCAGGTAATTTAAGTGAGATGGAAGCAATATTGCTTTTTAACTGTTCCATATTCGTTGCACCAATGAGTACAGAACTTACAAAAGCCCGGTCCCTTACAAATGCCAGAGCCATCTGGCAAACATCAAGTTGGTACTGTTTAGCAAGATCAACATACTTTTGAATTGCCGCATCGGTTTGTGGCAGCACACGGTGCTCAACTCGCGTTTCAATCGTTATTCGTGCACCTTGCGGGCGGGCGCCATTCAAATATTTTCCACTTAACATTCCTCTACACAGAGGAGACCAGGCCAACAGACCGCACTCTTCATGAATAGCGATTTCAGCCAGATCAGGCTCGAAGTGACGACAGAGTAGTGAATACTCATTTTGAATAGAGGCCATTCGTGGCAGGTTGTTTTCCTGTGCTAACTGCAGCCATTTCCCCATACCCCAGGCGGTTTCATTTGATAACCCAATATGACGAATTTTTCCTGCCTGAATCAATTCCTGCAGTGTGTGTAAAACCTCGAGAAAATTTTCTTCTTCAGCCTGTGCATCAAAGTTTGCTGCAAAACCCCATATCTGGCCAAAGTGATACGAGCCTCTATTCGGCCAGTGCAATTGATACAGGTCGATATAATCTGTTTTTAATCGTTTAAGACTACCCTCTACTGCCAGTAGAATATTTTTTTTATCAATATAATTTTTTCCTTCTCTAATCCAGGCTAAACCCGGCCCTGTTATTTTCGATGCTAAAATTACTTTCTCACGATTTGATCGCGAAGCGAACCAGTTCCCAATAATTGTTTCAGTCGTGCCAAAAGTTTTTGCGGTCGGTGGTATCGCATACATCTCTGCCGTATCAAAGAAGTTAACACCTTTCTCCAGTGCATAATCCATCTGCTCAAAGCCTTGCGCCTGGGTATTCTGAAAACCCCAGGTCATGGTACCCAGACCAATAACACTTATATCCAGTCCCGTTCGGCCTAACTTTCTATATTCCATTTATAATTCCTTCGTAGGGATAAGGCTGCCCCCGATTATTCAGGGTATTCCGGGGACAGTATACCTAATTCAAATAGGTATACTGTAACCGGATATTGAATTTTGAAAATTGAAAATTGGTAATCTGAACTGTGCTGGAGGGAATGCTGAGATAACCAGAGAAATCGCGGTCTGTTTCGTACTGCTTACTTCTTAGTAGATAAAGGTGTAATGCACTTAGAGTGTACTGACCCCTTTCGCTGGAGAAGTCGGGGATTATACAAATATGCTTATTAAGGGCACCTCTATTCGTTAATGAATAGAGGTGCCCTTAAGTCTTCTTGCCAGACATTTGCCTGACAAGAAAATTATTCCCCCTAGTCTTAATTATTTTCTATCCTGCAGGTATTAATACCAAAAATGGCATAGGGTGGACACCAGTTAAAAGTGGCTGTTGCCAGAAAAAATATTCCCACCAGCCCCCACCAGCTTTGAAAATAAAAACCTGCACCAAGTACCACGAAACCAAGTGCAGCTCGAACTGTCCTGTCAATGCTACCAATATTGTTTTTCATCTTTAAAACCTCATCATAATTACTAGTTATAGTTTGCCGTATAACACTTTTGGTATCAGTGACTATGTCACATAGTAAGGGGAAGGCTAGGGATGAACACCCGGTCAGGGAGCAACTATTTCGGTCTAAAGGGCCGTATTGCACCGCTTAGTTTTCTTCCTCATCTGTTACAAACTGTTACAAAACGTTACCTTCCTGAAAAGTAACAGTCTCTGCATTTAACTATTCTGTAACTCCAACTAACACAGGAGACAGAAAATGAAACTTAGCAAGCGAATAATTATAGTTATTACCGGTGGCGCCCTGCTGATTGGTGGCGTTGTTGCATGTACCCGGGGCATGCATTGCGGCTCACCGGAAGAACGCGGTGAATGGATGGTGAAGAAAGCCAGTAAAGAGCTGGAACTGAACGAGATCCAGCAGGCCAGACTGGTAGAAATGAAAGACCAGTTCCTCGATGTGCGCAAAACGATGCGTAGTGATCGTGAGCAAACACGCGCAGATGTTATGGCAATGCTGAATCAGCCTGCTCTGGATCGCGAAAAGTTGAATACAATCGTTAGCCAGCATCTAGAAACGATCAATGCGCGTTCACCGGCGATCATTGACGCCATCGGCAACTTCTACGACAGCCTGGATGATTCACAACGTGCCGAGCTGAGAGAATTTATCGAGCACAAGATGGATCATCATGGCAGACGCCATTGGGACTAACCACAGCTAAACCAGGAGAAATGTATGAATATGAATAGTATTAATTCACATTGTGGACGAAAACAAAATTCGATTGCTAAATGGCTGATCAACCGCAGACTTCGAAAGCTGAAACTTGATGAGCAACAGAAAGAAAAGCTTGATGCCCTGTTTGCAACCGCGAGCTCGGCGATCAAAAATCACAAAATCGAAAAGAACGGTGTGCAGGAGAGTTTCACCGCCATGATGGCTGAAGGTGAATTAGATCGTGTTAAGGCAGCAGAATTAATACGCACAGCAGCCGGCAAGCACGTCGATCATGCAACTGAAACTGCTGAAGCATTTGCTGATCTCTATGAGACACTGGAACCCTGGCAACAACAGCAGGTACAGGCTATGTGGAAAAAGCGTAGGCATTGTTTATCACATCGATGCCACTAAGCATTCAACCCGACTAGTAACAACAGGTAGTCACAGATAAATTTGTGGCTACCTGTTCTGCATTCGCGCTTTAAACAGGATAAAGTAGAGACTATGCACCGGATATTGCTGATCGATGATGATACAAAACTGGCTGACTTGCTTGGCGAGTACTTTGTGCAGTTTGATTTTGAACTCGCAAATGCAAGCTTACCGAGCCAGGGTTTCACCATGCTCGAGAAAAATATCTACGATCTGGTCATACTCGACATTATGCTTCCGGAAATGGACGGCTTTGAAGTTTGCAAAATAATTCGAAAGAACAGCAATATCCCCATCATTATGCTGACGGCACGTGGTGAAGTAATGGACCGTATTGTTGGCCTGGAACTTGGTGCGGATGACTACCTGCCCAAGCCGTTTGAACCACGCGAATTGGTTGCCCGCATTCATGGTGTACTAAAGCGTACCCAGTTGAATGCCGAAGCCGAAATAAATCAGGGAGCTGTACTATCGTTTGAAACACTGCATATCGATACAGGCAAACGACAGGTTAAACTTGATGACGAAGAACTGCTGCTAAGTGCAATGGAATACCAGTTGCTGTTGCTATTTGCATCCTCACCGCATAAAACATTTACCCGCGATGAACTGCTTAACCAGCTCAAGGGCATCAATGCCGACGTATATACGCGTTCTATCGACATCCTGGTAAGCCGACTGCGCCAGAAAATGAAACCGCTCGATCTGATCAGGACTATACGCGGACAGGGTTACGTCTTTATTGGACAGCCATCATGACTTCATTGAAAGCAAAAAGACGACACAGTTTATCCGGTAAGCTGATTCTGTTGTTTATTGTCATGGCATTTGTCTTTGTCCTGTTAGTCAGCGGTGGTATACGACACGCTTTCCAGGGGCATTTTAAAGACAACATTCAACCGCATATCACACAATACCTGGAGTATGTGAACACTGACATAGGCACACCACCCGATCGCATACGCGCACAGGAGCTTGCAGACCGCCTGAACCTTGAAATTCAGATAATTGACAACCAGGGACACTGGTCATCCAGCGGCCGACTGAGCACGATTGATGACCTTGAAATTGAGCGCGGCTTCCTGGTAAATGGAAAACAGTATTTCCATGCTGAGGATGGGCAGCAGCACTACCTGATGGCACGTAACGGAGAATCTACGCTGCTGTTCAATGTACCGAACGTGCGCGACCAGCGTAAGGGTTTCAAGGGATGGTATCCCATAATAATATTGCTGTTTCTTCTGCTTGTGCTATACCACGCTACGCGTCGCCTGTTTGCACCGCTCGACACCATAAAGGAAGGTGTACAGAAATTCGGCGCAGGTTACATGGATCACCGAATACAGATCAATCGAAAAGATGAACTTGGCAAACTGGCGAACAGCTTTAATGCCATGGCGAACGACATACAGCAGATGCTGGATGCCAAGCGTCAGTTACTGCTGGCGATAAGCCATGAATTACGCTCGCCGCTGACCCGCATGAGGCTTGCAGTCGAGTTACTCGATGAGGGTGAGAAAAAAGTACAGATTGTGCAGGACATCAACGAGATGGAAACCCTTATTGAAGAATTGATGGAAACGGAGCGACTGAGCAGCCGGCACACGAAACTTAACAAGGATCAGAACGACATCGTGGAACTGGTAAAAAGTATCGTTGCTGCAAATTTTGATGATGCAGGTATTACAATGAATTTACCCGAAACATCTATAAAACTCGATATTGATACGGCACGCTTCAAGCTGCTGCTGAAAAATCTGCTGGACAATGCAGTACGGCATACGCCGAAATCATCACAAGCACCTGAAATACAACTTACCGTAGACAAGCAGAAAGTCGTAATCACGGTAGCAGATTATGGGAATGGTATCGAAGCGATGCACCTGCCGCATTTAACGGAGCCATTCTATCGAGTAGATCCGTCGCGCCAGCGTGAAACAGGCGGTTACGGACTTGGGCTGTACTTATGCAGAATGATAATAGAGGCTCATGATGGCGAACTGCAGATCGAAAGCGATATTGGAAAAGGAACTCAGGTAACGGTAAAACTGCCGCTATAAGTATTCCGGGGACCGTTTCCTGTTTAAAAAGAAATACTGTCCCCGGTGATTTTGTATTGTCAAACAGGTTTAACCTGGTTCTGTTATTCATTCCAGCAGATCGATAATCTGCTTGTATCCATGCAGTCGAGCGTAATAGGCCGGCGTTTGTCCATCGGTATCCGTTACCGATGTTGATGCACCAAATTTCAGCAGCAAGCGAAGCGTATCCACATGACCGCCATTGGCAGCTTCGAACAGCGCGGTCCACCCTTCATCGTTGGCGGCTTCGATATTTGCACGTTGCTTGAGCAGTGCTTCCACGGCCTCCGTCATGCCCTGTTCGGCGGCCCAGATAAGTGCCGTCGCACCATCCATGTCCCGGGCATCGATTTGTGCACGCGACCATGTCAGTAGCTCGATGAACGCAACCTGTCCATCATAGGCTGCTTCCATCAGAGCTGTGGCACCATAGCGACCCCGGCGATCAACATCAGCACCGCCATCAAGCAGCAGTTTTGCAGCATCAACCGACCCTCGCTCAGCTGCCAGCATTAGCGGGGTATTCCCATCGCCATCGACCCCTTCAGTATCAGCACCCTTTTCCAGCAGGACCCTGACGATACCGTTGTGCCCCTCACGTATGGCTACGGACAGCGCACTGCAGCCTGAGCGGGTCCTGACATTCAGATTTGCACCCTGTTCCAGCAGATAACTAACAACATCAAGATGGCCCGCCCCTACGGCACAGAATAGCGCCCGGCAGCCATCCTCCATCACGGCCTCGAGATATGCTCCATGGTCCAGCAGAATCTGCACTACCTCCAAATGTCCTTCCTGGGAAGCAAACATCAAAGGCGTCTTACCAACCACTGAACGTGCATTGACAGATGCTCCAGAGAACAACAGTTTGCGTACTACAGACACCTCTCCTACTTCGGATGCATCGATCAATCTCTCATTCAGCGGATTTTCTGCATGGGCGACTGCCACCCCTGAAAGCAGGGCCAATGCCAACAGATACTGAGAAATTTTCATTTATCTGTTACCTCGTAGCCACATCATCGGGCTCTTCAGGGAGCTCATGAGCAATACCCTGATGGCAATCGATACAGGTCTGTCCTTTTACCAGAGCACGTTCATGACGCTTGCGTGCATAACGATCCTGTTCACTGAGGTCCATGGAAGCAAAATTATGGCAGTTTCTGCATTCGCGTGAGTCACTCTCTTTCATTGTGGCCCAGACTCGTTTTGCCATGACCAGTCGGTGCGCTTCAAATTTTTCAGGCGTATCGATGGTTCCCAACATTTTGTGATACAACTCATTGGTGGCCTTCACTTTACGTACTATCTTGTAGATCCAGGGCCGGGGTACGTGACAGTCGGAACAGGTTGCAGGCACACCCGCCGGGTTCTTGAAATGAGTCGTTTCCTTGTACTCCTGATACACATTGTCACGCATTTCATGGCAGGAGATACAAAATTCCATGGTATTAGTCGCTTCAAGTACGGTATTAAACCCTCCCCAGAATATAATCCCTATAATCATGCCTACTGCCAGTGCACCAATCGGCCAACGGGCTAGCTTGCCCTTCATGAACTTCCATTTTCCACCCTTATCATCATCCATCATCGCTCCCTCGCTGGTATCTGCAATTCGTAGTCACTACCCGAACTGTTTAATCGAACAGGATTCTTCTGAAATTACCCACACAAAATATAGCAGATATGTGAAAAACTTCACTTGATTATTATCATGGAAACGACCCTGAATAATCTGTACAAATCACTTTTTAATTATTTTTGTATAAACTTTAAGGACATTATTATGAAAAAAATACTTTCCCTGGCATTTCTCACCCTGCTGCTCTTCGGCATGAGTTCAACAGGATTTGCTGAGAAAAACGGTAAAAAACTTTTTGTTAATTTGATCTCTGATGATCTTGATCGTGCTGCCATGGCCGTAGGGATAAGCAACAAGGTATTGAAAACCAAAGGCATTCCGGTAACGATATTTCTAAGTGCACAAGGCGTTAGATGGGTAGATAAAAACATCCCGCAGAACAGTTATGTTAATGGGAAAACCATGCACGAAATGTTACAGGGGTTTATGAAATCTGGAGGTCAGGTCATTCTCTGTAAAATGTGTATGAATAACGTTGGTGGAATGAAACTGGAGGAAGTCATTGACGGGGTTAAATTTACAGGAGCGCTCGAAGCTCTGTTTGCCGATAACACTACCGTGTTGACCTATTAAATTCATCCCCCCTGCATAAGGATAAACAGTAAGATGAGCGATGAAACAAATAAGCCTTCAGCTGAAGCCGATGGAAGCGACGATAAGCTGAAACAATCAACTTCATTCAATGTTGAGATTCAGGCTGAGAAAAAGGCTGATGCGGCAGAAGAAAAGAAAGAAGTGGAGCGCCCGGGCTCCTGCTGCGGCGCGTGTTCCTGGCAAGGGTATTCCGGGAACAGTATTTCTATTTAAATAGGTATACTGTCCCCGTTTATATTCAGATCAGCCAGTCATACCAAAGCGGTAAGCTTATCAGACTTAGTGCGGTTGTCGCAGTAACAGCAGCAGCGTACAGGCTGGCGTCCAGATTGAATCTGTCACACAAAACTATCCCAAGCACCATAGAAGGCATGGCCGCCTCAAGCACCACAGCGGCCAGTACTTCGCCTTGCATGCCAAGTACACTGGCCACCGCCCACACCACTAGCGGCACCAGAAACAGACTCACCCCCACAACGGGAACCAGACTGGGTAACAGACGCCAGCGCGATGAAGACCATTCCAGGCTTAAACCCAATGAAAACAGCATCAATGGAACGACACCGCGCCCAAGTAAATCCAGCAGGCCTTCTATAAGAGTTGGCATAGGAACATCTGCCAGATTCAGGCCCACGGCAACTATGGCAGCCCACATGGGAGGAATTCGAAGCAACCCAGATACCAGTGAAGCCCTGGTTTCGAGACTGTTACCCATGCGTGCTGCAAATAGTATGCCCACTGTGAATAACAGCGGTGTACAGGCAAACAGGTCATACTGGATAGCGATACCACGCGCCCAGCCACCAAAAGTGGCTTCCAGCACAGGCAAGCCAAGATAGGTCGCATTTGGAAAAGCCATAGCAAGGATCAGGGCCCCTGCCTCGGCACGGCTATTTTTACACACACGACAGGATAAAAAACCCAGCAGAAAGCCAGCAGCTACACCACTGGCAGCAGACACAGCGATTAACACAGGACGTGTTGACAGGTCAGCCTTCCATAGAACTAATAACACCAGTGCGGGTAACAGGACGTAATAGACTACACTGGTGAGTACTTTTCTTGTTTCAGTCGGTGTAAGCCCGGCTGGTTTAAACAACTGCCAGCCAATACCGAACAGAATTAGACCCACCATCTGAAAGAGTACTTCAGTCATATACTATTGCCTAAATATTCCATACCAGATCCCGGTTTTTTCTAAGATACATTGGATTTCGGTAGATTACTGGATTGCGCTCAAAATCACCTTTCTCGTTTATCCGTACGGTTAAAGAGTAACTGAGTAAATTTTAATCACGCCGACCCCTTTAATTTTTCCTCTAGTTCTATAGAGGGTATATGTTTGTATTTATACTAAGCAATAGAAATAGTAAAATCTGGGTTAAATTTCAGTAGATGCTAAAGAATTCAATGGGGCAGCCTGGCTCCATTGACTGCTTTTTTTACTTTATACCGGCTTTTTAATTTTCGTCTTCTAACATATAACTTTAAACTAACAAGCATGCTTTACAGCTCAACGCGCACCCTGATATTACTGGCATCTCTCGTCTGGTATAGCGGTGCTGTCGTGCTTTTCTTTAAAAGCTCAAGGCTGCTTCTCGAGGCGCAGAGTATTAATTCAAATCAGATATGGATATGGCTTGCCGTTTTGTGTGGATTAATAATAGGTGGTATAAAAGCAAAATACCTTTTCAAACGATTGTGCATCAAAAACCTGAAGAGAATCGATGAACTTAGCAAACCAAAAATCTGGCAGTTCTACCGAATACAATTTTTTATCTTTCTACTTTCAATGATTTTGCTAGGTAGTATTATATCCCGACTGGCACATGGTAATTATCCAGCGCTAATTACTATGGCAATAGTAGAAATCTCTATCGCCACTGCGCTGCTTGGAAGCAGCAATTGCTTCTGGAAACACAAATATTAAATCAGGAGTCAACGGGTCTGTGTGATTTAATCTTAGGCGCTGATGCGTACTGACCGGTTTACCCTATAATTTGTTTTACTGCTTTGAGTATTACGGGAACAGTATTCCTATTAGTATTCCGGGGACAGTATACCTATTTAGATAGTTATACTGTCCCCGATTATAATTAAGTAGAACGCGACAGTTTTTAATCATACTAATCTTCTACAGCTATTTTTTTCAATGCCGGGTCACCCGGGCGGATTTCAGCATATAAACAAATACCAAGCCAGTCCGGAATTGTTCTGGCAAGTTGCGCATTGCCCTGGGTTTTTATCCGCTCTTTAACCAGTGCATCTTTAATATCAACATCGCCATTCCATATGTCGATCAGGTCGCGCAATGTTGTTCTCATATACAGATCAACATCCTTACCCGGGTTTTCGGTACACAGATCCACCTCGCCATCGCGGATCACCAGCCACCAGTTTTTGAAGGTCGTCAGGCCATCAAAGATAAAACACAGGATAGTTTCACCATCAGCCAGCTTGTCGGTTTGCAGGCGCCGTTGTATATCCTACATCAGGAACTCGACATCCAGTTCATTATCATCGAGCTGTCCGCGCGCCCAACGCATGCCCCATATTGCCAGGTGCTCCACAATAGGTGCTAATTCCTTACCCACAGGTGTGAGAAAATAATCATGACCTTTGCGGCCCTGCTGCGCCTTGCGCACGACTATACCGGCCGCTTCCAGTTGCTTGAGTCGCTTGGTGAGCAGGGAAGGTGAAATCCGGCACAGCGCACGCTGAAACTCGTTATAGCGATGTGAGCCCAGGAATAGTTCTCTTAAAATCAGTATCGTCCATTTTTCACCGAGCAATTCGGTTGCCTTGGCTACTGGGCAAAATTGTCCATAGTCTGTCAATGCGGCACCTCCCCCTGATCTATTCGAAGTACAGGTTAGCAGACAATGGCCGCGATTAGGTCATTCAATTCACTACATATTCTGTAGTTAAACACTACATTACTTGCAGTATCTGAGAAGGCTGCCTCACGACTATGATGAAACCGTCGATACAGACTATCGATAACACATCATCAATTAATCAGGAGAAAGACCATGAACACAGCAACAGCAAAAAAAACCAGCACACTAGTTAACGGCATCGATACGGAACAGGTTGTTAGCCTGGCAACAAAAATTTCCGAGGATGAAGACTACGGACAATTTACATTCCGGGCCAACAACCAATGGCTAAATGGCAGCCGTAGCCGTACATCAATCCAGAGCTTCTTTGCTGGTGGTAAGGAGAATACAGGACGGAACCGGGTGCTGACCGTAGATGCTGACCAGCCAGATTTTCTGGCCGGCCGTAATACCGCGCCCAATTCTGCGGAGCATTTATTACATTCACTGATCAGCTGCTTGAGCACGACTCTGGTTTATCATGCCTCCGTGCAGGGTATTCCTCTCGATGAAGTCGTAGTTTCGGCAGAAGGTGACATGAATGCCCGGGGTTTCTTTGGCATTGCAGAGGACGTAAACAAAGGTTACGAACGTGTTCGTGTCAACATGCAGGTAAAGAGTGACACAGACGTGGAAACCCTGACCACATTGGTAATGCACTCGCCAATTTACGAGATCGTATCGAGATCAGTTCCCGTCGAATTTAACATGACAAAAATCTAAGTACTCCGGGGACAGAATACCTATTTAAATAGGTATCCTATCTCCTATTATTATCGCAAAAAAAATTTATACAACATAACGAATTGCTATTGTCAGCACACCAAGCATCATATTGATACCGATCAGCGTTCGTATCTGTGCCAGCTTCGCCCCGGCTGTTGGCCAATCTTCGGCAGTAACTGCCTGTTTTAACCTTTTATAGGCCGAAAAAAATACATGGAAAAATATCAGCATCATGATGATGCCCGTAGCCATCATTATATTGATATGCATTCCCAGGCCCTTGAAACCGCCATAAATATTAATGATCCAGAAACCGGTGGCGAGGATTATGATAATGGATGCCCATACCCAGGGAAAGAATCTACCAAATACCCCGACCCAGAGTTTTAAACGTACCGGTGGCTCCAGTTGACTCGCTGCAACAGGACGTAGTTGCATGTGAGCAAATAACATCCCGCCAACCCAGATTACTACAGCCACAACATGTAACATTACTAAAATATTGATCATCATAGTTCCTCAAATAACAGATTAAACAGCATCCAGTTGCCTGCACTTTTCTTACTGAAATGAATTATCTCACATTCTTCTTGATACGGTGGTGCCTTAACAATTTGCCGTATAGCTCAATAATAGGGGGCGTAATAGGGTAATAATTAATTGCTATCTGCATCAAATGGATTAAAACTGTCAGCATGTGTGCAAAAGAAAAACTTCCGCTGCATTTGTCAGTCAGTACAGTATTACTGCTGCTGGTCTCGATATTTGCTACCGGTATGGCCAGGTCGCAGGCTGAGAAGAATGGTGAGGAAGACTGGTTTATTGAAGACCCTGACGCGATATACGATGCCATTAATGAAGGCGAGCTGAATTTCCTTGAGAAGCCACCGGATACACCGGTTCATCACCACCATAATACATTTATTGTCCTGAAAAGCAGCATCGACACGGGCTGGATCAATTTGCTGCAATGCCATGAGAATCTGGACCAGATTCCCCGCGCCCAGATTGTCTATAACAGGGACAGGATACGTCATCTGCGTATTACTGAGCAAAAGAACATCGGCGAGGCCCGGGTGGAGGGTAATACGGTGCAATTAACCAAGGTTAACAGTAATGCCCGCTTATGTGTCGAGGCCGAGAGCCGGGCATTGATAGCTCAGAAAGATGGCACCTTTGTTATGCAGAATGGCCCGTTCATGCGGAAGTTTCTTGATGGCTATTTCCCGATGCGGGTATCAATTGATATCAATTTTCCTGCCAATCTCCGATTCGTTGATATTGAGCCTGTCGAGCAAAAAGGTTTCAAGGTCATTAAGGGGAAACAGGGTCTGCATCTGGATGCCTGGTTTGAAGGCAGACTGGTGACACGAATCAGATTTAATCTTGTTCCCGAAACAAAAACCCAGTAGAGAAGGGCTGGAAAGTAAAGGGGTCGGAGTGATTTAATTTTAATCACTCCGACCCTTTATTTGTTGCCCCTCTGTCAGCGCACAAGATCCATAGTGCTTATTCTCCTGGAATAACCAGTAGCACCACCGTTCCCCGGTCATGTCTGAACTTCAGTAGAAATTCCGGCTTTTGACAACGGTATGTGACGTGCCAGAGCTGCCCTTCACCTTAAAGTTGTTATTTAGCTGGAGAAATGGGCATTGTAAGACCTGAAACTGGCCAATTTCCGCCGCATTATTCTATCTTATCAATGAGTTGGCCTGGTCCGACCCCGTCGCCTGTGGTTTGATTGCCTTTTTCTGTACCCCGTTGATTGCGCTTGGCGCGTCATCACCGACGTCAAACATCATTGCCTCGCGTTTCTCAAGATATATCAGCCATATTGGTAAGGCGTCTTCGTGAGGAACAGTACCAACTTTACGCATGACTGCCTTTCCTTCATCGCTCATTACGAACCTATGAAAATCCATAACTTCCGGTTTGACATCAGTAGCCAACGGTGTGACCAGGTAAAGCGGGCGGTATAGGGCATATTTACCATCGCGAATTTGCTCATAGACCGGAGCTATGCCGTCAAGCTTGAGAATCTTAACATCACGCCGTCGTGCACTACTAATTCCGGTGATGCCAATGCCTGCAGAATTCTTCTCAATCCCTTTTTCCAAAGGGCCACTGGAGGGCATTGTATGTTTGGCGATAAATTCTTCAGTATAGTTTCTGAAAATCAACTCCCGTATGGTCGCTCCCACACCCGATATCTTGCCTTTGCGTATATAAAGATCGATGGGCTGATTCGCCCCACCCAACTGACTCCAGTTGGTGATTTTACCTTTATACAAGTCCTTGATTTGCTGGAGGCTGATATCCGATACAACATTGTCCTTGTGAACGATAACAGCGAGGGCATCCCACGCCACAGGGTTCATATTGGCCCAACGTTCCTCTTTGATTGGTGAGGCCAGGTAGGAATGGTGAATGACATCCCGGCAGCTTCCACCAATATCTGCCTTTCCTTCTGATACCATACGTATACCTTTAGTAGCGCCTCCTCCTTCAAGGATAATCTTAGTGCCAGTCTTTTTATAATAGGCTTCCGCCATTTCCTTCATAAATGCTTTTTTTGATATACCGCAGCCCACCCATGTAAGGGTTTTATCCTGAGAGTAAGCCGTGCCAATCATTCCGAAAAACATCAGTGACACTGCAGCTAGCAGCTTGATAGTAAAGTACATTGAGAACACCCCCACAAGTGCATGAGTTGGACGCATTTCTGCTGTCCATGGAAAAAGTTTGGATTACCCGTTAGCAGACTATCCATTTGGCCAGAGCAACACCTAATTATTTGTAATATTTCGGTGCGCGAATGCGAAGAGGCAACAGCCTCCCCTTTTGAGCAGCCGGTTTAATGGCTGAAGCACAATGCAATGGCTATAAAAAAGCAATTAAACATCAACAAACATCGAAAATCATCGACCTTCTGCATCTAACTATAAGACATGGTTCTATAATGTCAAGCAGACCCCTCTCCACGGGGTCAGAAACTCCCCAGGGTCGGACCATCAGATACAGTTGATATTTAATACAATTCCAGCGTAAAACAGTCATT
This sequence comes from Arenicellales bacterium, assembly GCA_048550195.1. GTDB lineage: Bacteria > Pseudomonadota > Gammaproteobacteria > BMS3Bbin11 > BMS3Bbin11 > BMS3Bbin11. The sequence goes on from JBLYYR010000164.1 coordinate 24,755, forward strand.
ATCTTAGCTTAGGCTTTTCGGGGACAGTATTCCTGTTTGAAACAGGTATACTGTCCCCGCATATCCGATATCTAGAAAAAAATACATCAATACCCTCTAAATTATTGCTCTCTGCCCTCTCCTGAAAGCTACTGACATAACGTTGTCAGTAAGGGGTTGTTAGTCTTTCACCTCCATCAATACAACTATTGATACATTCGTAGATACATAAGGAGATAACAATGGGACAAGAAACAATGAAACAACATGGAGCCTTTAGCTGGAATGAACTGATGACCAACGATGTCGCAGGTGCCAAGGTATTTTATGGTGAGTTATTCGGCTGGCAAATGCGTGATGAACCTATGCCAGAGGAAGGTGCCTACACAATGCTGAAGGCCGGTGATCAGGATGTCGGTGGCATGATGGCGATACCTGCTGATGCAAAAGGTGCACCACCTGCATGGGGTGCCTATGTCACTGTCGATGATATCGATCAACAAATCACCCGTGCGGAACAACTCGGCGGTAAAGTGATTTTGCCACCACGGGAAATTCCCGATGTCGGGCGCTTTGCCGTGATCAGCGATCCACAAGGTGCTATGCTGACAATGATTACCTACTCGGGACAGTGTCAACAAGGATGAACCATGGCGAACCGTAACTTCACAACAAACAGCCTTTCGTTCTTACATAAACTGGCCAGCAACAACAACCGCGACTGGTTCAATGAAAACAAGGCGGCCTATGAAGAGACGGTTCGCACCCCCGCCCTGCAATTTATCACTGACATGGCCAATGAGCTTGCCAAGATTTCCCCTCATTTTCTGGCTCAGCCCAAAAAAACGGGGGGATCCCTCATGCGTGTCTATCGGGATGTACGGTTTGGCAAAGACAAACGCCCCTATAAAACCAACATTGGCATACAGTTTCGGCATGAACAGGGTAAAGATGTTCATGCACCCGGTTTTTACGTGCACATCGAACCGAATGACTGTTTTGTCGGCGTTGGCATCTGGCGGCCAGATACAAGAACACTTGGAAAAATCCGCGACGTGATTGCCGAGCACCCTGTTAAATGGAAAACCGCCAGTGGCGGCAAAACGTTTAATAAAAACTTTGAACTAAGCGGTGAATCACTCAAACAAGCACCCCGAGGGTATGACAAAAATCATCCCCTGATCGAAGATCTCA
>JBLYYR010000165.1:0-5520 GCA_048550195.1 Arenicellales bacterium
GACTGTCTGCTCAATAAGCGGTAGTTCAAGCGCAGCAGTGGCATCCTGGTGGCTGCTATGACAACCGGCAAGCATGAGAATACTGCTCGTCAGCAACACGAATTGAAGAACAGCTTTCAATTTAATTATGGTTTTCATTTCATCGCCTCCGTGAAATCATCCATGGCAAGCTGCAGTTCGAGTTTGCTGGCTTCCAGCAGCAGACGAGAGTTCAGTGTTTCAGATCGGCTTTTCATCAAAGCCTGCTCTGATTGCAGTAAATCAATCAGTATTGTTCTGCCTTCACCATAACGTTCATTGACTAGCCTGACGGCCTCCTGTGCATCGGACTGGTTAGCATCGGCCAGCTTCATCCGTCTCTTTCCTTCCTTGATCGACGCATAGGCATTGCGTACCTGTTTGCGAATTTCGAGTTCTTTAGCCGCTTTTTCTGCCTGCAGACGGTTGGTCTCTTCACGCGCTGCGCCGACTCGACTTTTATTCGCGCCACCAGAAAAGAGATTGATCTTTGCCACTGCCAGGACACCCCAGGACAGCTCATCCACCAATGGGTCGTCTGCATACAGGCTGCTGCTGGCTTCCAGCCCCAGCTGAAGCCGGGAAGCACTGCTGGCAATGCGTGTACGGGCTTCAGCTGCACTGATGTCCTCATCTGAGGCCTTGAGGTCGTGCCTGTTGTTCAGCGCCTGGGTTTCGGCCTTGTTGATTTCAGGTAGTTCATCCTGTTTGCTGACAGTTTTCCAGGGCACGATGCTGATGTCTGCAGACAAATCTCTGCCCATGACCTGCTTCAATGCGTTTAGCGCCTGTTCATATTGTGCCTCAGCTTGTGGGATTACGCCTTTGACCGAGCTGTAATATACCTTTGCTGTCAAATTATCTGACGCAACAGTTCTGTTTTCAGCAAGCAAAATCTGGGTCGTTTTGACGTGTTTCTTTGCGGACTCGGTGCTGCTACGTGCAATCTTAATCGCTTCATACGAAGCCTGAGCAAGCAAATAGGCGCGGTTCACCTGATAAGCTACTGTAGATTTCGTTCGTTTGTGCTGCTCTAAAGAGGAAGTATGTATGGCGTTGGCTTCATCAATGTCTGCAGTAATCCGGCCTCCCGTATATAGAGGAAGTTTCAGTCTAAGGTTACCAAAGTAGTTATCTGAAAACCCCGGGTCATTTACATTATCAGGGGAAAAGTCCTCGGCGGTGATGGAGCGGTTGTTCAGCTTACTGCCGAGGGAAACAAGCGGATTATCTGAATAGATCAGGCCATAATCCAGATCGATGACGGGCAGTTTGGCAGCCTCGGCAGATTTAATTCGTTCATTACTGGCACGTACGCCAGAGGCAGTACCCTGTAAAACAGGGCTATGCTCAATTGCATATGCAAGTGCCTGATCGAGAGAAATCTCATTGGCCCATGAGACACCGATATGGCTGAATGAGAGGGACGTCATAAATAGCAGCTTTAAAAAGTATTCTTTTTTCATAAAAGTGTACTCTGTTGGTTTTCAACTAGAACTGGAATGTATGTTAGCAATTACTAATGAGTCAATTAAGTGATTTAGTCACAGCAGCATCGAATGACAGGTGAAATTGGCTGACATGAAAGAAAATCTGTATGGTTTATGGAAGTCTCATGAGTCAATCTGCCAGGACGGGCACGCTGGAATTTTCATTTTAGTCTATAGTTGTTATGCTCATGGTTACGAACCAGAATACGGACGGTCACGTCTACACAGGCGGAGGAATAAGAGCATTATGAGTAGTAGTGAACAGGCAAAAAAAGAAAATACAAGTGAGATTGAGACTATCCAGTATCTTGCGACCCTTTTGAAGTTTGCTGTGGGTAAGGATGCCTCAGATATTCATTTGCGTACGCGCATGCATCCTGTTGTGCGTGTCGATGGCAAGCTTCAGACGGTAGAGCGCTTCCCCGCTACATCACCGGCCTTTATGAAAGATCTTACCGATAAGATTATACCGGGGCACAATAAAGAAGCATTTGAATCATTGCGCCAGGCTGACTTTTCATTTGGCCTGAAAGGCATAGGGCGCGTGCGTGCCAATGCTTATTATCAGCGTGGCAGCATATCATTGGCCTTGCGCGTCATTAATACGGATGTGCCCAGTCCTGAAGCGTTAGGGCTGCCGGAAACGGTGCGCCGCTTTGTTCATGAAGAACGCGGTCTGGTCCTTATGACAGGCGCTACCGGCTCCGGTAAATCGACCAGCCTTGCCTCCTTAATCGGGGAGATAAACAACACCTATGCCAAGCACATTCTGACTATTGAAGACCCGGTGGAATATCTTTTTACCGATAACAAAGCGATAATCTCCCAGCGTGAAGTAGGTGTGGATACCAATAGTTTTCCGGATGCGATGCGTGCCGCACTGCGTGAAGACCCTGACGTTATCCTGCTGGGTGAAATGCGTGACCCGGAAACCATTGATATCGCCCTTACTGCTGCTGAAACAGGGCATCTGGTATTCTCAACTTTGCATTCCCCTGATGCGGCAGAGACTATAAATCGTATTATTTCTTCATTTCAACCCAATGCTCAGCAGACAATTCGCTCCAAGCTGGCTGGTAACTTAAAAGGTGTCGTCAGTCAGCGCCTGCTGCCAAGTGTGGATGGCAAGGGCAGAGCCCTGGCGGCAGAAGTCATGACCGTTTCGGCATTAGTGCGTGAATATATTCTTGATCCGCTGCGTGTTGCAGAAATAAGCGATGTGATAAAGAAAGGAACTGCAGCTGAGGGCATGATTCCTTTTGACCGCAGCTTGCTGGAGCTTTTTCGAACGGGAAAGATCACCGAAGATACAGCGCTGCAGTATGCCAGTAGTCCGACAGATCTTAAATTAAAGCTGGAAGGCTTTTGATTAGAGGCGACATTAAGCTGCAGCAAGCTGAAAATCGATTAAGCATTGCCTTATATACATTGGTAGCCTAGACTGTATAAATTCAACCTGACAGGTAAGATATTATTATGGCGGATAGACGTCTACAAGTATTCAACACAGTTGCGCGTTTACTCAGCTTCACCAAGGCAGCGGATTCTCTGCACATGACTCAGCCGGCTGTTACGTTTCAGGTTCGTCAGCTCGAAGAATATTTCAATACTCGCTTATTCGACCGCACCCATAACCGGATTAGTCTTACGGATGTCGGGGAAAAAGTCTATGTCTATTCAGAGCAAATCCTTGGCCTCTATCGTGAGATGGATAATGATATTCGTACGCTTACAGGAGAAATTATCGGTGTCCTGGTGATAGGTGCAAGCACCACCGTTGCAGAATATATGCTGCCGCGCCTACTGGGTGAATTCCAGGCCCTTTACCCTAAGGTCAAGCTGCGCCTGAAGGTGTCAAATTCACTCGGTATCGTCCATATGGTAGAGAACAACGATATTGATATAGGACTGGTTGAATTTCCAGTGGGTAACAAAAGTCTGGTCGTGGAAGACTGTTGGCAGGATAATCTCGTAATCATTGTTGAACCCGACCACCCTCTGGCAGCCAAAGAATCTGTGCATCTCGAGGAACTGAAAAAATATCCGTTTATTTCTCGCGAGGAAGGCTCCGGTACACGTGTTGTGTTGAGTGATTATCTTAAAGAAAATGACATGAGCATGAATGACCTTGATTTAAGTATGGAGTTCGGCAGCCCTGAAGCGATCAAGAACGCCGTAGAGTCCGGTTTGGGTATCTCTATCGTTTCAGAGACGACACTGGTGAAAGAATTACAGTTAAATACATTGAAGGCAGTAAAAATTGACCCGCCACTACACCGTCCTTTCTCTCTGGTTCATCAACGGCAGAAGTTTCGTATTCGAGCGATGCAGGAATTTTTGAATTTTGCCCATGAGCGATGCAATATTAAAGAAGGCAAAGGCAAATAGGCTGAGGCAGATATCGTTTCTCGTTCGATCCATTAATACAGAAGTTCCTTAAATTACTAAAATGCCTGATACGGAAGAAGACCTATTAAAAAGATTCCGTCAGTTGCCCGGGACTCAGCAACAGGCACTGCTTGATTATGCAGAGTTTCTGAATCAGCGCTATGCCATAGTAGCTGAACCTGTTGCAGAACATCCACTGGATATACCCCGCCCACAGCAAGAATCTGTGGTGAAGGCTGTCAGAAGATTGTCGAAGACCTATCCGATGCTCGACTCAAAAGAACTCTTTGAGAAAACCTCGTCATTTATGATGAGAAACCTGATGCATGGAGAAGATAGTGGTGCTTTGATAGATGAGATGGAGTTGTTTTTTCAGCAGAGTTACCAGACCCACATCAGTGTAGTCGATGACAAGTAAGTATTTGCTGTTCTATTACATGGCTGGAATGCTGCTGAAAATGGCCACTGCTTATACCCGGTAGGCTGTGCGTGTCATTACCTTTGACATCAGCCCCATTAGTTTTCTGGCTGCTACGGGTAGTTCAGCGCCACCATGGTGCAGGGCCGTGGTCGCGTGCTTTGCCTCATCAATTTTCATTTGTTCCAGGATGGCTCGACTACGCTCATCATCCTCAGCGAGTGACTCTAAATGTTCTTCAAGGTGGCGTACTACCTGATGCTCTGTTTCCGCAACAAAGCCGAGGCTCCATTTATCCCCCAGCATGCCTGCCGTCGCACCAATCAAAAATGAGCCGGTATACCAGACCGGGTTGAGCAGGCTTTTACGTGCGTCAAGATCATTCAGCCGTTGCTCGCACCACACCAGGTGATCATTTTCTTCGACGGCTGCCTGCTCCATTTTCAATCTGACGTTGGGAAGTTTTGCTGTTAGTGCCTGGCCCTGATAGAGCCCCTGAGCAGAAACCTCGCCTGAGTGATTTACACGCATCAGTCCGGCGGTATGCTTCTTTACCTGATCACTTAGCTCGGCCTCAGAATAATCTTCTGCCGGGTAGGGCCTGTCACTCAAAGGCGGATTGCCGAAAATTGTCCGCAAGGCGGAATCCGCCTGGCATATTAGTTTATCAACAGGGTTGATGTTGCGAGTTAGCATTTTATTCTCCTGGATCAGGGCGCAGGTCTTATTATATATCATTAGGGTTCGGGTTCCCGGTTGAATATTTCTACCTCATGGGTGGTAGCCTTCTTTTTTATTCATTTACTCGAATTGAGCAGAGTGTTTCACCCTTCATGGGCGAGTGACTTTCTTTATACGGAGAAAGAAAGTAACCAATGAAATCCGCCCCATCATGCTGGCCTTCGGCTGCTCTGTGCGCTTCTTTTTTCCTGAAGCATTGTAAAACTCACAGCAATCGCGCCGAGCAGCGCTCCTACACCATTCCGTTTTTGATTTTGGTTTTAGCCTTTGACCTCTCATCCCCTTTTGGGTTGTCGAGCACTGGAAGGCTGGGCCGGATAAGCGCGGTGCATGTTTGAGGGCGTAGCCCGAGTTCACCGTGCCCGGTACAGACTGAAGCGCGCAGAGCAGCCGAAGGCCAACACAACGGGGCGGTTTTTCTTTGGTTCTGTTTCTTTTGTCCGTACAAAAGAAATGAACTCGTCC
>JBLYYR010000166.1:0-9001 GCA_048550195.1 Arenicellales bacterium
AACAGAACCCTCAACGCTGGTCCGGAAACACTCGTAACTGGGAACCGGTGACAGAAGTTTGGCTGAATCCACCAAAAGATTTACAGGCAGAACAGTCAGCAATTGCTAAAGCTGTTTAAATGATAAACCGGACATCTTTGTTGACAACTACCGTTACGGCCTTTTCTTGTTTCGCCTCCCCACCATTTTGAACATCCCTCGAATTCTTCTACGCGCATGGGTTTGGTTTTGTTATAGGCTTTTATGCCTTTTGGCAGTTGCTGTTCGTAGTACCAGATTTCTTTTGTGGGAGTGCCTTTTTCCAGAAACAGCAGATTAGTTTTAATACTGGTGTAAGGGGCGAATACAGAATTGGGCAGGCGCACTATGGTATGAAGATTACATTCTTTGAGCAGTTTTTCCTTGATTTTGGTTTTAACGCCTTCGCCAAACAAAGTGCCATCGGGGAGTACCAGAGCAGCTCTGCCGTTGATCTCGAGTATATGAACAATCAGCTGCAGAAACAGATCGGCGGTTTCGCGTGTGCGGGTGGCGGCGGGGAAGTTGAGTTCAATACCGTCTTCTTCCATGCCGCCAAACGGTGGATTGGTAACAACGATTTTTACCCGGTCTTTTGGCCCCCAGTCACGCAGGGGTCTGGCAAGTGTGTTGTCATGGCGTATCTGGCTGGGAACCTCAATACCGTGCAGTAGCATATTGGTGGTACAGAGTAGATGAGGGAGTTGCTTTTTTTCTACGCCGTGAATTTGCTGCTGCAGGACTTTTCGGTCTTCGACGATTTTGACGTAATTCTTTCGAATATGCTCAACCGTGCAGCTTAAAAAACCACCGGTGCCGCAGGCCGGGTCGAGGAGTTTTTCACCCAGTTTGGGGTCGATCATTTCAACCATAAACTCAGTAACAGCTCTAGGGGTATAGAATTCCCCTGCATTACCCGCGCTTTGCAGGTCTTTGAGAATTTTTTCATAAATATCACCAAAGGTGTGACGCTCGCTGCTGGAGTGGAAGTCTATTTCATCGAGCTTGTTCACCACCTGCCGTAACAGGGTGCCATTTTTCATGTAGTTGAAGGCATCGCTGAAAGCTTCTTTTACAACAAAGCCCCGGGGATTGGTTTTAGGTGTCGCGTGCAGGTTTTTTAAATCGGGGAACAGTTTGTTGTTAATAAAATCCAGCATGGTATCGCCGGTTATGCCTTCTTTATCCGCAGCCCAGTTGCGCCACAGGTATTCACCCGGGATGGGGGCTTCATATTCATCACCCTGCATGAGCTCCAGCTCTTCTTCCTGTGAGTCAAAGATTTTCAAAAACAGCATCCAGGCAACCTGGCCGATGCGCTGGGCATCGCCATCTACACCTGCATCCTTGCGCATGATGTCCTGGATGGATTTAATTACCGTTGATACCGCCATATTTATTCTTCACTTATAGGTTTGCTGAAAAGATTCCAGCATTTTTATTACATTATTCATATCAGGGTGATTGAGATATTTATTTAAATCCCGTGCCAATCCTGAAACATCTTCCTGTGATAGTTCTTCGCTTACAACATTCTTTAAAAATTCATAATCGTCCTGTTCAAGCAGATCTTTCACTGCTTCACCAAGCACACTTATTGCTGCCAGGTTCGGGTCATAGTCATTGCGCTCCAATGCCTCTTCGTGTTCTGCATGCAGCATGGCCGCCGGATATAATTGATGACAGTTTTTTAATACATAGGCAAGGTCTTTTGCATCACGACCCGGTTCCTGCTGGTGCCGTTCTTCCCAGGCAAACAGCTTGAGTGCACAGAGTGCTCTCGGGCTGATAACCGGCACTTCTATTTTACTGTTGACCATTATTTTAACCGCATCTTCGTGTGCGCTATGAAAGCCTCTTACTGTCATTAACTCATTTTTGTGAGGTGGCCAATAGACCTGTTTGATACCCTCCTCCACTCCACCATAGGGGATCAGGTCAAACACCAGTTTTTTATCCGTTGCGAATCTTTTGGCAGGCTTTTGCATGGGCCTGAATGAACCACTACTGGCAAGGCGATTACATAATGCTTCATACTGTTTCCAGTCTGCTACCTGTACTGCAAAGTCGATATCTTCTGTTCTTACTCCAGGTTCCCAACCATATAGTTTTTCCAGCAGAAGTACTCTTGCTGTTGCACCCACCATTAACCATTGAACATTCTCCTGTTCTGCAGCCTGAGAAAATGTATCAAGCAGATGAAAGAAATTATCATCAATCCTGATTTCATTGGTTAGCGACAAGATATCTCTCCCTGATTATCTCAGCAGCATCGAGTTGCCTGGCATCACCTGTTGCCAGCATTTCGGCATATGTCAGTAAAGGCGGGCAGACGCGATACTTTTCAACCGGCTGATTTATTTCAAAATTCCAGAATGGTTGTAATACTTCTATATTTCCATGCTCATCTTTTACTGGATAAGTATCTTTTACGATGGGCTTTATGCCCTCGTCACAATAGATGCTTACATTTTCTGGATACAGATAATCTGTCAGTACTGCCGCAGCCGCTTCACCCCCTAACCAGATATTATTCTTCACCCACCAGCTCCGGTCTTTTTTCTTCCACCACGCGGGCTTATCTACCCTGTAACGTTTCGGATTTAATTCTGGCTTGAGCTCTATTGGATAGGCTTCTGCCCATTGATCGATCAATTTATTCCTGTTTTCAAGTATTAGTCCTTTGGCCTTGCTACGATATAGATAGCCAAGTTTTTCCAGGTCTTTCACGATATTGGTAACAGTGCCCAGGGCAACACCTGCTTTTTCTGCAATTTCCCTATAGGGTGCGTTTAGCATATCTGGTCGGCATAACAGGACAAAAAGCACTCTCAGGCCCTTTGCCCTGAATGCACGCACCGGCTTTTCTGTATGCTTTTTAACTTCCTTACGCCCCATGACAAAATAAAATTTTCCGGGAGTTCGTAAGTAGACGTTTCCAGCTGTATCCAGAAATGGAATATCCTTGCTTTTTAGTGTCTCAGCGAGCTGCGGGCTGATATAACGTGTTACCAGTATCACTTCCCGAGGTATTCTCTTTATTTGGGCTAATATATTTCCCAACGTGGCAGGGCGAACTGTCGCTTTAACTTCAGCTAATAATGGTTTCTCATCACCTAAACGAATTTCAGCATCTGCTCTAAGGCCAGGCTGCTCGATATCTGTATCGATTATGGTTGCATGCGTTGCTGTCACTTCCTCAAAAGCCTTTAATGCGTCCTTCAGGATTTGATTTTCAGCTTTCTTGTTGTGTTGCATCCGACCTTACCTTAATTTGTACATAAATAAATATTGTACACGCAACGTGTACAATGTCAATTATTGTACAACATAAAGGTCACCCCTTAACCATAAATTGCTGATTCTAATTCCTTTACTGCTTTTTCATATTCCTGTTTGCCGCCAAAAGCACGGATAATTTCAAAGGGAGAACCTATTTCGTTGATAGGTTGCACCTTGAGCACTTCCATTGTTTCAATATTGCTAACGCCCCCATCTGCATATTTGTCCAGCAGGGCATCTAGGACTTTCCTGGCCTGCTCATTATATTTGGTGAAATAGTCCCGCTTTCGGACATTCTCGGCACGCTCCTTACGGGTGAGGGGAGGTTGATCAAATACTACGTGGCAGATTAAATCGAAGGCTCCGTAATCTTTACCGACTTCTTCCTGCAGGGCTTCCCAGATCACACCCTGCTCTTCGAGTTCATCGATGACGGCCTGTTTCTGGTCAGCCTTTTGCCATTTGCGCAGAAAGTCATTCAGGCCTGTATATTGCTGGTTGAGTGTTTCTTTTGTGTAGTCCCGAATTGATTCTGTAATCAGCTTACCGTCTTTTCCGTAATACTGGGTACGCTCTGCTATTTTTCGTACATCGACACCTGAGACTACATATTTAACACGTCCACCTTCACCATCATCCCCGAAATCATCACCCGGTGCTCCGTCTCCACCCTCTTCACCCGGTGGAACGGTTGGGCCACCCGGTGTTGGATTAAAAATAACCACCGGTTCGCCATCAAAATCCGGGTCAGCAAACAGCTCGGTGGCTTTTTTGAAATCCATTATGGTAAACCAGAATTTGTTGTAGTCTTCATCAATTCGTGTGCCGCGCCCAATGACCTGTTTAAACTTGGTCATAGACTGAATGCGCTGATCAAGCACAATGAGCTTGCAGGTCTTGGCATCGACTCCTGTACTCATCAGTTCCGAAGTAGTGGTGATGACAGGGTAAGGGCTTTCCGGGTCGATAAAGTAGTCCAGTTCGGCCTTCCCCTCAGCATCATCGCCGGTTATTTTCATAATGTATTTACGATTCTTTTCTACCTGTTCAGGGTTTTCATTCACCAGTGCCTGGCGCATACGTTCGGCGTGGTCGATGTCCTGGCAGAAGATGATGGTCTTGGCCATCGGGTCGGTGGCTTTCAGGTGATCGCTGACAATACGAGCCACCAGTTGCGTGCGCTCTTCGATAACCAGTGTACGGTCAAAATCTTTCTGATTATAGATCCGGTCTTCGATTTCCTGGCCGCGTTTATCTATCTGCCCCTTCGTTGGACGCCAGCCTTGCAGATCTTTATCCAGGTCAATGCGTACCACCTTGTAGGGAGCTAGGAAACCGTCTTCGATACCCTGCTTTAATGAGTAGGTATAAACGGGTTCACCAAAGTAACTGATATTGGATATCTCTTCCGTTTCCTTAGGGGTAGCGGTTAGGCCAATGTGGGTAGCATGAGTGAAATATTCGAGTATTTCCCGCCAGGCTGAATCCTCGGCTGCGCTGCCACGGTGGCACTCGTCAATCACGATCAGATCAAAAAAGTCAGGAGAGAATTCTTTGAAAACCTTTTTATCTTCTTCCGGGCTGGTGATTGCCTGATAGAGAGAAAGGTATATTTCATAGGAGGTATCGATCTTGCGGCCACTGATTTTGGTCATGGCAGTGCCAAAGGGTTTAAAGTCATTGGTTTTGGTTTGATCGACCAGAATATTGCGATCTGCCAGAAACAGAATGCGCTTTTTGATCCCGGCCTTCCACAGACGCCAGATGATCTGAAATGCGGTATAGGTTTTGCCGGTGCCGGTAGCCATAACCAGCAGGGCCCGATCCTGTCCGCGTGCTACCGCTTCGATAGTCTTGTTAATGGCGTGAACCTGATAGTAGCGTGGTGATTTGTCGCCGCCATCTTCATAGTAATCCTGGGAGATAATTTTGGCTTCTTCTGGTTTGTAGCCTTTCCATTGCTGATATTTTTCCCATAAATCTGCAGGAACCGGAAACTGGTCGTTCGTGAGTTCCTGTTCTTTCTGTGGAAACAGGCCAGTGCGGTCATGGAAAATAAAACCGTCACCATTCGAACTAAAGACAAAAGGCACATCAAGCATGTCTGCATAACCCTGGGCCTGCTGCATGCCTGCGCCGATACTGTGTTTGTTATCCTTGGCCTCAACGACTGCAAGCGGCATATTGGGTTTGTGGTAAAGAACGTAATCAGCACGCTTGCCTTTGGCGCGCAGGCCCATCTGCCCCTTAACGATAACGCGACCTGCAGTGAGTGTTACTTCTTCCCGGATTTGAGAATGGATATCCCAGCCGGCTTTTTTCAGGGCTGGAGTTATGTATTTTGTGCAGATATCCCTTTCTGACAAATCCTTTTTATTCATACGATTACTCGGGGCTCAGATTAGGGCTTGTTATTATTTCGACGGCTGTATTTCATCTTATAGAGTGTACCCAATGGATGCGTAATAGTGTAAGTGAATACATATTTTTTCCTGTACTGAGTAAAACTACTCAATGATGTAAATTAAAAATAATATTCTTCTAGCTCGTGTTTCTAAACATTCCTACCAATTCAGTAGCAATTGGTAGGAAATTGGTAGGAATGATATATATGGGTATCTCACTAAATAACAGACTGTGCAACAAACAGAACCAACATCGGTGCACTAGCACACAAACGCAGTCGCAATATGAAGCGGTTTTCGATATTGGCCCCATTTATGTTGCGTTTTTCGACATCAATGATGTGGTTTTCGACCGATATAAATAAATATACGGTTAAACTTGCATAATAAGCATTTACCTGGACCTTCAAACATATACTTCATGTGTAGTAATTCACTTATTTGATGAATTATATCGCTATAAGTATACTAATTTCATCTGCACGTGATATATTATATGCGAAATATTTCATCTATTAAGTGAAATGAAGCATATGGAATATAGCAATCAAATCATGTCAGGTCTGGGAAAGGCCGAAAGAAAACAACTAGCTGCGATCTTACGTGGCACAAAAGGCACGATTTCAGTAAGTGAAGCAACAGCAATTCTCAATGTGTCACGCGTTGCTGCAGCAAAGAAGTTGGCGCGCTGGACGAGCAAGGGCTGGCTGTCGCGTGTGGGGCGTGGGCTCTATATTCCTGTTCCCCTGGAGCAGCAAACCTCCGACATGGTGCTTGAAGATCCATGGCTTGTTGCAGATCGCTTATATGCTCCCTGTTACATCGGTGGCTGGAGTGCAGCTGAATACTGGGAAATGACAGAGCAGATATTTCGCACCATCGTGGTGATGACCACTCAGAAACCACGGGATCGCTCCCCGGTTATCAAGGGCACAAGTTTTCTGTTGCGAACCGTGCAGCAAAAATCCCTGTTTGGTCTGAAACCGGTATGGCATGGTCAAGTGAAGGTCAGGGTGTCCGATCCGAGCCGTACAATAATTGATGTGTTGAATGATCCGCTGCTTGGCGGAGGGTTGAGAACGACCACCGATTTTCTTAGCACTTATCTTAAATCTGAAAATCGCAATCTAGATTTGTTGATCGACTATGCCGAACGACTAGGTAATGGCGCTGTGTTCAAGCGCATGGGTTTCCTGTTGGAACGCTTGATTCCAGAAGAGAAGGAAATTATTAGTACGTGTCGGATAAAAATGACAAAAGGCAATGCACAGCTTGATCCGGGACTTGGCTCGGACAAGTTGGTAACACGATGGCGACTATGGGTACCAGAAAACTGGGCAATGGAGAAGACTGTTGATTAATCGTCAGGAAATCATGGATCTTGCCAGAGAATTCGGACTCGCTCCGAATGTGGTCGAAAAGGATTACGTACTGGGCTGGTTACTGGCAGGTATTTCTAATCACTCTGAACTGGGTAAAGCCTGGGTGTTCAAAGGTGGCACCTGCCTGAAGAAATGTTACTTTGAGACTTATCGCTTTTCAGAGGATCTGGATTTCACATTATCCGATGATAAAACACTTGATGAGGCCCGACTCAAACAAATGTTCAATGATATTGCAGACTGGATCTATGATCAGTCTGGCATTGAATGTCCACGCGACACCTTCCGATTTGAAGTCTACGAAAACAAGCGAGGAGGAATGTCTGCAGAAGGGCGGATAGGCTATCGCGGCCCTATGCAGCGCCGAGGTAATTCACCACGTATCAAGTTAGATCTGACTTGTGATGAGATTCTTGTTCTGGAGCCGACTATCCGGGAAGTCCACCACCCTTACACCGACAGACCAGTCAGCGGAATACATGTTCAATGTTACAGCTATGAGGAAGTTTTTGCGGAGAAAATCAGGGCCCTTGCAGAACGTGAACGCCCGCGAGACCTCTATGACGTCGTGCATTTATATCGGCACAAAAGTGAACGGCCAAATAGCTCCAGTGTACTGAGTACCCTTGAAAAGAAATGTACCTTCAAGGGGATAAACGTACCAACCATGGATGCTCTTGAAGGTCGCCCAGAACGCAAAGAACTCGAGTCTGAGTGGGCGAGCATGCTAGCACACCAATTACCGGCGCTACCGCCATTCGAGCAATTCTGGAACAGCTTGCCTGCAGTTTTTGACTGGTTGCATGGTGCTATTGAGAAAGCAGCACCGCAACCAATTCCAGCTATGGGTGGTGTTATGGATGATACCTGGCATCCACCAGCCATGGTCCATGCCTGGCATACCAATGTGCCACTGGAAGTTATTCGGTTTGCAGCCGCAAACCATTTGTGTGTGAATCTGGCATATCAGGGAAGTCAGCGCTTGATTGAACCATATTCTTTGCGGCGCACGCAGGAAGGAAATCTATTGCTTCATGCAGTTAAGCATCAAACAGGTGAACCCAGATCATACCGTGTAGATCGCATCCAGGGTGCAGACGCAACGCAAGAACCATTCATCCCACGCTATGCAATAGAATTCAGTGAATCAAGCCCTCTCTCTGCACCTGATAGTGTACGACGGACAGCCGTGCCCAGACATAATCGTATATCGGCTGTATCATCACGTCGCACGCCTGGAATAAGAAAAGCCTCAGGTTTTGGGCCAAAATATGTTTTTCAGTGCTCATTATGCGGAAAGAAATTCACAAGAAAATCTAATGATTCAAAACTCAATCCGCATAAGGACAAGCAAGGTTACCCATGCGCTGGTCGTACCGGCCTGCATGTCACTACGAAGTTCTAAATGCGGTACAGCAACTTATCGTATCTTGAAGACTCAGGAAGTTAATCGACCAACTCATATTGAAGATATACACCTTGACTATGAACTGACGCCAATGGATGAGAAAGAGTGATTTTATTGTGCCAATCTTGCAGGCTTCCTGCGGTACACTCACGGAACACCTGCCAGTTTTACCTAACTGCGCCAACCTGCATTAACCTGTTGATTTAACACAATATTCCCTAACTGTACCCAACACACCCTTTTCTAGAATAATCAGTAAGTTATTGATTTTGCTGGCTTTGAAAATCCTCGTGTCGGCAGTTCGATTCTGTCCCCGGCCACCATTTTTTTCCATAAGTTCGGTATAACGGTATTACAATCCTCGGATTAGCGGACTTATGCCTCTTTTTAACTGCAGCAACATCATTGAAAGCCTGGGGTAACCAGAGAAACAAAATGTTGGACCAGACACTGCAACTTGCCATTCGTGGTAAAACGCTTGACCCAGAGTTGCCCCAGGCTTTATG
>JBLYYR010000167.1:0-6030 GCA_048550195.1 Arenicellales bacterium
ATAAACTCCATATCCACCGGTGGGTCCTTGCGCATCAGGACGATATCGAGTTCATCAAGAGGGGCAGTTCGCTGATCTGACAGGGTGTACCAGTCATGATCGTTATCCTCGACATCCAGACGGGTCAGCAAGGCGTGGCAGCGGTCGCCCTCCAGAAACAGGTCCCCCTGTTCCATGTAATACAGCTCCCAGCCGCGTTTGCTGGCCGCCAGCAACATTGCCAGTGAACTGTCCTTGCCGGCTTTGATTGACCCGATCGGGTCCATGACGATACCTAGTTTGATATTCATTATTTACCTGTTTGAAATGATGGATGGTTGCTCGCTATCTCCATGACTGGACAAGATAAAGTTTGCTACCCGATTGACGATAAACCGGTGTAGCAGACAGCTAATACTAAATTAATTCTCTTGCCGGTGTATGGATAGTGAGGCCGGTGCAGTGGCAGAGGCTTCGCAGGGGATTGAATGATTGTGTTAAGTGTAAAAATATCAAATGGATAGAGGTCATCATGCAGAGTTCAGTACCGATAGCTGAAGTGAATCAATCCCGCGGTGACGGTGAAGCGAGGGCCGCCAACGGGGTGGCAGGGAAATGCGTCAAGGTCATGGTGATTGATGACAGCAAGACGATCCGCCGTACTGCAGAGACGCTTCTGAAGAAAGAGGGCTTTGAAGTGATCATCGCAACGGATGGTTTCGAAGCACTGAGCATGATTGCCGATCATCAGCCCGATCTCATTTTGCTGGATATCATGATGCCCCGTCTGGATGGTTACCAGACATGTGCATTGATCAAGCATCACCGGGTTTTTCGCCACACGCCTGTGATTATGCTGTCCAGCAAGGATGGCCTGTTCGATCGCGCGAGGGGACGGGTCGTAGGTTCTGATAATTACATTACCAAACCATTTACACGCGAAGAATTACTGACAGTAATCGAACAGCATACTGGTAACACTGACTAGAAATCACCATACGCTTGATCTGAAAACGAGGCACTACGATGACACAGATAATGATTGTTGATGATTCCCCGACGGATATGCACCTGCTAAAGAAAATTCTTGAAAAGAACGGTTTCAACACGCTGACTGCATCGGGGGCTGATGAGGGTATACAGGTCGCAAAGCGTGAACGGCCAGACCTGATTCTTATGGACGTCGTAATGCCCGGGTTGAATGGATTCCAGGCAACCCGTGAACTGTCATCTGATCCGGAAACGTCTGCTATCCCGGTCATTATTGTGACCAGAAAAAACCAGCAGGTTGACCGTGTGTGGGGTATGCGCCAGGGGGCACGTGACTACATTACTAAACCGGTCAAGGAAGGTAAATTAATGAGCCTGATCAAAGAAGCGCTGGCAGCGTAATTGAATATGTCGGAATCGAATGTAATAAACCCGGTCGCGATACTGAGGGAGATCGAGGAATGCTGCCGTAGCTCTGAAGCAGGCGTTCCACGCAAGGCAGAAGTGTCTGACGAATGGCCGGGGATTGCATTCCGGCTGGGACGAAATAACCTGATTGCCGCGATGGATGATGTCGTCGAGATTCTTGATTACCCGCAACTGTCGGTTGTCCCTCTTACCCGGCCATGGGTGCGAGGTATCGCTAATGTGCGCGGTAATCTTTTACCCGTCATAGATTTAAGTGCTTACCTGGGAACTGAGTTGTCCAGGGTGACAAACAAGACGCGGGTGCTGGTCATAAACTTCAACGATATTTACACCGGACTATTGGTGGACGAGGTCATGGGGCTCAAGCATTTTCATGAAGACGAACTGACTGATGAAGATGTCGGGGTGGATGAAAAACTTCGTCCCTATTTGCGCAATGGATTCCGCAGGGGTGAACAGGTATGGGGTGTATTCAGTTTGTTATCACTGGTTGATTCGCCACTGTTTCTACAGGTGGCTGTTTAGCTGACCGGGTACAAAGACAGCGACAATAGTTAACTATTCAATGCAATGTGGACATATGGGGCAGGAGACAGGTCATGAAAACGATGTTTGATGTTAAAAAGTTCGGTGCAAGCAACAAGATGAGGGTGCTTGTCTTCTTCATGCTCTGCGCACTCTGGGCCATGGCCTGGACCTTCATCAGGGTTGGTCACGAGGTCGAGATCGACCAGGCAAGGCTGGCTGACGTCGGCGAACAGCTTGTGTTGTCGCAACGCATAGCGAAGTATGCGCTGTCGTCATCGACAGGTGATATAGGCTCGTTTGCCAGACTGGAATCGTCAAAAAACAATTTCTCGGCAATTCTTGACGCGCAAATGTCGGATTACGGTGATGGTACCGGTTTGAGTGAAACTGCTGAGAATATGGCGCTCATTAACCTGGATAATCGCTGGAGTGGTTTCCGTTATAACATCGACGAGGTCCTGGAAGGCCAGATCCTGATTATGGCGATGGCCGAGGCTACAAGTCTTATGAATGAGGTCATGCCCCAGTTGATGGAGCATACCAACGGGATTGTTGATGAATTGATGAAAAATGGTGCCAGTGCTGCACAGGTCCGTCTGGCTACTGAACAGTCAGTACTCGGACAACGTATTGTGAACAGCCTTAATGCGGTTATGACTGGCGAGGTGACCGAGTCGGCAGCTGTTACATTTGCCGAGGATACCCGTGAGTTTGGACGCGTACTGGACGGGTTCATGCGTGGTACAGGCGGAATTGAGCAACTGAAGGGCAAGGCAGTACAGTCCAAGATTCAGGAAATAGCGCTGTTGTTCAGCCGTATCAGCGACAACGTCGGTTCTATCGTGGAAAATGCTGAAGAGCTGGTGGGAATCCAGACAGCTGCAGCTGAAATTACCGCACAGAGCGAGGCATTGTTCGAGGCGGTGGAAGAGCTCAAGTCTGTGCTGATCGCAGCGCCTGATAACCGGCTCGTCTCAACCGAGCTGGCATATTTTATGGGTGCTGTGGCACTGTTTATTTTGTTCTGGATGGCCTATGAAACACTGGTAAACCAGCGTCGGCGCAGCCAGTTGATCGAGAAAGAGAATGACCGGAACCAGGAAGCTATTATGCGGCTTCTGGATGAGATCGGTGATCTGGCCGCCGGTGACCTGACAGTCACAACGACTGTCAGTGAGGACTTCACGGGTGCCATCGCCGATTCCATTAATGTGACAGTTGAATCGTTACGTGGCCTGGTAAAAACAATTAACGACACATCGACACAGTTGTCATCATCGGTCCATGAAACCGAGCAGATAGCCAGTCAGCTTTCCGAAGCGAGTAAGCAGCAGTCTCAGGATATATCCGTTGCAGGTTCCTCGATTAGTGAAATGTCGGTATCCATGGGCGGAGTATCTACAGAAGCCAGTGAGTCATCGAAGGTGGCCATGCGTTCAGTTGAAATCGCTAAAAAAGGCGGTGAAGCGGTGAAGCGCACCATGGATGGTATGGATAATATTCGTGAACATATACAGGAAACGTCGAAACGCATAAAACGACTCGGCGAGAGCTCGCAGGAGATTGGCGACATCGTTGAATTGATTAACGATATTGCCGAGCAAACAAATATTCTGGCACTCAATGCATCAATTCAGGCTGCCATGGCGGGTGAGGCCGGGCGGGGGTTTGCGGTCGTGGCTGACGAAGTGCAGCGTCTGGCCGAGCGTTCGGCAAATGCTACCAAGCAGATTGAAGCGCTGGTAAAGACCATTCAGGCCGATACTCATGAAGCTGTGATTTCAATGGAGAAGAGTACCGCCGGCGTGGTTGATGGCGCTCAAATTGCAGAGGACGCCGGTAGCGCACTGGAGGAAATTGAATCAGTGTCAGACCAGCTTGCCGGCCTTATCCAGAATATTTCCGGATCTGCCCGTCAGCAGGCCGATGTTGCCACCGAGCTGGCCATCAGTATGAACAGTATTCAGGAAATGACTACTCAGGCAAGCACGGGAACTGAACAGACTGCCCGTTCTATCGGTAACCTTTCCCGGCTGGCGCAGGACCTGGATACTTCGGTTACCGGATTCAAATTGCCGGAATAATTGTCAACAGGTTCCTGATCACCTGATGTGTCGCGGCAGTTCGTGGGTAGTTTATAGCACATACCCGCACCATGAGCAGCCAGCCGAACTGGCTTGCAAGGAAACATTATTATGCATGAAGCTATAGACTACAACGCGCTTGGATGGGTTCGCAAGGAACTGGGTGAAACGCTTGACCAGGCACGATTGCAGCTGGAAGAGTATGCGGAAAGTTCCGGGGATGTAAGCTTGTTGCAGCGTTGTGCAACCCTCCTGCATGAGGCGCTCGGGCCATTACAGATGGTTAATATCAAGGGCGCTGTTCTGTTGACGACCGAGATGGAAGCTGTCGTTGCTGACCTGCAACAGGGTTCAGTTAAAGAAGAAGAAACAGCAATGGACCTGTTGATGCAGGCTTTTCTGCAACTGCCTGATTACCTGTCGAGCATTCGGTCTGGTCGGGAAGAAAAACCGGGCGTACTTCTGAACATGGTTAACAGTCTTCGCACTACCCGCGGTGAACAGCCACTGCAGCAAACAGATATTTTCTCGCCAGACCTGCACGTACGTGCACCTGAATCGGTTTTTGATGTTCGCGCAGAGCCTGCCAGAGAGGATATGCCATCAATGGCGCGAGCTGCTCGTGCCCGGTTTCAGAGCGGGTTGCTGGAATGGTACAGAAATGCAGAGGGTAATAATGGCCTGAATACCCTGGTCGAGGTGCTGGAGCATTTGCGGCAGTGTGCGGGTAGTGAGCCGGCAGCACGAATCTGGTGGGTGGGAACTGCCGTGGCCGAGGCACTGCGAGACGGCCTGCTGGAGACAACAGTTGAAGCGAAACAGTTATTTGGCCAGCTGGATCGGCAGATCAAGCGCTTGATGGACTCGGGTGAAACGGTGTTTGACGACGTATTGTCAGATGAATTGATGAAAAACCTGTTATTCCGGCTGGCACAGGCTGCTCCGGTGTCCGAGAGCATCAGGTTGATAAGGGAAACCTACGGGATCAATGATCTGTCGGCAGGCCACGTGCTGGATGGCTCTGCAGACGATGCGCCGATTGCATGCAGCGATGAACTGATAGAGACGGTCGCTGTTACGATGCGCGCTGACATGGATCGTATCAGGGAAAGTCTTGATGACTATGCAAACAGCAATGAGCGTGATCCCCGGTTATTCATTCCGGTGGCTAATGATTTGCATGCATTGGCAAATACACTGGACATGCTTGGGCTGGAAAAGCATTTCCAGGCCGTACTGCTGCAGGAAAATGCACTCCGTGAAATGATAGCGAATAATGATTTGCCTGGTGAGGCGGAACTGGTCGCGCTGGCGAATACTCTGGTAGTTGCGGAAGATGCTTTGGGCGATCTTGCCGCAGGTAATGAAGAAGGTGCTGCGTTCAACCAGGGGCTTGATGCAGTGACACACGAAGTGGTCGCAAGCATGGGCATGGCGAAAGAAGCTATCAGCCAGTTCATCAGGTTATCGGGTGATTTCGAGTCACTGTCTGTTGTGCCGGATCTGTTTAACCAGATAAGCGGCGGTCTGAGGCTGGCTGACCAGGAACGTGCTGCCGTTGCAGTAGATCAGGTCAAACAGTTTGTGACGCATGAATTAATCGAACGGCATCAGTCGCTTCATGAAGATCAGCTCGATTTGCTTGCGGATGCTATCTGCAGTATCGAGTTTTATATTGAGGAAGTAGCGGAACATCGCGGTCATACCGGAACGGCGCTGGATATGGCAGAGCAGAGTATCGAGAAGCTGGGATATCCGTGTCCCCGGGTAGATGAGCCGTTATTATCACCGGCTCTGGAAGTGGTTGATGTGCTACCTGCCGGCGAAGAGGCACTCGTTGAACAGCATGCGTCCGGGCCGGACAATGAGGTACTACGCCCGGAACAACAGGATTCTGCTATTAAGGCAACTGTTGAAATTACCGGTATGCAGGTTAGTGCCCCCGATGTAGATGAGGAAATTCTTGGTATCTTCATAGAAGAAGCTGATGAAGAATTACAGAAGCTCACGGCCTTTATTC
>JBLYYR010000168.1:0-17081 GCA_048550195.1 Arenicellales bacterium
CATGCCTTTCACCGCTTTTTCTCCCAGTCGTTTACCGGGCTGTGGAGCAGGGCTAAAAAATACCAGCCTTATTTTTTCTCGTTTACCCTGCTTACGCAACCAGGTGTCGAGACCGAACAACAGTTCAAACATCGGGCCGCCACGCATAGCGGATGGCTCCTTAGGGTTGCCGCTAAAACCGAGAGCAATAGTGCCGCTCGAAAGAATTCTAATTTTTTCACCCATTGCTTCAGCAGCTGCAATCCCTTCACAGATAGTAATCGCATTCTCTATGCCGGGGAGCTTTTTGATAAAGCGCCCGCCAGTAGCAATCAACAGTGCATCATTCCTCACCTCGCCACTATCCGTTTTTAGTACCCTGCCATCGTCCGAGATACCGGTCACACTAGCCTGAATAAATTTTACATTCAGCCTGTTTAGCAGCGGTTGAATATCATAGCGAATATCATTCTCTGTACGCATACCATAAGGCAGCCAGATTAGACTCGGTAAATAAATGAATTCAGCCTTTGGCGCGACCAGTGTCAGTTCAGCTTTTGGTAATGCTTTGCGTAATTCTTTCAGTCCGGTTAATGCCGCGAAACCGGCACCGGCAACGGTAATTCTTGCAGTTACAGTCATCATGATTTCCGTAATGTATAATTTATTAACATCCGCTAACAATAAATCAAATCCCTGCTGGATTTAACTTACATATTATCCTGAATAACGCCTGCCAGGGAGGTAAAATTCTATTGCTACTGTTTCTGCCAATTCGCAGGTACAGAGCATATCTTCATCGTTATTTAAAACAGGAATGAATAGCTTAGCGCTAGCAGAAAGATTAACGGAAAAAACCATCTGGCGTTAAGGTCAATGCGGCGTGCCAGTGCTATACGACCTGAACTCGATAGCTGCGATGTAATTACAACTTCAATCAGACTCATAAACACCAGCAGTGTTGAACTAAATAAGAATTTATCCATTTCTGTCAGATAGGGTATCAGCGGCAGACGCCCTGATAAAGCAATATGATACGCGATCAACGTTAACACCGTTGTTACCGCAACGCTTAATTGATTCGATACCTGCTTTGGGTCAATCCAGAACACCACCCACGACATCATGACAATTAATGCAAGTGGTATGATGGCCTTTACAATGTAGTGGTGAGTTAAGCGCGCTGCATCGAAGCTAAAAATAAAGCCGGGAAGTTCAACGCCGTTCGCCAGAGGAACCAGTCGCGCTTCACTTTTCATGTTACTTACTTGCCAGTCCGCAACAGACAGCTTTCCGGCAATGAATGACTTAGTTCCCGGCAAGGGTTGGAAAACCAGGTCAGCTTCGCGATAGCCTGCCGCCACGACGGGTACTTCAAATGTATGTTTGTCATTCGGAAAGCTATGCAAATCCATTGGCTGTGAAAAATCACCAAAGACATGGAGCCGATAAGTTACTTCTCCCTGTGGTGATATTTCTACGATGTCTTTAGTATTTGTCCTCAGTTTCTGGGTGTTCATTATGGTCAAGCGTGGGTTCCACACGTCAGCTAGAGGGCGTGAAATACCACCGCCTTCGTCATGGGCAAGGCTTGCATCTTTCCAGCTAAATATAAAATAGATATTGAGTGTAAAATTCTGTTCGGCACTGTCAATTTTATCAACGTCAAGTATGGCACCCAGGACATGAATCACCGTTGGCTTCCCTTCTTCGGTGATCGGGCGGCTCATCTCTGCCTGAGCCATGACAGGCAGCAGTATCGGCAAGATACTGACAACCAGGTAAACACAAAGCTTTAATATATTCATAAACCGTACTATTTGAAGGAAATCTATTCAGGGACAGGCGATGGTATTTTATCGAATACTTGCCTGAAACCCCATCAATAAATAACGACAGAACAGATGAACATCATAGTTAGATGTTTTCTTAAGTATAATATCATGCCATCGCCCCGGGTAGCTGACTGGTGCCTGATCTAGCGTCAAACATGCTCGAACCCACTGGTGGTTTCCAGAAGCAGGGCATGACCGAGATAGATTAAATCAAGGCTTATTTGTAAGCCCAGGCAGACAGCTCTCGTTGCCCGCAGCAGTTCAGGTCTTGAGCCGATAGCCCGTTTTAAATATCCACCATACCAGCCCAAGACACAACAGCATGAACACCAGAATCATAGCCAGGCTAAAACCTACATTGACATCGGCCACACCATAAAAACTCCAGCGCAGCCCGCTGATTAAATACACAACCGGATTAAATAAAGTTACTTTTTGCCAGAAATCTGGAAGCATGTTAATGGAATAGAATGCCCCCCCCAGAAAGGTCAACGGTGTAATTACCATCATCGGAATAATCTGTAATTTTTGAAAATCATCAGCCCACAGGCCGATGATGAACCCAAACAAACTAAATGTAATCGTCGTCAACAGCAAAAAACTGACCATCCAGGCTGGATGCAGGATCTGGTAATCCACAAACAGGCGTGCCGTGAGTAGAATCAGCACACCGATGATCATCGATTTTGAGGCAGCTGCACCGACATAACCAATAACGACTTCGAGCGGAGATACCGGCGCTGACAATACCTCATAGATAGTGCCGGAGAATTTTGGAAAATAGATACCGAAGGAAGCGTTGGAAATACTCTCACCCAAGAGTGACAGCATGAGCAGCCCTGGTATGATAAATGCTGCATAGGCTATACCATCGATGTCTCCCATGCGTGAGCCAATAGCCGCTCCAAATACAATAAAATAAAGTGAAGTTGTGAGAATAGGTGAAGCAATACTCTCCATCAGGGTCCGCCAGGTGCGCGACATTTCAAAGATATATATTGCACGAATAGCATAGAAATTCATGAGTTAAGGGCACCTCTGTTAATTCTGGATATGCCAGATTGTAATTAAAAAGTTTTCATATCAAGGCAAGAAACGCACGAAATAGCTTGCTATTGCGAAGCTTCTTAACGCAGAGATGGCATTTTTGGGGCTCAAGATGCTTATTCATGGATTGATAGAGGTACCCTTAGCCCCTCACCAGGTTAACGAAAATATCTTCGAGAGAACTTTGACTGGAGTGCAGGTCTTTAAAATCAATACCCAGTTTACCCAGATGGC
Source organism: Arenicellales bacterium (assembly GCA_048550195.1). Lineage (GTDB taxonomy): Bacteria > Pseudomonadota > Gammaproteobacteria > BMS3Bbin11 > BMS3Bbin11 > BMS3Bbin11. The sequence continues at coordinate 3,096 of JBLYYR010000168.1, forward strand.
GCAGCAATTCGGATATTCCCGTGTGTTCCTTCTGCGTATCAAAGGTATAAACCAGTACATTGCCATCTTCTAATATCTCAAGGGCATACTCGCCGAGTTCAGATGGGATGCGTGTTAAGGGACGCTGCAGGGTCAGTACCAGCTGTTTTTTACCCAGTTTATTCATCAGGACAGACTTTTCTTCCACCACCTTGATCTCACCATCGTTGATCACAGCAATGCGATCAGCCATCTCTTCGGCTTCTTCTATGTAATGCGTTGTCAAAATAATGGTGACTCCTTCACTGGCCAGCTTTTTAACCATTCCCCACATATCACGCCGCTGTTCAACATCAACACCCGCCGTTGGTTCATCAAGAAACAGTATCTGTGGTTCGTGCACCAGCGCCTTTGCAATCAACACGCGGCGCTTCATGCCACCGGACAGGGTAATAATCCTGGAATCCTTTCTATCCCACAGAGAAAGGTCACGCAAAACTTTTTCTATATACGCCGGGCTGGTTGCTTTACCAAACAGCCCGCGACTGAAATTCATCGTTGACCAGACGCTTTCGAATGTCGCAGTGGCCAGTTCCTGTGGCACCAGTCCAATTAACGATCGTGCTTTTCGGTAATCTGAATGAACGTCGTGGCCAGCTACTCTGATAGTCCCTGCATCCGAGTTCACGAGACCACAGATGATGCTAATCAATGTCGTCTTACCCGCTCCGTTCGGGCCCAGCAGGGCAAAAATTTCTCCCTGCTTAATGTCCAGATTGATTTGGTTCAGTGCGCAAACACCGGATGCATACCTCTTGGACAGATTTTTAATTGAAATAACTGACTGCACGTGTTTACCATTTCTGTAGAGTTTGAACTGCAGCGATTATATACACATCACCTGTCAGTAAATTGAACTGCTGGATAAACTCTCCCAGTGTTTATCGTCAGCATGACTTTATGATTATAACGAACTAATGGAAACCTGGTTGATAAAATATGCCTTACCTGACCGCAAATATTTTCTAGACCACTGTTGGCTTTCCGACGCAGGGCATAACGATGCGTTACAAGCTGTTCGTACCGCGATTTTCCAAATTGTGTAGGTCGCCTGGATATGAGGCGGGCAAGATCATGCACTCACGCGCCTTCTGTTCTGACGGGAGACAGGGTTATCCCATTATCATGATTGCTAAAAAACTTTGGCACTTTCCCGTTTAACCATGGCATGGAAGCGGCAATACACAGCATGGACCGAAGCAGAGAATACAGTTCCCTTATTCCAGACAAGGCGCATCCCAGCTGTTTATTGCTACTTTTTTATCAGTGAGAACCTCTCTTTACTGAAAGATTCAGTGTCCAGCGACATAGCAACCTGACTTCCCAGAAAAAAAACAGAAATTCATGTGCTAAGATTAGATAAAGGTTCCAGTTATATTTACTTGAAAAAGATCAGTTACCCGATCAAGAAGAATAAAGATGAGTATAAATGCCCACTTATTAGGTTGTTTTTTGCTGCTGCCGCTTTTGTTGACCAGTCCTGTTTCATCGATTGCCGATGAATCTGAGCAGGGCTGGATCTATGTCGCCAGGCCGGGAGACAATCTGTGGGACATTACCACCCGATACCTGACCGGCATTAAATACTGGCGGCCCCTGCAGCGTCTGAATAATATTACCCGTCCACGACACATACCTCCCGGAACGCATATCCACATACCTGTTAAATGGTCAAAGGTTAAACTTGCTGGTGTAGAAATAAAAGCCGTACACGGCCCTGTAAAGCTCAAAAAGGCCGGCACAGGGACGGAAAGCCCGGCGGCAGTCGGCCAGCGGTTATCGCAGCAGGACATAATTATAACCCCTGATAATGCCAGTGTGCTGCTTGTCTTTGCTGATGGCAGCGAATTGCTGCTGGTGCCTGAAAGCAGTCTTAAACTGGAGATATTGAAAGCCTACGGTGATGGCGATGTCACTGATTCACAGGTGCACCTGCACCAGGGCCAGGCTGAGAACAGGAACAACCCCGCAAAGATACCCGGCACCCGATTCAAAATCACCACGCCGTCCGCCGTGATGGCCATCAGGGGAACAGACTTTCGCGTCGACAGCAGCGATTCGGTGTCGCGTATCGAGGTATTAAAAGGCACTGTAGATGTAATGGGCAACAGCAGCAAACATCGGCTTACCGGCGGCTACGGTATGGTGGTGGAGTCACATCAACCGCTAAAAGAACCGATCGTACTGCTGCCTGCTCCTGACCTTGCTTCCGTGCCAGCCAAAATCGAAACGCCCTACATAAAGATAAAACTGCCTGCAATGGCAGGTGCAGTATCGTACAAGGTACAGATCCTTGCCAGCAATCAACCCGATTTACTATTGCATAACCATGACTATGCGCCGAAGCAGGTCACTGCTAACCTGGCGGGTCTACCTGATGATAATTATATACTGCGTGTAAGGGCCATCGATGAAAATGGTCTCGAGGGCAATGATGCAGTAACGCCTTTCGAACTCAACGCCTATCCTGCCGCACCTGTCAGCATTACGCCGGCTGCGGGCGCTAGCATCGCAGGAAAAAGACCGTCATTTAGCTGGGCCCAGCCCGAAGGCAGCAGTGGCTACCAGTTACAGGTTACTGCCGACCGACAAGACAAAACCTCGATAATTAGTAAGATAGACATTGAACACGAACAATATACCTTAAACGCCAGGCTGCCTGCCGGCGAATATCACTGGCGCGTACAGGCCTATGACCGCCAGGGAGAACCCGGGCCATTCGGGCACTACCAGTCGTTTAGAGTCTTGCCGGGACCACCGGCAATGAAAGAACCTTCTGTGAATGACAAAGGACTGGCACTGCAATGGCAGGCAGATGGACCCAACCAGAGCTACCATTTGCAGTTATCGCGTGATGAAACCTTCTCAGACCTGTTAGTCGATGATGTTATCGATACGCCGCGTTATCTCCTGTCGAGTCCCCGGCAGGGAGATTATTTCATGCGCGTCAGTAGCATTGATGCAGAAGGCTATGAGGGACCGTATTCTACGGCACAACGTTTCCAGGTGCCCGGTCCGGACAGAGGGTGGGTACCGATACTTATGTTTCTGGCACCGCTGATCATTTTTCTGTGAGAAAGAAGTCGCTATTTCCGTGGCCGGCTTACCTGTTTATCACCCTGGTGATTGCAGCAATTGCTGTGGCTGCCGATCAGGCAGGCTGGCTCAAACGACTGAACAATCTGTTCTATGATATTGTGATATCAGCGGACTCCCGGCCCCCGGCCGGGAATATTGCTATCATCGCTATAGACGAAAAGAGCATAGCGCGGCTCGGCCGCTGGCCCTGGTCACGAGAAATACATACACGCCTGCTACGCCGGCTGTCAAAACTTGACCACCCGGCAACGGGGTTCGATATCATATTTTCAGAACCTTCAGCCAACCTGCAGGTAGATAATGAACTGGCCCGGGCAATTCGCGCCCATGCCCGGGTAGTGTTGCCTGTAGTACCCACCACCGGTTACGAATCAGGATCTGTCAGAGAACTGCACCCCATTGCCCTGCTGGAAGAGTCTGTTGCTGGGCTGGGCAGTGTTGATGCCGAGCTGGATGAAGACGGCATTTGCCGTAGCCTCTATCTCCTTAGCGGGCTCGGTGCAGCAACATGGCCAAGTTTCCCGCTTGCCATGCTCTCGTTAAACATGCCGGATATTGAGGACCGCCTGCCCGGTGAAACGAATCCTGAACTGGGCGGATCAACCCCTGGAAAATGGGTACGTGACAAGCGTGTCTTTATTCCGTTTGCCGGACCACCGGGCCATTACCCTACCATCTCCTATGTTGATGTGCTGGAAGGAAAGACAAAACTAGACGATTTAGCAGGAAAATACCTGTTGGTTGGCGTCACAGCAGCGGGCATAGGAGATCGCCTGCCGACACCAACCACAGGGAATGATTACCAGATGTCGGGCGTTGAAACCATGGCAAATGTTCTTGATGCGATATCTAACGACCTGCTTATCACATCCGTCAACAAACAGTATCAGACATACTTCACTTTTTTGGCTGTCATGATCCCCCTGCTGCTTTACCCTCTGCTTGGCGTTCGCCTATCATTAATTATGTGGGCTTCCGCTAGTCTCTGCATACTGATATTTTCAGCTCTACTGCTGCAGTCACAGTACTGGCTGCCACCTGCCACAGCGTTTATATTTACAATCATCGCCTTCCCCATCTGGGCCTGGTCACGATTGAAGGTTTCCAGCCAAATGCTTACAGAAGTAGATGAAAAACGGTCTGCTGAGATGGATGCTGTCGACCATGGCCTGATCATCCTGGATATGAATTTACGCATCGAACATATGAACGAGCTGGCAGAAAAAATGGTGAACAGTCGCCTGCGTGATGTCGTCAACCTGCCACTGGACACTGTCATACCAGAGTTCGATGTTGAAACGGGTATTAATGGTGCGGCTGGAGAAAATAATGAAGCAGTACCGATACCCAAAGTCGATGAATTAATAATAAATGACTATACTGGAAATCCCAACAAAGTTTACATCCACAGTAACCCTTTCAGCGACCGCTGGGGAAACTCTCGCGGTCATGTCATCAACCTGTCACTGGATCCAGCCAGTCTGTCAAACAGAGCAGGCAATAATGCTGAACAGCACCATGACGAATTGACCGGGTTGTTTGACCGAACTTCTATCTCGCACTGGATCAATCAGGAAATCAAAAAGGCGTCAGAACCCGGGGACCTGTATGTCCTGAATATTGACATAGATAACCTGACGCTGATTACCAGCAGCCGAAATCATCAATTTTCGGACCAGGTAACGGTAAAATATGTACATCGACTACAAGGCATTTGCTCAGACGATGACACACTCGGCCGTCTTGGTAGTGACCAGCTGGTTCTTCTACTGAAAAATGGAGATATTAATTATGTTAAGAAAATCGCAGCAGAGATCATCGATCAGGCAAAGCACCCGATTATACAGGGCACTGAACAGATAATTCTCGCCGTAAATATCGGCATCAGCCATTATCCAACAGACGGGGATGATGCAGAGACCTTGCTCAAGCATGCCAGCTTTGCTATTCGGCAAAATGAAAGCACAGCCCGAACCGGATACAAATTTTATTCTCGCAATGACCATGAATTGTCAATGCTTGATCATAACCTTGAGCAAAACCTGAGGCAGTCCATCAACAACAATACGCTGGAACTCTATTTTCAGCCACAGATCGATCTTAAATCGGGTGAAGTCATCGGCTTTGAATCTCTATTAAGGTGGAAAGACAAAAACAACCTGTTTGTCTCTACTGACAAAGCAATCAAACTTGCCGAACAGAGTGAGCTAATCCACCAGCTTGGGCGATGGGTAGTTCATGCAGCCTGTGAACAGATACAACAATGGCAGCAGTCGAGTATTCCAATCAGGCGCTTTTCCATCAACCTGTCACCGGCTGATCTCGAGCAACAGGATTTCCTGGAGTACGCAACGCATGAAATACAGTCACATGCTATCGACCCTTCGGTGCTGGAACTTGAAATCACTGAGCACTCGGTACTGAAAAATACCGATCTATCAATGCATGTGTTAAACGCATTCAATGACATGGGTACGCGTCTGGCCATTGATGATTTTGGCACCGGTTACAGCACCTTCAATTACCTAAAATCATTACCTGTGAAAACTGTCAAAATAGATAAGTCCTTTGTCCAGAACATGGTCGAGATAAAGGATGATGCGTTTATAACTCTTTCAATTATATCTATGGCCCATGGACTGGGAATCAATGTCGTTGCCGAAGGCATAGAAATGGAGTCACAGTTGAAAATGCTAACAAGACAGGGTTGTGATATTGCGCAGGGCTACCTGATTAGTCGACCCATGCCTGCGGCCGAAGTGAAAAAATGGCTAAATGAAAAATGTCAGAAAAGAAATGGTATGTATCACTTCAAGGGATTTTCAAAATGGATCTGAGTCAGCATTCTGGATCAACGCTACCAGTCCAGGTAGATAGCACTGGATAATAATTACTTGATATGTCCTGTCAGAACCGCTCAATATTAAAAGGCTTGACGGGAAATTCAGTATCTCCGTCAAGTATCAGCTCGGAAATGATCTTGCCGACTATCGGCGACAACTGGAAACCGTGTGCCGAAAAACCAAAAGCATGGTAGGTATCCGGTGATGTGCTGCTCCTGCTGATAACGGGAAGATTGTCCGGCATAAAGGCCTCTATACCCGCCCAGGCTCGCACGATGCGTACATTTTCCAGTTGTGGAAACAGGGCCATGACTGTACGTGCGCTGACGGCAAGTTTCCCCCAGTCCATGTCAGTGGTCTGATGCTCGAAATCCAGTTCCGCCAGATGGGCGCCACCGATCAGCAGTGTGCCATTTTGCATCTGCTTGAAGGAGAGCTTGCGGCTCGCCGCACCAACCACCGGCTCAATGAAACGGGGCAGACGTTCGGTGATCATCAACATCGGGGCAGCGGCTTTCAGTGGCACGGATTCACCCATTGCGGCAGCAACACGGCCTGCCCAGGCGCCTGCACAGTTGACCAGTACCGGTGCGCGGAACTCACCTTTCGGCGTATTCACACGCCATATATTTCTTTTGTGCTCTATCGCATCCACCCGTGCAGAGGCAAGATATTCCACACCCAGTGAACATGCCTTGCGGCGGAAGGCATCGAGTACATGGAATGGACGGCCGTAACCGTCATTGCGGCAAATCAGGCCGCCCTTGCAGTGTGGAACCAGTGCCGGCACCAGTTGGTACAACTCCTGCTGACCAATAATTTCCTCGTGTGCAAAACCCATAGCACGAACCATCGCCGCACGTTCTTCCAGCCGCTGCATATCTTCAGCATTTTCTGCAATTCGAATCTGCCCGGGGAAATGGGTATCACAGTCACTATCAAGCAATGACTCAATGTTATGCCACATTTCTGCGGCAGCTACCGATAACGGTATCTCAGACTGATGTCGATTGAGCTGGCGTAAACCACCGGCATTGACCCCGGAAGCATGGCGCCCCGGGCTGTCCTTATCCAGCACGATGCAGCGCGTGCCACATTTCGCCAGCTGCAGGGCAGTTGAGAACCCCATCAGTCCTCCACCAATGATCAGAACATCGGTCTTCATTCTGCTTCCTCGGGAGACAGGCTGGCGAGTTGACCCAGTGTTAATGGCGTTACCGGCGGGCGCCCCCGATAATGACCACCCAGGTCGACACTTTGCCCGCCTGCCGCTGCGACAATATGTGCGACGGCATCGGCACACTGCCTGCCCTGGCAGGGCCCCATACCGCAGCGAGTCAGGAACTTGACCTGGTTGCTGTCGCTGTGGCCATCAGCGACGGCTTTACGTATTTCACCAGCTGTAACTTCCTCGCACCGGCAGATAACAGTGTTATCGTCCGGCACACTGAGCAGCTTGCCGGGTACATGAAAAAAGGCTTCCAGGAAAGGCCGGATATGCTGTTCTTTATGCATCCATTTCCTGTTGTTACGGGCCAGACGGTCGCGTTCATGTAAATCTATCCGACCGAGTAAGTGTACGGTCTGCAAGGCTGCCAGCCGACCGGCATGTTCTGCCGTGCGGGCGCCCCCGATACCCGCGCTGTCACCGGCAATCAGGATGCCGTCGATGCTGCTTTGACCCCAGTCATCCCGTTGTGGGCGCCAGCACTGCTGGCTGTTGTCCCAGATTTGCTCACATCCGGCGGCACGAGACAAATGACTGTGAGGAATGACCCCGAAGTGAACCAGCAGCAGATCTGTCTCGACAGTTTGCTGCCGGCCATGGTGAGTGAAGCTGATTGACTCTAGCTTTTCCTTGCCCTTTGCATGTAACTCACTAACGTTATGCAATGTGCTGATACCAGCCTGCTTGAGGTCTTTCTTGTAGGACATTCCTTGCAGCAGGTATTGACCGGCCAGCAGGGCGCGCGGCAGATGCGGCAGTGCACGCAGGTGATTACGCACAGGGGTGAGATCAAGTATCGCCTTTATCTTCACTCCGGCATGCAGATACTGCCAGGCCAGTAACAGCAGCAGCGGCCCGGAACCGGCCAGCACTACACCATCAGCGGGAACGATGCCGTGGGCTTTCATGAGAATTTGTCCTGCGCCGGCGTTCATCACGCCCGGCAGCGTCCAGCCCGGAAAGGGTATGGGGCGCTCCATCGCACCACTGGCCAGCAAAACCTGGTCAGCGGTGATCATGCCCGGCGTGTTATCACGCAACAGGCCAATTTCACGCCTGTGGTTCAGAGCCCAGACCTGTGTACCGGGGAAGTAATCGACGTCAGAGTCCCGGAATGCGGAGACCAGTTCACCGCCTCGCTGGTACTCCACCCCTAGCAGCTCGGCTCGCTCAGCCGGAATAGATTCCATCGCCCGATAGATCTGCCCCCCCGGTGCGGCCTGCTCGTCTAGCAGGGCAACACTGAGGCCGTGTTCAGCCGCAACCACCGCAGCAGACATCCCGGCTGGGCCAGCACCGATGATCAGCAGCGAATAATGATCTTTCACGTCGACAGTTCACCCGAGCCATGCTGACGCTCTATAGTCATGCCTTCATCTACAACTTCTCTGCAGGCCCGCTGATTGGGTTGGCCATTGATCACCATCAAGCATTCATAACACACACCCATCAGACAGAAAGGTGCACGCGGGCTGCCGGAGACTGGTGTCGTACGTGTATGGCCCAGGTCGCTGGCGAGCAGTGCAGCAGCTACGGTCTCACCGGCAGGTACCACGACTGGCTGGCCCTCTATCGTAACGGTAACAAGCTTTTCAGGGGTGTTGTCTAATCGTTTAAACATGTCTTTTTTCGCATCTCGTATGCGTAGGACTTTACTGAGGCACGAAGCTCAACCAGTACAGCTTCTATAACCTCACCTGTTGCATTATATTCTCATGTTCAAAGATCATGCATTGCTGTAGATCAAGGCTCTGGCCGCAACCGGCACTAATGGCTCGCCTGTACATCGACAGTCCGATGGCAACGTCGATATAGGCCAGTCCAACAGCATTAAAGTAAATGCGCTCATCGTCGGACTCACGACCTGGCTTAAGCCCCGACACCAGCTCATGCAGGTCGGCATGGATATCGGCACCGGAGATCAGCCCTTCGGCATACATGCGGCTCAGCGTCTGGGTGCGGTGAGTGACTGTGTCCCAGTCATCACAGACGATCTTGTCACACTGCTGAGCCACCTCGTATTCATCTTCCCAGCCACCAATGTGGCTGTAGAAAGCCCCCGGCTTCATCCAGGAGGCTTTCAATAGCGGGGCCTGAGCACTAGTCGCCGTCACCAGTATGTCAGCATCTTCCATCGCTGCACGTCCATGCGTATTGGCTCCGACAAAGTCCATATCTGGAAACAGCGGTGACAACTCACTGATGAATTGCTGCTCCTCTTCAATAGTTTTTGCTGCAACCCGGCACTCTTTCAGGCCGGGTCTTACCACTTTCATAGACAGTAAATGCATCTTCGCCTGTTCTCCTGCACCGATAAAACCGATTACTTCACTGCCCTCACGTGACAGATACCTGGCTGCCACCCCGCCCATTGCTGCAACACGCATATTCGAAGCAAGGGTGCCTTCCATGACAGCAGTGGGAAAACCCTTCTCAATCTCGGAAAGCACAAAAATAGCAGACAGATTCTGTGCGCCATGCAGCGCCGGGTTGCCCGGAAATACAGAAACCCACTTTACCCCGCTTACCTTTTCATCCAGCAAGGTGGCAGGCAAACAGTTAATACGGTCCTGCGAAGCCTGGTCAAAGATCTGTACAATCTTCTCCGGGAACAAAATACGATTATCTTCGAAGGCCAGCAGGGTCTTTTCTGCCACATCCATCGCCATGCCAATATCGAAACAGCCGGCTTCCAGAAGATCTTCCTGTGACAGGTAAGTGAAGGTAATTTTATGGTCGGACATCGCAGGCTCTCCGTCGTAGCGCATTAGTGTCCATTCAGTATACAGGGGATGAATAGAGGGGAAAAAGTTTCAGGTCAGAAAAAAAGCGATGACCACAGAGGGCACTGGGGTAAATCAGATATTTCCTTGGTCTTTGACCTCTAATCAAAATACTGAATTTTTTACTGTCGGCTGGAACGCTGCTTTGTCATAATGAAAGATCAAACAAAAAATACTACAGTCAATTCTCCCGAGGTCAAAACAAGTGAACAAGACAACAGCGGATAAAAAATGGGTTTACAACTTCACAGAAGGCGATGGTAAAAATAAGACATTGCTCGGCGGTAAAGGTGCAAACCTGTGTGAGATGACTCAAATCGGGCTCAATGTACCGCCCGGGTTTGTCATTACTACCGAAGCCTGCCTGGATTTCATCGCCTCTGACGAAAATGCTCTGCCTGCTGGACTAATGGATCAGGTGCGGCTGCAAATGCAGGCGGTAGAGGCGGCTACCGGTAAGATTTTTGGCAATACCGAAGACCCGCTGCTGGTTTCTGTGCGTTCCGGCTCTGCCATGTCCATGCCGGGCATGATGGATACAATTCTCAATCTTGGGCTGAACTCGGAAACCCTTAAAGGCGAGATAAAACAGACCGGCGACGAGCGCTTCGGCTATGACTCCTACCGCCGTTTCATCCAGTTATTTGGCAAGGTGGCACTTGGCATTGATGACGCGTTTTTCGACAAGCAGTTCGATGCTGTTAAACAAAAAGCCCATGTATCGGAAGATGTCGGGCTTTCCGCCGCCAACCTGAAAGAAATAAGCGAACGATTTCTGCGCGTTGTCGCTGAACAGACAGGCAAGCCATTCCCGGAAGACCCCTACGAACAGCTGGAGATCGCCGTCAAGGCCGTCTTCAACTCATGGATGGGTAAACGCGCAGTCGATTATCGGCGTGAATTCAATATTACACCTGAGATGGCAAATGGTACGGCAGTCAACATCTGTACCATGGTGTTCGGTAACCGCGGTGATGATTCTGCAACCGGTGTCGGCTTTACACGCAACCCTGCTACCGGGGAAAACAAGCTGTATGGGGAATACCTCATCAACGCACAGGGTGAAGATGTGGTGGCCGGTATCCGCACACCCAAACCAATAGACCAGCTGGAAAACGAGATGCCTGAAATGGCTCGTCAGCTAGAGCAGCTACGGCAGAATCTTGAATCACACTACCATGAAGTACAGGATTTCGAGTTCACCATTGAACGCGGGACATTGTTTTGCCTGCAGACTCGCAATGGCAAAATGAATGCTGTCGCCATGGTACGGACCTCCATCGAAATGGAAAAGGAAGGCCTGATAAATAAAAAACAGGCCTTGCTGCGGATTGATCCCGGCTTACTGGAGCAGATGCTCTACCCACGTCTTGACCCGGATGCGCAGGCCACCGCACTAGCTCAGGGGCTGCCTGCCTCGCCGGGCGCTGCCTGTGGCCGTGCGGTGTTTGATGCTGACAGGGCCGAGAAACAGGGCAAGTCCGGCGAGCGCATCATCCTGGTTCGAGAAGAAACAAAACCCGAGGACATCCATGGATTCTTTGCCTCGCAGGGAATCCTGACCAGCCGTGGTGGCAAGACCTCGCATGCCGCCGTGGTAGCGCGTGGCATGGGCAAACCCTGTGTCGCTGGTGCAGAAGGTATCGAGGTGGATGTCAGTATGCGCGAAGCCTTTGTTGGTGATGCAACTATCCATGAAGGTGATTTGATTACCATCGACGGCACCACCGGGCGAGTATATCTGGGCGAGATTGCAACCGTTGAAGCAGAGTTCACCACTGAACTCAACATATTGCTGCACTGGGCAGACGAAGCAGCACGGTTGGTCGTCATGGCCAACGGTGACAGCGCCGCAGATGGGCGACGTGCTCTGAAATACGGTGCCAAAGGCATCGGCCTCTGTCGGACGGAACGCATGTTTAACGATGTCGATCGCCTGCCCGTAGTGATCGAAATGATCGTAGCAGACACACTCGAAGACCGGCAGGCAGCACTGGATAAGTTGCTGCCTATGCAGCGCAGTGACTTCAAGGAACTGTTCGAGGTCATGTCGCCACACCCCGTTACCATTCGCCTGCTGGACCCACCGATACATGAATTCCTGCCATCAGAAAACCAGTTGATGGATGAGCTTGTTTATCTCAAACAACTCAAGCAGACGGTACAGGGAATCGATGTACTGGCAGGCACCATGTCATTGCTGGTCGATCCGGACAAGGCAAGCAGCGAGGCTGAATCCATTCGCCATATTGTCGATGCTCACCTGGTCGAGGGAGCAATTGCTAAGAAGGAGTCCATGCTGAAAAAGGTGCGTGTACTGTATGAAACCAACCCCATGTTGGGCCACCGTGGTGTCCGCCTTGGCCTCACCTTTCCGGAAATCTATTCCATGCAGATCCGGGCTATTCTGGAAGCAGCTGCTGAATGTGAAAATAACGGCATCGAAGTGCATCCCAAGATAAAAGTCCCACAGGTGTGTACTGCACAGGAACTGATGTATGTAAAGAAGCAGGTAGATGCAATTACTGATGATTTAGAGGAAAGCCTTGGCCATGCACCGAAGTTTCAGTTTGGTACCATGATCGAGGTAGTACGTTCCTGTATGCGCGCAGAGAGCCTCGCCGAGGAAGCCGAGTTCTTTTCTTTCGGTACCAACGACCTGACACAGGCGACATTTTCGTTCTCGCGTGAAGATGCAGAAAACAAATTCCTGCCGATGTATAACGAGTACGGCATTCTACAGGACAACCCCTTTGAAGTGCTGGACGAAAAAGGCGTTGGTAAACTGATGGCACTGGCCGTCGAATGGGGTAAAAAAGTACGTCCTGACCTGCTGGTGGGCATTTGTGGTGAGCATGGTGGACACCCGGCTTCAATCTATTTCTGTCATCGAGCAGGACTCGACTACATTTCCTGTTCAGCCCCACGCGTGCCGGTTGCACGCCTGGCCGCAGCACATGCAGCACTTCTGGAGTAAGGAATTGCCACTTTATACCTGTATATATTACATCTACTCAATAGTTTTACAGGTAATAGAGAAGCAAAACAGTATGTTATAATTATCACAGGTTTCTTAACAGTAAAGCCCTGCAATCTACTACATGGAGAGACTCAAATCATGCAGCAAATGCGCCTGTTTCGTCTTTTCTTCCTGCTGACTGTGACGCTGGCCGTTAATCCAGTATTGGCTGTCGAGCCGGCATCCGTAGCACCGCCATACTTTGACTGGAATGTAGAAGATTTTGCCATCAAAGCCCCCCTCGGTGGGCTAAGCGGAGACGCAAAACGCGGCGAAGCAATTGCCGGAAACCAGTCTCGTGGCAACTGCCTCGCCTGCCATCTGCTGCCCATACCAGAAGAACCCTTTTTCGGCAATCTCGGCCCCCCTCTGGCAGGTATCGGTTCACGCCAGTCGACCGGAATGCTACGCCTCCATGTAGTGGACCAGTCGCGCTTTAACCCGGAAACCGTCATGCCCGGTTACTACCGGACCCCGGCACAGCTAAATCGGGTCGCACTTGACCTTAAAGGCAAGACCTGGCTCAACGCGCAGGAGATTGAAGACGTTGTGGCCTATCTCTCCAGTTTAAAATAACTAACCAGGCAAGCTAACATGAAAAAACTGATTACTTTCCTTTGCTTTAGTTCCGCCCTGTTGCTGTCCCTTACTTCCGTCCACGCCCAGCCAGCGAAGTCCGGCTACAATTACCTGTTACCTGAAATGAAGGAAATGCAGGATGACGAGTTTGGCAACCCCGGTATGCTGGCTGTTGATGCCGGCGAAATACTATTCTCCACGGCAGGTGAAAGCGGAAAATCCTGCGCCTCCTGCCATGGAGATGAGGGCAGTAAACTTGATATAAAAGATATCGCCCGCTACCCAGTCTTTAACAAGGCACTAAAAAAACCCGTCACCCTGCGCGGTCAAATCCTGACATGCCAGAATGAAAGGATCGGCAACCCGACACTGGAGCATGCAAGCCCGGAAGCAATA
>JBLYYR010000169.1:0-4448 GCA_048550195.1 Arenicellales bacterium
AATCGATGCCAGCTCAAGCGCTTTACTACCGCTGCGGCGACCAGCAGCGTTACAACAAAACCGTGCAGTGCTGCCAGGGCAGTTGCGACACGTGCGGTAACGACACTGCCCAAAAGATACAACTGAAAAAGATCAGCAGGAAGGTTGAAATAATCGAGTAGAAAGGGGATGGCAACTGCCATGCTACCAAACGCGGTGAAGGCCCCCATGATGATAAATGACGGGTATTGTTCTACCCCTAATGGTGCACCAACGTACCAGGCAGCGAACAGAATAAAGCCAAGCCCCAGCAATGTCCCGGTGCTGGGGAAACTATAGGCAGTAGGCACCAGCACATCGACAGTAGACGAGGTGTCATCACAATCCATGTTGTGTTTTGCCAGTATATCTTTACAGCGCTCTGCAATCATCGGTAATACTACTAACACCGTGCCCGTGGCCAGTGCAGTCACCATGGCCTCGCCTGCAGCCGACATCAGCTCACGGTAGGAAAAAGGCGTAGCCCAATGCACAATCAGGGGCAGCAGTAGAAAACCCAGCAAAAAGGCGGCAACCAGGTATACCCACAAAAATACCTGCAGGCGCTCCAGCTCTTCGGGTTGTAAAGTGCCGGCAGCGGAAGCAGCAATTGCAAAAATACCCAGTGGTGCTAATTTTGCTACAAATGAAGCAACGCGCATCAAACTATCACCAATATTGCTGGTAACACCCAGTAATATGTCTTTGTCTTTTACATTGATCAGCGCTATTCCCATCAGCAGGGAGAACAGGACGACTGCCGGGACGATGGTGTTAGCAAGGGAAGAAAATACGTTTGCAGGAATATACAAATCAAGAAAATTGAATTTCGCTGCCTCAGTCACCAGGCTGGAGCTGAAAAACCCTGAGGAAACCCAGTCAGGATAGGCAAGTGGCAATAATACAAGTGTCAGCATGACAGCCAGCCACATGATAAGGATTACTTTGACCGCCCGGATACCAATGCTGGCAGCCGTATCTGTATCAAGTCGACCCAGACCGCCAATAATGGAGACCAGCACATATGGCAATACGGTCATTTGCAGCAAACGGATATAGGCATTGCCGAAAATTTCCAGCTTGCCTGCCGGTTCACCGACGAATAATCCGGCCAGTATTCCAAAAACCAGCGCCAGAATTACGCGTTGAAAGGGACTGAGTTTGTTGTAAAAACGGGCTACTGCCATTTTGTGCTCGACTTGCTGTGATCAAATGGTGCCGATGATACAGAAATATCGGGTGCGCGACACTTATACAGCGGGGAATATATTAATTTGTAGGAGCGCCGAGCGGTGCTCCTACAAGGTGTCATCATGCAATTATTAGATTGAACAGCCACTGCCATTGACTTACTTTTTCACCCCATAGTTTCTGCAGTCTCTGATCTCTACCACAACTCCAGCGATAATAGTTATATCGCACAGGATTCACCTGATAATAGTTCTGATGATAATCCTCAGCCGGGTAAAACTCAGTGGCAGCCGTGATCTCTGTCGCAACAGGTTTGCCTAGTTTTTTGATAATCTCTTCTCGCGATTCCTCTGCGAGTTGCTGCTGGGAACTATCTGCATAAAATATACCTGTTCGATATTGTGTCCCAAAATCGCAAAATTGACCCTTGCCGTTGAGAGGGTCGATGTTTAGCCAGAATACCTCGAGTAGCTCTTCATAACTGACTATTTCTGGGTCAAAAGCGATCTCTATAGCTTCTGTGTGACCGGTGACGCCTGCGGAAACCTGTTTGTATGTCGGGTTTTTTTGATGACCAGATGTATAGCCAGAGGTGGTAGAAATAACACCATCAAGCTTGTCGAAAGGAGGCTCCATGCACCAGAAACAACCTCCGGCAAAAATAGCTACCTCAGTTGTTGAAGATTTTGATTCTGAATCTTCAGCAAAAGCAGCGCTGGATACTGTAAACAATATGATAATGATATTTATAAGAAGAAGTACCTGAATACCTAATGCCCTTGCAAGTTTCATTTCGTGATCTCATAGATGATTTATGTTTTGGTATCTGCATCAGACCACAATCTGTGAATATGGTTTCATCACAGGCCTGACATATTTGAAGACACAGATTGATATCATGGAGAGTGCGAGAGAGATTCGTTTACCATTTTAAAGTTTGGGCACTGGCTTGAACAGTGATGTCATAGCTTTATCTGACAAAACACAATAAAAGTGCTAGAATTCCGTGCTTATGTTGCTCCGGCTATAAATCGCCCCAAGGCCTTTCAAGCGACACTTCTCCGGATACTGATTAGTTTTCTTTTAGGAAAGAACAGATACAAAATTGTAGGTTCTAACTATGGTATTTTCCTGAAGTTTGAGATTAAATATCTGTTCTGCCGGAAAAATGTATAGAATTACTATTCAGGCATACTTTTACTATAGAGCACATCTATTAATTAAACAGAAACTATTTCTACATAGAAGGAGAAAAGAGATGAACATGCAGGAAGTGCGTAGCGTGGCCAAGGGACTGGGAATCAAGACATCTCGCATGAGTAAGGTGAATTTAGTCCGGTCTATTCAACTGTCAGAAGGTAATTTTAGCTGTTTTGCATCGCCGTTAAATGGTGAGTGTGATCAGTTGAATTGTATGTGGCGGGATGACTGTTTTGCTGCAGCTAAAAAATTAAACAGCTAGTTCATTCCTTTCGCTTATCCAGTGCTTGCTGGTATAGCCTGATGTAGTGTTCAGCACTGGTTTTCCATGAAAAATCACCGTTCATGGCATTTGTCTGAAGCTGTTGCCATATAACCGGGTTTTGATATAAAGCGAGTGCACGGAGTACTGCGGTTATCAGTGATACTTTAGTGTGATATTGAAGTACAAATCCATTGGCCGTGCCAGCATCAATGTTTCCTTCACTTGCATCGGTCACAGTATCGGCAAGCCCGCCGACATGAGTAACAATGGGTAAAGTACCGTATCGCAGGCTGTATAATTGATTGAGTCCGCAAGGTTCAAATATAGACGGCATCAGGTAGATGTCACTCGCTGCTTCAATCTTATGCGCAAGTGATTCGTTATATCCAATGATGACCTTTAAGCGATCAGCATGTGTCTGGGCCCATTCAATTAACTGGCTCTCGTAATAGGATTCCCCAGAGCCCAGAATTACCATTTGAACGGGCAGGCTTAGCAAGTCTGGCAGGCCGTCAATGATGATTTCAAGACCTTTCTGATCCACAAGCCGGCTAACCATGCCGATCATGGGCATAGATGCATCAACAGGTAAAGAAAATTCTTTCTGTAATTCAGTTTTGTTAACTGACTTTTTACTCAGAGAGCGCCGGTTGTATTTTTGCTTGAGATAATTGTCTGACCCGGGGTTCCAATGCTTTTCATCAATACCATTTAGAATCCCGGTAAGATGTTCCGCCCGGCTATTTAATAGTCCCTCGAGGCCGTAACCGAATTCAGGCTGAAGGATTTCACGTGCATAGCCAGGACTGACTGTCGTGATTATATCCGCATATACAAGGCCACCTTTAATAAATGAAAGCTGGTCGTGAAATTCAAGACCATCCATGTGCCAGAGTTCAGCAGGTAGATGCAGCTCAGCGAATGTCTGTGGTTTAAATATCCCCTGATATGCGAGATTATGAATAGTAAAAACTGTTACGGGCCTTTCAGTCTGCAGACTTAACAAAGCGGGAACCAGGCCTGTCTGCCAGTCGTTACAATGAACTACGTCAGGCTGCCAGTCGAGCTGAAGTTTGTTCAGAGCGATATCAACTGCAGCATGACAGAAAACTGCAAAGCGAAGCGCATTATCCTGCCATTCCTGGCCATCTTCATCGGCATAAGGGCCACCGGGTCTGTCGAATAGCGCCGGGCAGTCGACCAGCCAGGTGATGACATTGCTGCCGGGTAGTCGTGTCTCTATGATTTCAAGATCCATGCCATAATAAGAGCTTCTCGAGCGGTCTTTTCTGCGCCTGATTTTATTAAGCACTTCCGGGTAAGCGGGCAACAACAGGCGCACATCCTGTGATTCTTTTAGCAGGGCAGGGGGCAAGCTACCTGCAACATCACCTAAGCCGCCTGTTTTCATCAGTGGGAAAGCTTCGCTGCTAATGTAGAGAATTTTACTCATTCTTAATTAGAGGGGCCCTTAAGCACCAGGCCTGCTAAAGGCGGGAGACTCAGCATCAGGGATGCGGGTCGATTCATCCAGGCTGTATCCCCAGCCTGGACAACTGAGGGGCTTCCAGCATCACTGCCGGAGTAATAAGCTGAATCTGAATTAAATATGACTTCGTAGTTACCCATTTCCGGTACACCGATTCGATAGTTCTCTCGAATGATCGGCGTAAAATTCAGGACAACAATGATCGTTTCATTGTCACTTTTTCGAAGGTAGGATAAGACAGACTGGTCCGTGTCATGGCAGTCTATCCATTCAAAACCTGTAGGG
>JBLYYR010000170.1:0-4695 GCA_048550195.1 Arenicellales bacterium
ACTTCGCCCTGTGGAAGGGCATCTTTCGACTTGATCTGGAAGCGATCCTCGTTGTAGGCATTGTATTCGTAGACCAGCCGGTTATCGTCGACAAACAGGGCGTAGCCACCATAAAGCCCACCTGCAGCCACCAGTACACCTTTGGCGCCTCCTTTGGGAATCTCCGCGTACGCTGTAAGGCTGTGGTCTTTGTTCTTCACAGGCGGTGAGTAGGGCTCGGAAATTCGAACCGCCCCCGGTGTGTAATAGA
This sequence comes from Arenicellales bacterium, assembly GCA_048550195.1. Lineage (GTDB taxonomy): Bacteria > Pseudomonadota > Gammaproteobacteria > BMS3Bbin11 > BMS3Bbin11 > BMS3Bbin11. The sequence continues at coordinate 251 of JBLYYR010000170.1, forward strand.
CGAACTCGTTGCGTTGAGGCGCGTAGAGTTTGGCCACATTGCTAAACCTGGCACCAAGGTCATCATACAAGGGGAATACGTTGTACTTCCAGGCTTCCTCTTCCCAGGCCGCTTGTAGCTCCTTCAGCTTCTCAGGATACTTTTCAGCCAGGTTATTGGACTCTGTAAAATCCTTTTCAACATTATATAGCTCCCAAACGTCTTTATCGAAGTCATATGTTCCGGCAAAATCCCATGGCATACGATTGCCGTGAATGGTTACCGCTTTCCAGCCGTCCAGGTAGATGGCCCGGTTACCATACATCTCGTAGTACTGACGAGTGCGCTGGTCGGGCGCATTAGCATCATTGAATGAATAGGCGAAACTTGTGCCATCTATCGGCATCTGCTTGATCCCATCAATCTCTTCCGTGTACTCAAGACCGAGAACGTCCATGATTGTTGGCGCAATGTCGATAATGTGGTGATATTGATTGCGTATCTCTCCCTTAGCCTTGATCCCGGCAGGCCAGTGTACGATCAAAGGATCCTGAATACCGCCGCTATGCACTGTTTGTTTGAAGTACTGGAAGGGTGTGTTTCCGGCTAAAGCCCAGCCTGCGTGGAAGTGGTTGTTTGTCTCTTCCGATCCCCAGGCATCATAGTGTTCCAGATTCTTTTCTAGCTTTGTTTGCTGGCTGTTAACGATCAGCATTTCGTTATGCGATCCCGAAAGTCCACCTTCGCCACTTGACCCATTGTCTGATGTCAAAATTATCAGTGTGTTATTCAACTTTCCAATACGGTCCAGTGTAGCGATCATTCGGCCGATCTCCACGTCAAGGTGCTCGAGCTGGCCGGCAAAGGCCTCCATCTGGCGAGCATACATGCGCTTCTCATCGTCACTCAATGAATCCCAGGCAGGGATTTCTTTATTGCGTTTAGTCAGGGCTGAACCCGGTGGTATTACACCAAGTTCCAGCTGACGTTTGTGAATTTTTTCCCGGGCTTTGTCCCAACCCATGTCAAACTTACCCTTGTACTTATCGATGTATTCCTTAGGTGCATGATGAGGGGCGTGCATACCTCCCGGTGCCCAAAACATAAAGAATGGACGATCCGGTGCGATAGACACCTGTCCAGTCAAATAATGAATGGCCTTGTCAGCCAGGTCTGTCGAAAGGTGATAGTCAGGATTCCCCCTTGATGGCTCAACGGGTTCGTGGCCCGCAAACATGACCGGGGTGAAGTTATTCGCATCCGGCGCCATGAATGTGTAGGTATGGTCAAAACCATCACTGGTAGGCCAGTAGGTGTAAGGTCCAATCTGGTGCACCTGGAAGCCGGGTGTATGATCCCATTTTCCAATCGCATAGGTGGTCCATCCTTCTTCCTGAATATTTCGTGTTACCTCCTGGGCCTCCAACGGCACTCGCCCACGGTAGCCAGGGAAACCCATGGCAGATAGTGCGTGAGATCCCATTCCGATTGAATGAGAATTCCGACCTGCAAGAATGGCGGCACGGGAAGGAGAACAAAGGGCGGTGGTATGGAAGTTGTTGTACAAAAGCCCTTGCTCGGCCAGTTTGTCTATGTTCGGCGTTTCAGTCATACCGCCGTAGGGTCCGAGGTGCCCATAACCCACATCATCAAGAAGAATGACCAGGACATTGGGTTCCTCACCGGTAAAGGACGGTTCTACTGGCCAGTCCTCCACTGATTCTTCATAGGTCTTGGCAATCTTGCCTTTGAAGCCCGCCATCCGCGGGTCTTCAATCTGTGGTTTGTCGGCGGCAGCGAAAGCCTGCCATGGCAGGCTGGCCACCAGCACAAAAATAAGTAAGGTAGATAACCTTTTCATGAGCGCTTCCTCTTTGCAAAAAATGAATTTATCGACTAAAAAATACTGCTAAATCGGAGCTTGTTCTCTGGTACTAACTTAAATTAGCAAGGCACGGATAAAACATAGATAGTTTTATAGCAAATCATCTGAAGTAGATATATCCAAAAACGGCACGTTATGTACCCGCAATAACTGTGGCATTGATTGCATCGACACAGACTACACAAGGTGCAAAAGGACGATGCTTGTTTTACACAAATCTGCTGATACTCACTTTCTGTGGAGGGGGTAAGAAAAAAGCGGTGCTGGCCTGATGAAGCTAGAAAGAAGGCTGTAAGCATTACATTCTGGATTAATGGTACTGGTATTTAATACATCAATCGAATTTTGTCAGCGTTTGGCTTGGTAGCTCGCGGAACAATGCGTAGTATTCCGATGACAAACGGCCGAAATGAGTCAAGCCCAGGCTCAGAGCTGCCCGTGAGACAGAAAGACCTTCGGGATTCGATGCGCGTAACAATTCGTGCAGGAGATGCAAACGGTAACGCTTGATGTAGGTCTTTGGCGTTAAGCCGAAACGTTCAAGAAAGCCCTGGCGCAATGAACGTTCACTGACGCCCACGTGTTCACACATAGTGCGCACTGTTACAAGCTCGCCAACGTTTTCATGAAGGAAGTCAGCTGCCTTCCTGGCCAGCTTTCGACGTTGCACCGGTGACCTTGCGGGCGTCGCGCTCTCGGTAGTGAGGTAAACAGTATCGAGTAATTCTTCTATCATCGCCTCCTGCGCAACCGGGTTGGAGAATGAGTCCGGTTCCTGGTAGGCAAGGTCCAGATACTGGCTAAACGTAACCGCAAGCTGTATTGAGTGAGCGCTGGAACAGGAGATTAATCTTGTGTTGTTGCCACATTTCTTTGAAAAGTCCCCGCAGACTGCCTCTTGATGCCTTCGCACCCGTTCACCATCAACAGCCAGAACCAGGTAGGTCGTACCGGGAGGCACAACCATGTCATATTGCAGCGGTGAGTGCACTACTTTGATTTCGTTTTCGACTAGCGCTTCGCCGTTGAAACGTGTCCAACCAGCGCCTGATACCTGTTGCACGAACCCAATACAGCCTGGTGGGATTCCGGTTTCTATATGTAAGGAGGTCTTCCAGCCGATGCGTGTTATCTGTGCACCGGGCACATTTAACTTTTGTGCGTATCCGTAATCCTGCTCTCTTCCCAACTTACGATAGCGCTGATCCCATTCCATGGTCGCGATGGAGGCCATTTGATCGAAATCATCGAAAACATTAGTGGTTAGCAGGCCTGGTTCAAAAATTTGATTCACATCATATTCCTAATTTGTGAAATCTAATTAAATCATACATTCAAAAAGAACCTCAAATTACATTTTCAGTATAACAAGTGAAACATCCTGGCACCTTAAAGCTGGGGTAGAGTCCAGCCCTGCATATTGCAAAGCTTCGAGTACGAAGAGCAGCCCTACCCCTGATAATTTCAGTTTCATTTTGCAGCCTCCGGTCACTTTCATTGCTAATGAATTTGCTTGTCCATGATTTATTCACTTACTTTTTTATTCCACTTGTCAGCGAGAAAAGTATTTTCAATCGACCTGAATGAGAACTAGTGAACTATCGTTAGCGGTCTTCTCAGAGTATATATCGGCATTGCGGCTGGTTATCATCTGCCTTGCTGATGACTGAGAGGCAGAACACGAACTCTGCCATTGTCGCTACCTCAAAGGTAAAAGGCTCTCAGCAATGGAGAACATGTATCGCTGAAAACTTTTCCGTGTATGGCGCGCGGGGTGATACGAACGCCCAACCCCTGGTTCAGAACCGGGTAGTTGATATTACATCTGTATCAGGAACAGTCTGGATTTGCAGCGTAGATATTTACGTCAGAAATAGATAGAAGATATTTTTGCCAAAATACGGCCGAATAAAAGACACCTTTCATACTCCTGCTTGATTCCAGGCGCCTGCTTATGGGTGGTTTGTGTATTTCATCACTATCTTCATATGACGGCTATGTCTCAGAAGCGGATGTTTGATACAGAAATTATAAACTCGGTATGTGAAAGCTTAATAGTATGTAAAGTTAAGAAAAACTAGCCTAATGCAGGGAAGGACAACGTAACATCCATAGTATTTGTTGCACAGATAGTCTCGATATCGCCACTGTTGCTTGCAGTGATTACAATATTACCACCGGAAACAGCAGCGGCTAATACAGCTTGAGATACGTTAAAAACAGATCCTGCGGCCGGTTGACAGTCTGCGGGAGAGTTGTTGGTCGTACCAACTGCCGTAGCACCGACCTGTATCGTCCATTGTTCGAGGGCACCGCTAAGGTCGCCAGCGAGATTTGATATTGTGACAGTACCATCTCCATCCGGCACCACGCCACCAAGATCAAATGTAAAAGTTTGATTAGGTATGAGGGTCGGTGGAAGGTTTATGGGAAAGTTGTAACCTAGTGTCTGAGAATAAGTTGATCTTGGTGCGGGCGGTGAAGTCGCTGCGTGGGCAGGTAGCAACACGGAATCTACAACGGGCTTAGCCCAGTTCTCGGGTAAATTTTTACCAGCAATGACAGCACCACTACCTGCGGC
>JBLYYR010000171.1:0-12484 GCA_048550195.1 Arenicellales bacterium
AACATCGATGTGACATTCTTGTAGGCCTTGTTGCGAATGAACGTGTAAGCCAGATCATCCTCAGGCTTACCATTGCGCTTGACGCGAACAAACGTAATATCCGGGAAAGCGGCCAGTGTAATGCCCTTTACGCCCGCAATCTGGCGCATAGCGGCATCAGCCTTGCGTTTATCTGCATTCGTCCCTTTGCTATGACAGGGTGGCTTGCCGCAACGATTTATGACATCGTCACGCACCAGTACATCGCCAAATTTTTTCTTCACTTGCTGAAAAAACTCACGCTGCGGGTCATCGGTTTTATAGCCGGTCACGACATCCAGGGCCATCCAGAGGTCGGTCTCACCTATGTTCCCTTGCATGTCTTTGCGCATGCCTGCGTACCAGCTGTCATGAATAGCCTTGCGATGGGTGCTCGGCAGGAAGGCCAGGTACATATCTTCCCCTTCCATGCGTAGAAAATCCATGTACAGGCGCGTGTTGAGCTGATGCTTCAGATTATCGAAAACATTGTAGCCGGCCACCAGCAGGTAGTGAATACGCTCCAGTAACGGGTAATCAATTACCCAGGCGGTGTCCGGGAAGTTGCCATTGAACCCAAACTCGATCGATGCAGAATCGAAGTGTCGGAAAATGGTCAATGCGGCATTCGGGTTAGTACCGCCGCCGTCCCACAGGAAGTTCACTGCTTGCTTGAGATCACGCTGCTGCATTGCCTGGAAATACTTGAAACGCTCAGCCGTATACTGCCGTTCAAGATCACGGTAGTGCTTCCAGGCACTCAACAAACTGATATTGCTGCCCTGTACAGACGGAATTTGCAGATAGTCGGCGTTTTCTTCCAGGAAATCTGGGCTATCCAGCATCTGGTCTAGCTTCGGATCAAGAAAAGCTACCCAGAACTGATCCTCGATAACGCTAAGTGCAACCATGCCACGGCAAACTGGCCCCTTTATAAAACCTTCAATAAAAAAACGCGCTTCATCTAGAAGAAATTCATAACGCGAGCGTGGAGGTATGTCCTTGTAGGCCTTAAACGGATTAGCGGCAACCTGTGGATCCCATGAGGGCAGTTCTGCCACATCATAGTCCGGTTTCAGGAACAGATCTTTGTAACGAGCCATGCGCTGATCGGATAGTTCATAGACAAGGTGTGTTTTAGCGACAATATCACCAGGAAAACGCTGCAGGCGATAGTAGAAGTTGGTGCCCGGGTCATCGTATGGGCGAACGGTAGCAATTTCATTCACCGCCTGTCCGGCAGGAGTAGAGGAACGCACCAGACGATAGAACTCACGGTCTCCTGTACCCTCAAAATGTATGTGGCCGACAAACAAATGTTCATAGATGTAGCGCGACACCAGCTTTTGCTTGTTACCGCTGCCGTTTAGAAAAATTTCCCAGCGCTTGATCTGTTCGGCAGCTGCTGGTGATGCCTGTTTCGCTTCCGGTATCGGTGCCCCCTGGGCAAGCCATTGCACCAGTATTTGATATTCCTCATCTTTCAGGTTTGGCATCGCGAACGGCATGCCCTGATCAGAAAATTTCTTTTCATATTTGCCGAATTCATCAAGCGTCGGGCAGGTCTGCTTTCGACCCAGGGAAAGATCGATGTTATCAGATAGTTTGCCTGTATCCGGCTGCGGGTTGATCTTCTTGAGACTTAGCATCTTGTACATGACTGACTGATCGAGATTGTGCAGCGGCGATGCCAGCCCTTCGTTCAGTACGGCATGGAAGTTTTTCTCTCTCCATTCCTCTGTCGATTTCGCATCGATGTACAGGCGGGTCGGTGGTATGGCCGAAAAACGCGAGCCGTCATAGACCTTTATTTTGCTGGCGCCACGGGCAATGCCAGCTGGCGAAGACAGTTTCAGCTGACAGGGTGCGTCATAACAACCGTGACAGACAACACAGCGGCGCTCCAAAACCGGCCTGACCTTGTCGTCGTAGGAGGTGTTTTCTTCTGGTAGCGTCTGCAACAAGCTTATATCGAGCGTTGCCTGCTGGGCCGTGATACTTTCCTTCTTCGTCGCACAGGCTGAAACCGTAAGCAGCGTTAATATGAATAAAAGCAGGAAGGCGAAATATCGGATACGAAGATTATTCAGAACAGGCATACAGTTTTCCTGGTAATGGGTATTTAAATTAAAATGATAATTCAGGATTTAACCTGACAGTATTGATAGCTGATCAAGACTACATCAAGCGTATATAAATCGGCAGCTTATTGCTCCAACACCTCTGGCAGCGGTATACCAATGGTGCCAGAAGGCGGCTTTACTTTGAGATAAGATGCGATCGTCGGTGCGATATCATATGGTGTAATGGATCGATTCACTCTCGCAGTCGGTAAGCCAGCTCCGGCAAAAATCACCGGTACAAAGGTATCATAGCGCCATGGTGAGCCATGAGTTGAGGCGACAATAAGACCGTCGAAGTCATTGATAAAGACATTCGGCTCAAATACTAAATAAATATCACCTGATCGCTTAGGGTGGTAGTTACGCATTATCGAACGAATCATCATATTATCAGGAAAATTGCCCGTGTTAAGCGCTGTACTGGATACTGCATATGCCACACCATTGAATTTCAACAACTCCGCTGCGACAGCCTGCTCCACTTCCGCCTGATTCAATCCCTTGTTACGGATTACTTCACGGTTAAGATAGAGGTATGGAAAGAAGAAGGTTTCGATCAGTTCTTCACCAATACCAAACTTCTTCTTCAGTGCAGTGATCGCTGGGGTCCTGTCCAGAGATTTGGTGTCGAAGTAATGTCCCTTTTCGATCCCGAGATCATGCAGATGTCCCGGTACTTCCGGCTGACCATGATCAGCAGACAGTACAATCAGAGTATTGGCCAACCCGACCATTTTATCGATATAGGCAAACAGCTCAGCCAGTGAGCGATCAAGATGTGCCAGATTGTCTTCAATCTCCAGGCTGGAGGCCCCAAATATGTGGCCGACGTAATCGTTGGATGAGAAGCTGATTGCCAGATAATCAGGCACCTCGTCCTGGCCAAGCTGCTCTTTGTCCAGCAGAGTTTTAGCGAAATCCAGTGTCAGATCATCACCGGCGGGGCTCAGGGTCAGTCGCGTGTTGAAGTATTTATCATCCGCCTTTCCAAATGCATGTGGGAAGGTACGCCCGAATCCCGGAAAGTCTGTCTCATACGCGCGGTCATCGGCGTCCCCGAACAGGTACTTAGATGGCTGGTGCATCAGTTCCCATGCCTTGCCTGCGTACGCCTGGGCGGGCCTACGTGCATTCCACTCATTCACCCAGTCGGGATATCTCCTGTAGTAATAATCGCTTGTGACGAACTCACCGCTGGCCTTAGAGAACCAGAAGGCCTTGCCGGCATGACCGGCCATTGATACCGCACCGCGATCTTTCACAGATACTGCAAAGATTTTCGATTGTCCTGCGAAATGAACGGCCATCTCGTCACTCAGGGTGGAAGTTAAAATGTTGCCCGGCGAACGGCCTTCGACTTTAGCCGCCTTTTGTGTCGGATCGATCTCGGTTTTTTCATCAACATCGGCACCGGCCGTGAGAAGTTGGTAGCGAGCGTCTTCAATGTTATACACAAGGCGATCCTGCTCACGGTCGAACCATACATTTGCAACCATACCATGAGCCGCAGGTACGGTACCTGTGGCCAATGATGTGTGCCCAACGATGGTCTCCGTATTGGCGTGCTGATAGTGGGCATTAGTGTAGTGGATACCCTGTTCCATCAAATAACGAAAACCACCTTCGCCCAGTACATGGGAAAAGCGGCTCGGCAGATCACCACGCAGTGCATCGACAGTTATCTGTAATACCAGTTTCGGTTCTTTGCTCGCCCAGGCCGTGTTTACAGTTAAAAACAGGGCAAAGAGCAAGCTTGTATAAATGACCAGTTGGTTCCAAACAGACCGTTTACAAAAGAAATTAGCTATCCATGTATTCATTCGTATATTCCTGAATTAGAATTTACTGACTGGTTAATTTGCCACTGGCATAGCTGAGGATGATGCCGCGCGAGCCGAAGGCTTCGTGGAAGGTCCGATCGTTGGCCAATTTCTTGTCACCCGGGTAGAACTCATCCTTCGGTTCTTCTTCCGCATTCAGATGGTAGAGGTTACCGAGGAATTCATCGAAGCCGTGTTTGGTCGGCAGGTGCTTGTCCCTGTCAGTGGAGTGGTTTTTGCCGAACTGACCAGTGGCGTAACCCTGATTCTTTAGCAGCCCTGTGATTGTCGGGTCCAGAACATGGATCCCTTCCTTCGCACCAGGCAACTCAACCTTGTAGGGTCCTGAACGGAATACGCTATGGCAGAGCATGAACGAGGCGCGGCCGGCAACGCAACTCTGTCCGCCGTAGTAGTCGGTGAATTTCATTACATGAACAATCCTATCATTGCGTTGGTATATGGTTGGTTTAATGTTTGTGTTTGATTTATTGTGCTGATACTTGTTGCCTTACCTGGCTCTTTCCTTGATCGGGTGCACTCAATGGCTGCTAATTAAAAAACTGCATGTTAAAACCGACGAACACCTGCCATTCGGCCCATCCCGGTCCTTTATCTGCAACTGACCATTGAGGTTCTATAAAGGCGTTGTATACCGTCTTACCCTTTTTAAATACCTTTCCGACGCCGAGGCCTAGTGGCACAGTGTAATTGTCGGTTTCGAAATCATAAACCCAGATCCCTACAGAACGCAGATAAGTACCCTTACCGAGTTGATACATGGCAAAAGGCTGGAAGGCACCCACATTGACATCAGCCCTATCTTCTTCCCCGGCAAAGCTGGCCATCCAGGTCAACAGATAGCCATACTGAATCTTTGTTGACCTCGCATCGAAGAGGACATTGGCAAAACCCGCTGACCACTTTTCAGTGCCAAGTTCATCTTTGGTTGCTGTCGGAGCGTTAATTGATGGCCCCAGGCCGAAGCTGACTGCCGGATTACCCGTATCGAACAGATACGCTGCAAATACGTTCAGGTCTCCTATACCGGTTTCCTTATCTCCATCGGGTAAGGTTGGGAATGAGTTGATCGGTAATGAAGCACGCATTAACCAATCACTACCACCAAGTTTAAAGGGCTTCGCATACCGGAACCAGAACTGGTTGGCAGATTCACCAGATCCCGTCTGCTCACCTATGTAGTAATTGTGCAAATTGAAGGCTGTCATATTTGCCAATGGATTATTAGCCTGCGCAGCAATTTCCGCTTTACTCTCTGCGAAAGCCGGTCTGGATATCATGCAAGCAAGGAAGATGCTGAAGGTATGAAATACTAATCTTGTTTTAATTCTCATGTACTTTCCTTAGTGGAATTAAGTGCTCATGTAAAATAGTTAAGACTGCATGGTTTTCAAATCATTTGTAAATGTGTTTTCAGATTAGCAAATAATCCGAGGTCTCCAAAGCTCATACACGTTATGTGAGTAATATGGCACAAAATGCTAAGAAATAGTTGATAGCGTTAGTTAGGATTAGGTCAGATTTATTTTTACTAAAATATCTCTATAGAAGAGGCGATTATAAGAAGTTCGTTCAAAGCACAGTTGAAGTTTTTTATTTACTGCGCTACTGAGGATTGCAGACAGGGATTTGTCACGTATTGTGTGTGCTATTCAGGGAAGAGAGAAAACTATTATTGAGGAAATCAAAGTGAAAATATTAAAAAGTTCATTACTCATACTACTCGGATTGATGTTTGTTTTACCGGGGCATGCGAAGACTGGTAAACCGAACATACTGGTGATCTGGGGCGATGACATCGGCCAGAGCAATATCAGCGCTTACACTTTCGGAATGATGGGATACAAAACACCCAATATTGACCGCATTGCCAATGAAGGAATGAAGTTCACTGATTATTATGGTGAGCAATCCTGCACTGCCGGTCGCTCGTCCTACATCATGGGGCAGAGTGTATTCCGCACGGGATTGTCTAAGGTTGGTCTTCCGGGCGCAGAGCTTGGCATGCAGAAGGAAGATCCGACCATTGCCGGTTTGCTCAAGGCACAGGGTTATACAACGGGACAGTTTGGTAAAAATCATCTCGGAGACCGGGATGAGATGCTGCCAACAAACCATGGTTTTGACGAGTTCTTAGGTAACCTGTATCACCTGAATGCGGAGGAAGAACCAGAGCTTCGGGATTACCCGAAAGATCCAGAGTTTCGCAAGAAATTCGGTCCTCGTGGTGTAATTAAGTCCACGGCTAACGGAAAGATCGAAGATACCGGGCCGCTGACGAAAAAACGCATGGAGACTATTGACGATGAAACGGTGGCCGCTGCGCTCGACTTTATCGATCGCGCCCACAAGGCGGGTAAACCGTTCTATGTCTGGTGGAATGGCACGCGGATGCATTTCCGGACTCATGTTAAAGATGAGCTGATAGGTATCTCTGGCCAGGATGAGTATGGCGATGGCATGATCGAACATGATATGCATGTGGGCCAGTTATTGAAAAAACTCGATGAGCTGGGGATCGCCGATAACACCATTGTGCATTATTCAACCGACAACGGGCCACATATGAATACATGGCCGGATGCCGCATCCTCACCGTTTTTCGGTGAAAAAAACACCAACTGGGAAGGCGGCTGGCGTGTGCCATCTTTGGTTCGCTGGCCGGGCAAAATCGAAGCCGGTAGTGTTTCCAATGAAGTCATGCATCACATGGACTGGCTACCCACGTACCTTGCAGCTGCGGGTGAGCCAAATATCAAGAAAAAACTCAAGCAAGGTGGTGTGAGTGCTATCGGTCGCAACTACAAGGTTCATCTCGATGGCTACAATTTCCTACCTCATCTTACTGGCAAGACAGAAAAGGGACCGCGTCATGAAATCTTTTATTTTGCCGATACCGGTGAATTAACGGCCTTGCGATATGATGACTGGAAGATGCTTTTTCTGGAGCAAAAGGAACCAAATACGCTGCGTGCATGGATAGAGCCGTGGACGGAATTACGCACACCGCTGATTACCAACCTCAGGCGTGACCCATATGAACGTGCTCACGTAACGTCCAATACCTATTTTGACTGGATGATCGACCATATCTTCTATCTCGTGCCTGCACAGAAATACGTTGGGGAATTCCTGGCGACGTTCAAAGAGTTTCCGCCTCGCCAGAAACCTGCCAGTTTCAGTATTGACCAGGTAATGGAGAAAATGCAATCAGCAGGCGGGTCGAAGTAACGGTAGTATCTAGAGCTGAATAGGTGCCGTCACAACAGCCCTTCTGTGACGGCACTTCTTTAACGTGTAATTCCGTATGACTGTATCTGAAGCAGTATAAATATAAAATTGAAAAGACACTATCAAACGTAATGACCAGGCTCTTTACAATTAGTGTTTGTTAGTACGAAGGCAGCCAGGGCCTGAGAGTGCAGGTTTAGTTCCTAAGCTTTAGTCAACTGCCTATACCCCTGTAGTTCCTGTTTTATATATACAAATGAAACCATATGTAAGGTATGGTTATTATATCATTTAACATAATGATCTGAACATGGAGTCATATCATTGGCAAATGCTGCATACATGAACGGCGGTGATCTTCTGGCAGTCAAGGAAAGACTGGAAGAAAACAACGACCTTATACACCTGCAACAATTCTTTACAGAGCAGGGTTTCCCGTACGAACTTGTCGGGCGGTATGACGTGCATTTGTCATTTTCGGATATTTGTGGCGTGTATGAAGGGGCATCACGTTACCTGGATGATCCGAGGTTTGGAATTATGTGCGGTACCAGCTGGGGTGTGGATTTTCTCGGTCCATTAGGCGAATACGGTGTGGCTGGATCGAACCTGAAACAGTGTATTGAAAATTTATCTTCGGCTCTTCATACCTATGAAAGTGGATCATCCCTTATCCTGACGATTCAAGGCGACCTGGCTAAAGTATCGTATTTTAATGGTGCCGGATTACCTGTCGGGCGCGATCATTATTCGAATGGCCTAATTGGCATGATGATCAATGTCATACGACACTACACTGGGCCTGACTGGTTGCCGACAGGGATAGAGACTGTCTGCAGTGAAAATAAGTACTCGTCTCTGCTTGAGGACTTTTACCAGGTACCGGTTAAGTGTGAACAACCTGCACTTGCCCTGATATTTCCTGCGGCAGAACTGCACACAGAAAACCCACATCAAATTTCAGTGTCCGATCAATATACAGCGCGCGATCTGGATGTATTGATGCGACCACTACCACCAACCACAATGACTGAGGTTGTCGCGAGTACTATACATATTAGATTACGCGCTGGACTGGTTGATATTGAGGGGGCGGCCAGAAAATTGAAACTCAGTGTTCGAAGTTTACAGCGAAAACTTGCTATTGAAGGAACGTCCTATCGGCATATTCTTGACAGGGAAAGGTATTGTCGTGCATACGGCTTATTGACCCAGCCTGTCAATACGATTACGGAAATCTCCAAGTCTCTTGGATACGAATATGTGAGCGACTTTACTCGTGCCTTTACCAGGCAGCACGGCTCTCCACCCAGTGCCGTTAGGAAACCTCGTCAGCACAAAAGTAACCATTGATATTCTTTTGATCTGCTACCCGGCAGTGAAATTTGTTTTCAGTTCGCTCTAGCCGCATGGCATGTTCTCAAACGATCTTTGTCGTTTCTGAAACGACATAAGCACTCTATCCGCAGTTGCCAACTTCAACACTGACAAGGCCCATCGGTATAGCTGGTATTTGTAGGTGAATCTTGGCGGAATATGCTAAACACCCTTTTCTATCCCTCTTTATAATCATAAGCAAGCTGCATCAACACATGTTGATACGGATTTAATTAATTCAAAATAAATTTTAATTTCAATTGAGGATTTTATTATGAGCAAGTACATCGTAGCTGTATTTCCAAATGAGTCAGCTGCCTACGAGGGAATGGGTGCATTAAAAGCACTTCACAACGAGGGCAGTCTTTCACTATATGGTGTTGCTGTCATGGCCAAAGATGTTGATGGGAATGTATCAGTCAGAGAGGAACAGGATGAGGGGCCGATGGGGGCTGCACTGGGTATGTTGACGGGTGCCTTGGTGGGTGCACTTGTCGGTCCCGCCGGTGCAGCTGCTGGAGCTGCCGCTGGCTCCGCCGCAGCTGCAGGGATGGCTATCGGCGCTACTAGCGGTGGTTTGCTCGGCTCTCTTGTTGACGTCAATAATGTCGGCGTCGGCCTCGATTTTCTGGAATTAGTAGGTGACAGGATGGAAGCTGGAACAGCCGCCGTAGTGAGCGAAGTAGACGAGTACTGGACGGCTCCGCTGGATACCCGCATTGAAGCTCTTGGCGGGGAAGTTTTTCGCCGTACCCGTACCGATTTCGAAGACGAACAATTCGCTCAGGAAGTACAGGCATGGAATGACGAACTGGATGCTTTGGAAGCAGAGATTAAGGAAGCTTCTGATGAAATGAAAGCCAGACTCGAAGCAAAGAAGGACGCAGTGCGTAAAAGTCTTGAGGAAGCCAAAGAGAAAGGCAACAACAAGGTCTCCCAGTTGGAAAATGAACTAAAGACCAAGGTCGCAGAGCTTGAAAAACAGTCAGCCGATGCCAAGGCTGAGTCAAAAGCCAAAATTGACAGCACTATTGCAAAGGTAAAGGCCGGTTACACAGCACGCATAAGCAAGCTGAAAGAAGCAGGCAGTTTGATCAAAGAGGCGCTCAGTTAACCCTTCATGTTCTAACTAAATTCCTGTCCCTATATGGGGCAGGGAATATTCTATTATATATTCAATTATATATTCAGGAGTGTTTATTTTTATGAAAACAACAAAACATATTGGTATTTTATGTGCTTCAATGATTGCTATTACTATGAATAGCGCCTGGGCCGAATCGAAAGCTGACCCGGTCGTGGGTGGTGCGATTATTGCTGTAAATGTCGACGTTGTTGCTACCACAGGCTACCGTGCAACAGAATTGCTGGGTTCAACGATCTATAACGACAAAGGTGAGAGTATAGGTAAGCTTGAAGACTTTATTGTCGGTTCCGATGCGAGTGTTTCTATCGCGGTGATCGCTGTGGGAGGATTCCTGGGCGTGGGTGCCAGAAACATTGCTGTACCGGCTTCATTACTTAAGGGCAATGAGGCTGGCCAGACAGTATTACCTAACGCAAGCAAAGAATCACTCTTATCTTTACCGGAGTTTCGCTACGCGAAGTGATGTCTTGCGAAGTTTTGACTACTAATCAGCATAATTTATATAACTTATAAAGCGGACCTGTTTTGATTTGAATCCAGACAGCGTCCGTAAGTATGAGCCATAAAGAGTAAAGTGTAGGATGCACAAAAGAGTATGTTGCAGATGCCTGTTGAACCTTTTTATAAATTGACTGACAAGCTCGACCTGGCATGGACAGCCCTCGGTTCATTCCAGGTTGTTTTCGTATTGATGATACCCGTTATCGCCTGGTTGTTGCGTAAGCCAGTGGCCAAATTAATATTGAAGATCGCAAACGTGATTGCACATGGATTAGGTTTGTCTCTTAGTGATGATTTCAAGAACAGCATCGTTCCTGCGGCAAGAGTACTTGTAGTTGCCGCTGGTGGACTGATCGCAAACGAGATGCTGGGCTTACCTGAACCGTATTTTGGCATCCTGGATAAGCTGCTGCTATCAATTTGCGTGATTGCAGTGTTCTCGGCTAACTATTCACTGTGTGTCTATATTCCGCAATTATTTAACTCTCATACTAAAAAATCCCACGGACCAAATCAGGACGGTCTGGTCGTTCGTGTTGCACAGTTCGCCGTCGTCTTCCTTGGCATAGCGGCTGTGATGAAGGTCTGGGGGATAGATATCGGTCCTGCACTGACCGGTATGGGCGTCGCCGGTGCGGCAGTCGCACTGGCGGCACAGGATTACCTGAAGAATCTGATGGGTGGCTTCAATAATGCCGCAGAGCGCCGCTTTCACGTCGGAGAAATGATAGAAGTAGAAGGGCTGGTTCTTGGCCGTGTCGAATCGGTGTCATTGAGATCAACGGTTATTCGCCGTCTTGATACATCACCTGTTCATGTGCCCAATTCGGAACTTGCTAATGCCGCGATCATCAACCTTGACCGAAGAATCTATCGCAGGATCTACTGGAATATATCGCTAACGTATGCATCTTCTATCGACACCCTGCGAGAAATCTGTCAACGCATAGAACAATATATCGACGATAGTGATCATTTTGTACCCGCTGACAAAGCCAGTCGTTTCGTTCGTATTGATACTTTCAATGACTCATCGATAGACATGCTGGTATATTGTTTTACCCGCTCAAAAGTTTATGCGGATTACTTGGATGTAAAAGAAGACCTTACCCTGGCCATCAAGTCGATTGTGAAGGAAGCAGGTGGCAATTTTGCTTTCCCAAGTCGCTCTATTTATATCGAAGCAGTTGCTGATGCCGGCCCGGCGCAATTTGTCGGTACTGAAGAAGGGAATGAGCAGAACTGAAACCTTAACAGGCACATGCCAGGCCGGATACTGGAAAATTGCTCTGACAAATCTATTGACCTTAAGACGAGTGTTCAAACAGGTGATTGCTCATGACCAGGCTGGAGATCAACAGAGCACCGATGAAGGCGATCTGTTTAGAATCCATGTCCTGATGCTAAATCGCTGATTGAATTCAACAGAAGTCGGAGCTCTCAGACTACAAATAAAATATATAGCATGAGCTCCTCAATCAAAATACTGCATTTCAGCGACATACACCTTGGACTGGGCGTCCGTCATATGGGCTGGAAGCAATGGTTCTCAAAACGTGCTATCGGGGCAATTAATTTATTAAGAGGTCGTGCACGTTATTTCGATGATGCGGAAGAGAAATTACGAGCGATTATACGCTTCAAGGAAGCAAATAATATAGACCTGGTCATACACACCGGGGACTATACTGCGCTGGGGTTAAGGCAGGAACTGCTACTGGCCAAAACATTGCTGGCTCCTCTTATGCACCCTCCCCAACGATATGTCACTGTTCCGGGTAACCACGATATTTATGTCCATGAAGTCAATAGTCATTATCGTTTTTCTCAACAGTTTTGTTCAGTCTTACAAAATGACTTACCTGAATACTGCACAGGAGGGCACTGGCCGTTAATTCGACTGGTGGGTGAAGATGTTGCAGTTATTGCAGTAAACAGTTCTCGTCCAAACCCATGGCCATGGAGATCAAATGGATTTATTCCTCAGGAACAATTAGATGTACTTGATGAAATTCTTCTTGATGATAAGGTTAAAGATCGTTTTATTTTTATGATTACTCACTATGCACCTCGTTTGAAAAACGGAGAAAATGATACAAGGCTGCATGGATTGATTAATGCTGACGAGTTCCTGGGTAAATGTCAGTTAATTCAATCAGGCGCAATCCTTTGTGGACATGTTCATCAGACGTATCGTGTCTCAGTCGAAGGCATTAATAGCGACATTTACTGTGCAGGGTCTGCAA
>JBLYYR010000172.1:0-4569 GCA_048550195.1 Arenicellales bacterium
GGGATGAACTTTGGCATTAATGACACTCCTTTATGATGCAGTAGATTTTATCATCATACAGGGCTGTTTATTGGGTTTTTCTACAGCCTCAACGCTCAACATCACCTGGCCGGATGGCACAGTAGATATTATTAAGCAAGCGCCACTCAATACTTACATTGCCATCAAGCAGGGAGAAAATATCTTTCAAACTCCCGAGGCGGCAGCAATCGACTCGAACTCTTCTCTGCTGCTGCGTGATGGACGGGACAAGCCTGAGTTCCGTATTCACTATCTGAATATTCTTGCTGCTGAACAATCACCGTTATTTATGGCTGAAATCTCCAAAGCCCTGCACGATCCGGCCGTTGAGGTGCGCACAGCCGCTAGTGAACTTATCGAATCATTACCGCAGAAACTCCAGCTCCCTTTACTGGTGACACTGCTTGATGATGAAACTTTCGAACTCCGCAAGCGGTCACTGGCCTTGTTGGTGAAGACAGAACAGGAAGCCATCTACAGATGGTTGATTCGCTATTTACAACACAGCGAACCCGATATGCGTTTGATTGTCACCGAGGCATTTTATGGCTATTTCCGCAAAGAGGAAGCCATGGTCATCCACAAATATCAGGCCATTCCGCATTTGATTCGACGCCTGGAAGATCCATCACTGGAAGTGAAGCTCGCGGCTATAAAAGCATTGGGGGCATCTGAACATTACCGGGCGACTGGGCCACTGGTTGACTTACTCACTGATCAATCTGAAACAATCCGACGGGCGGCTGCACGCGCATTGGGTCACGTTCGTGAGCGGTTTGTCATCAATGCCCTGAACAGTACGCTGGAAGCAGAGTCATCGCCCGGCGTTATGGCCAATATACTTATATCACTAAAGCGACTGAATGCTCTGGATGTTGATGACCAACTACGGACGCTCATTACTTCAGACAGACTTGGGGCAAATGAAAAAACAGCCCTGTTACGAAACCTGTTCCAGGAAGACTCTGGCAGCACAGTGTTCCACCCTGCCGGATTGACGACACTTGTCACCAACAGATTACGGAATACAAATGCTGAAAAAGATAAACCGGAGGAAGTTGCTGCAAGCCTGGACATGCTGGCTGTCCTGGATCCACCTTCCTCGGTACCCACGCTGATCAACTTTTTGACAAGCCAGAACCCGGCTGTTCAACAGTCTGCATGTTTTGGCTTAGCGAAGCTCGATCTGAAAAAGCTTCTCGCCAGTCACCTAAGCACCTGTTCATCCAGGATAAATGAAAACCCAACAAGATTCTTTCAGGATGCCGATGAAAGCATTGCGAAGGGTCGAGGCAAACTGGATTTCCCGGCTGTCAAACGGCTTTTACCAGGTCTCCAGATGAACGTTCTTGCAGAACAGCTCTCCCTGTTCAGCATAGAAAGTGTGCCAACCGAGTGGTTGTTTGAGATTGCCTCGCTGGAAGTGGCTCCATTAAATAGCAGGTTAGATGCGTTGCGGACACTCACACACCGCAATGATGCACCGACTGAAATCTCCGACCAGCTGCTTTTTCATGGTGACGCGACAATACAAACTCTGGCAATTCTCTATTGGGGTGAACATGGAATAAATGGACAGTCGCCTGAGATTATCATTACCCGGTTTAATCAATTACTTGAAAAGGATAACTCCGCAGATATCATTGATGCTATTGCAGGCACCGTCATGAAGATGCCAGGGAAAATCGCATTAGCTGTACTGGACCAATGGCTTTTTGATTCGACAAAAAAGGATGCAATTCGTAATTCTTTACTGGCTGCAGTCTCGAGAAATCAGAGTTATTTCGAAATTGTGCTTGAGTTAGCTAGAAGGCGTCATGAGACTTTTAGCCTTGAGGCCATCCTCGCACTCGGCCTGTATAAGGACAAACGTGCCGGCAATTATCTTCATCGAATCTACAGCAACACAGATGAAACCAGTCAGGCGCGAGTCGCTGCAGCCATTGCCTTTTATCCAGAAAATGCCTCGACCATCATTCCATTCCTTACTGGTACACTAACAAATAAATAATCATGATGTAGAGACATGCGTGTGCAGAGTAAAACGACAAAGTCCAGGACAACTAAGGCAAGCGAGCTACTGAAATCCGAGCAGCATAATGCCGCCTGGCTGGTTTCCGTTTTCATACTGGCCATGGTCAGTGGCTATGTGACCTACTTCATACCAGGCGCATCAAATTGGGAACAATGGACCTACTTGCTTCACACGCTATCTGCTCTATATCTTACACTTATTTTTTGCCGCTACCTGATACTTCATTTCAAACGAACTTTAGGTACACGTCGCCCGATAATGTCAATTTTGGGCTGGATCACCAGCCTGATTCTGCTGGCCATGATTGGCACAGGACTTTACATTACGTTTTATGGGCAGACAGAACCTACTCGATGGATTTATCAAATTCACATCTGGACTGCACATGCGGCCGTAATCGGAATCCTGCTACATTTGCTGATACATCAGCAATGGCTTAGGCAGCAAGCACCTGGAGGTGAAACACGTCGCTTTAAAACTCTGGAGCGATCTCTAATAAGGATTAACATTATTTTCCTGGCAGGCTTCAGCGGCCTGGTTATACTCGCCACGGTCATCTATAACATCTCTGTAAAGTCTGATTCAGTAGTCAATATCCCAAACTACAGTTATGCCTACGGTGAAAACCCATTTAGTCCAGCGGAAACAGAAACTGCAAACAACGGCTTCATAGACCTGACGCAAATTGCTGACTCTGAGTCCTGTCGCAGCTGCCATCAGGACATTACAAAACAATGGATTCGATCCATGCATGGTCAGGCGGCATCCGATCAGACCTACGTAAGCAACATCAAACTACTGGCAGAGAAAAAAGGTATTGAAGCGACCCGTTACTGTGAAGGCTGTCATGCGCCAGTCGCCTTATTGACCGGTGAACTGACTCCTGGCGGGAAACATGGAGGAATAAGCGGTAGTGTAGCGAATCTTGAAGGGGTGAGTTGCCTTGCCTGTCACAATGTTGATCGCATTGTTCACCTTAAAGGTGTGGGCAGTTACAGAATTGCCGAACGCAAGAAATACCTGTTCGAAGATACTCGGAATCCCCTGTTAAAGAAAGTGAGCAATTTCATTCTCAAACTTAATCCAGAACTGCATCGTACAGAAATGGGGCGTCCCTTGCTCAGTGATCCAAAATCCTGTGCATCGTGTCATGTGCAATTCATAGACAAAAATGTAAATGACTGGGGCTGGATCAAGATGCAGGATGAGTACAGTGCGTGGTTAAACAGTCACTATTCCGGTCAGTCGAATCAGAGCTTTGCGAAAGACGAGTCGGTACGCTGCCAGGACTGCCATATGCCTTTGGTTGAAAGTGATGATCCTTCCGTTGATAAGCACGGCAAAATTCGCTCACATAAATGGATTGCAGCCAATACAGCGATGCCCTGGCTGGCGGGTGATGAAGAGACATACAAAGAAACGGTTAAGTTTCTGAAGTCTGACAAGGTACGGATCAAAATCGAAAAGCCGAACATCTCAGAGGCTGTCAGGGGCAGTCGTTATTCATCCACCACCCTGACACAGGATATCGAAACACCTTTTTACCTTTATCTAGGCGAATCCACTGAGCTTCGTGTGGTTGTCACAAATCACGGTGTTGGCCATGACTTTCCCGGCGGAACCATTGATATCAACGAAGCCTGGGTCAACTTCAAGGTTACCGATGCCGAAAACAGAACAGTCTTTGAAAGTGGTGCAATGAAATCGGATGGACAGGTCGATGAAAATGCCTATTTTTATCGATCCGTTCCGATTGATCGTGAAGGCAAAGTTATCTGGAAGCATGACCTGTTTAACATGACAGGTGAGAGCTATCGTAGGGTTATTAATGCCGGTGACTCTGACGTCATCACATACAAATTTAAAGTACCATTCTGGGCAAAGTCGCCTTTATCTGTATCGTCCACCGTGAAGTACAGGAAATTTAATATCAAATATGCGAGATGGGCACTGGAAAATGACCAGATAGACCTACCAGTAGTTGATATGGCCAGGAATTCTATGATTATTCCGCTTAGGGAAAGAGCTGAGGTTGAGTAATAGACAGGGCACGTTGGGGTCAGATTTGAATTAAGACTTTTTTAATTCAAGTCTGCCCCCTTTAACGCTAGTCAATAGCGAACTCGATTCGCTCATTTAGTTTCTTCAATGCCTTATTCGCGCACGCTGCATCTTTTTCTCCTCCAGGTGCACCGCTGACACCAATGGCACCGATATTGTAGCCGCCTGAAATAATCTTAATACCACCATCCATTACAATCAGACCATCAATATGGTTGAGTTCCTGTCGTATATCAGATCGAGAATTTCTAAATTGACCGCTGTCCACCCAGGCCATGATAGTCATATTCGCTTTCCGCTCAGCGATCTCGAGGGTGAACCGTGCCGCAGCGTCATCACGTAGCGCTACCCGTAGTATGCCATGACGATCTACTACTACAGCACTTACATGGTAACCATCTTTTCGACATGCCTGTATAGTTTCATTGGCTATGTCGCGAGCCAAATCCATA
>JBLYYR010000173.1:0-34484 GCA_048550195.1 Arenicellales bacterium
GTCTAGCCAGTCATTTTCTACTGCCTTGCGCCATTCATGCGGCAGCAAATAGACGCTACGCAAAAGCGTGCTGTAGAAAGCGGCACGCCAGTCTGCTGGCAGGTCATCATCATAGAAACTCGTCTGCCAGGCATCATTATCTAGACCCAGGCTGCCGGTCATTAAATACTCTTCATTCATGCTTTATCATCCTTTCCCTACCTCTGATACAATCGCGCTAGCAAGCACTGATACAGGTGCGACACTCACAAAAAAAGCAAAGTACTTTCTTTATGCTACAGGCAATTCTAGCAATACTTATCGGCTTTATATTATTAGCCTGGAGCGCAGACCGCTTCGTCAATGGCGCGGCCGCCATCGCCCGCCACCTTGGCATATCACCACTCATCGTGGGCCTTACCATAGTGGGCTTCGGTACTTCTGCACCGGAACTGGTCGTTTCCGCAATTGCTGCGCTTGCCGGCAATACCAGCCTTGCGATAGGTAATGCCATTGGTTCAAATGTGGCCAATATCGGCCTGGTGCTTGGCATTACCGCCATTATCTCTCCATTACTCATAGCATCATCAATCCTCAAGCGCGAGTACCCGTTAATGATAGCGTCCATGGCACTGGTCTTTTTAGTGCTTATAGACGGCCAGCTTGGCGTACTTGAGGGTATTATCCTGTTCACCTGCCTGTTCGGGGTACTCGCATGGACAGTTTTCACTGGAATTCGAGAAGGTCGGAATGTATCTGGAACTCACGATGATGCACTGGAGACCGAATTCGAATCTGAGCTGGCTCTGGATGATATCATGTCCAAAGCTAAGGCAATATTCTGGCTGCTGACTGGCGGAATACTACTCGTCATCAGTTCCAGAATGCTGGTCTGGGGAGCCACGACAATTGCCACTTCTTTAGGTATTAGCGACCTGATCATCGGCTTGACTATTGTCGCAATCGGTACCAGCCTGCCGGAAATCGCCGCATCCATAGCCAGTGTACTTAAAGGCGAAAATGACATCGCTATAGGCAATGTACTGGGGTCAAACATATTCAATTCACTGGGTGTAATTGGGCTGGCTGCAATGATCCACCCAACCACAGTCAGCACCGACGTGCTGTACCGTGACTTGCCAGTGATGATCGGCATGGCAATCTTGCTCTATATATTATTATACAGCCATAAAGGGCTGCCCTCGCTGTCACGCAAATCAGGCTTTTTTCTCCTGTCGCTTTATCTAGCCTACCTTGTCATACTTGGCATACAGGCTACTTAATGTTTTACATTATACGTATTACGCAAAAGACGAACGACTAAGGAAAAAACTCAAGATGGAGGAGAAAGGATGAAAGATAAGACACACAAAAATCATAAGGTGCCCTGCTTAATCCTTTATATTTCACCTTTAGTCCTTTGATTTTCCGTAAAACGTATCACATAAAAACGTAAAACCACGCATTTAAAAGATGACTGACGACGAACTAACCCTTGAAGGTAAGAATGTTCTGCAGATCGAAGCTGATGCTGTCGCTGCACTATCAGAGCGGCTGGCTGAAAATTTTGCCGGTGCCTGTCGTGCAATCCTTGCCTGTACAGGGCGCGTGGTGGTGGTCGGGATGGGGAAATCCGGCCATATAGGCAGCAAAATCGCCGCTACGCTAGCCAGCACCGGCACGCCATCATTTTTTGTTCACCCGGGGGAGGCCAGTCATGGTGACCTGGGCATGATTACACCGGACGATCTGGTTGTTGCGATCTCAAATTCTGGCAATACGCCGGAAATTCTTGCCATACTGCCGATGATCAGGCGCTTGTCGGTGCCACTCATTTCGATGACCGGCACCGAAAACAATCCGCTGTGTAAACAGGCAGACTACTGCCTCGATGTCGGGGTTAAAAAAGAGGCCTGTCCACTTAATCTTGCACCAACTGCCAGCACCACAGCGGCGCTGGCAATGGGAGATGCCCTGGCCGTCGCACTGCTCAAGGCGCGAAATTTTACTGCGAGTGATTTTGCCCGCTCACACCCCGGGGGTGCGCTCGGCCGACGTCTGCTGCTGTATGTCAGTGACATCATGCAAAGCGGCAGCCAAATACCTCTGGTAAGCATCAATGACAGTCTGCAGGCTGCCTTGCTTGAGATGAGCAGTAAAGGCCTCGGCATGACAGGAATCATCGATGATGCTGGCAAGCTGGTAGGAATCTTTACAGATGGCGACCTGCGCCGTACACTTAACAAAGGAATTGATCTTTATTCAGTCAATGTAGTCGAAGTAATGACTACTGACCCTACTGTCACCACAGAGGACAAACTGGCCGCAGAAGTCGTCAATATGATGCAGGATCTCTCCATCAATAGCATGCTTGCCGTAGACAAAGAACACCGCCCGGTTGGCGCTCTGAATATGCATGACTTACTTCGCGCAGGATTATTATGAAACAGGAAGGTTTAAAGCCTGATTTCTTCTGTACTGAAGAAGTAATCAAACGGGCAAGAAAAATTCGTCTGCTGTTGTTCGATGTAGACGGGGTGTTGACTGATGGCCGTCTCTATTTCAGTGACAATGGCGATGAAGGAAAAAGTTTCCATTCCCGCGATGGACTGGGTATCAATCTGCTACAGCAAACCGGTGTTGCGGTAGGCATCATCACTGCACGTGAATCCAGCCTCGTTGCACACCGTGCAAGAGATATTAATATCCAGCATTTGTACCAGGGCCGTAAGGAGAAATTCCCGGCCTATGAAGAAGTTTGTAAAAAGCTGGAACTTTCGCCGAATGAGGTCTCTTTTGTTGGAGATGATGTCGTTGACCTGCCTATAATGCTTGATGTCGGCCTTGCCGTTACTGTCCCTCAGGGACACAATCTGGTTAAGCAGCATGCGCACTGGACTACCCGGAATGAAGGCGGAGCAGGTGCTGCCAGAGATGTTTGTGAGCTCCTCATGTATGCCCAGGGAACATACAATAAAGCGATGGAACAATTCTTAACAACAAATCCCGGGTCATAATAGATATATGCATGACGTTTGCTTAAGAAAAACACGGGAGATCAGCCGCTACTCGCTTCCTGATTCAAACCCTGAGATGGACACCATGCGCGCACTCAGTAGCTCTGCGTCCTCTATGGTGAATGATTTAAGGTGTATTGCATTGACATGATATTATGAGCTGGCTTGAGCGCGTCATAATTTTCAGTGTTGTTATCGCACTTGTTGGTTTTACGGCCTGGATGCAGTCTGACCTGCTGGGAGAGTCCGATAATGAAGAACAGATAATCAGCGAAAACCACGACCCGGACTACTATATTGAAAATTTTAGTGCTGTCGGCATGGACACCGATGGCAACCGGCAGTACCTGCTAGAAGCTGAGCGTATGGTGCATTTTCCTGATGACGATACATCCCTGCTTGATAAGCCACATGTTATACAATATGAACCCGGTCGGGCTCCGACTCATATCTATTCAGAAACTGGATGGGTCTCTGCCAACGGGGATGAAGTAAAGCTGACCGGAAATGTGCGCGTCATCCGTGGGCGCGACGACACGGGCAGTGGCGGAGTGACTACAACGGATACACTTAATATCGTGCTGAAGGAACCTGTTTCCTGAGCACACTGGAGAGAATCAAATGAATGTTTTTTCCCGAATCAGAACAATGCTTTGCATTGGACTTGCCGGTCTTTTATTCAGCAGCCATGCGATTGCACTGGACAAAGACAAAAATGCCCCCGTCACCATCGATGCAGACACCACAAGCATCGATTTCCGCACTGGTCAGCGGGTACTTACAGGAAATGTTGAAATTACCCAGGGAACCTTGAATATCAAAGCAGACAAAATTATCCTGATCTACAAAGGTGATGACATTGACACCGCCACGGCCTATGGCAAACCTGTCAAATTTAAACAATTGCCGGAAGGCCATAAAGAGATGGTGTATGGCGAAGGATACAAGTTAAAACTCGAACAGGCTAAAGACCTGATCACATTGACAAAAAATGCGAAAGTCACCCAGGGGACAAATATAGTTACCGGTAAAATCATCAATTACAATATGAAAACCAGCAAGATGACAATCAAGGGACAGTCATCGAGCAAGAAAAAGAAAAGCAGTGATACTAAACAGCCCTCATCCAGTAAGACAGCTGAAAAGAAAACAGAGTCGGGACGTACCAGAATAGTTATTCAACCAGGAAGCATGAAAAAATAATGCCAATTTTCGATCTGCCTATTGCGCCTGAAATATGAGTATTCTTGCTACAAAAAGCCTGCAAAAGCGCTATAAGGGTATTGCCGTTGTAAATGGCGTGGACATCAAGGTTGAGACCGGTGAAGTTGTTGGCCTGCTAGGTCCAAATGGTGCAGGCAAGACCACCTGTTTTTACATGATCGTCGGACTGGTACGCCCTGGCAAAGGCGAAATCTGGCTGGATGACATCAACATCACAACCATGCCCATGCACCAGCGTGCACGGCTGGGTATTGGCTATCTACCGCAGGAACCATCGGTTTTTCGTAAACTGACCGTTGAGGAAAATATTATGGCTGTACTGGAAGTACAGCCCGATCTGACGAAAGCTCAGTGCCATGAGCGAGTGGACACTCTGCTTGAAGAATTTAATATCGAGCACAAGCGTGATGCTCTCGGCATCAGTCTTTCCGGAGGTGAACGTCGGCGTGTCGAAATCGCCCGTGCACTGGCGCTGGAGCCTTTGTTTATCCTGCTTGATGAACCTTTCGCCGGCATCGACCCCATCTCTGTAGGTGATATTCAACAAATTATCTCACAGCTGAAGAATATGGGCATAGGTCTGTTGATAACTGACCACAACGTACGTGAGACGCTCGGTATCTGTGACAGGGCCTATATTCTCAGCGATGGACAGGTTCTGACTGCTGGTAGTGCGGAAGAGGTTTTATCACACAAAGAAGTCCGCGAAGTCTACCTCGGACATAATTTCCGACTGTAATCAATTTTCCGTCTACACTTAAATTATAACCGGTGACCTGGGGCTAAACTTGAGTTCTCTAAAAACAGGCATCAAATAAATACATACAGGCATATGAATCATTCTGATTGACAAGCCTCTGGTAGAGAGAGAATATAATCACAGGGGTTCACATTATCAATATGACAATCATAAGCCGTAGTAAATTGAACAATGGCGGCAATCCAGCATGAAGCAGACTCTGGAAATAAAACTTGGCCAGAAGCTGGCTATGACACCACAGTTGCAACAGGCCATTCGTCTGCTGCAGCTATCTGTTATTGACCTTAGAACAGAAATTCAGTCAGCCCTCGACAACAACCCAATGCTTGATACTGCGGAAAATGACGAAACTGCGCCTGAACCAGCAACCTCAGATGATGAACAGGCCTATAATGGTAACGAAAAACTGACTTCCAGCAAGGACGAACCGACCGCCAACAAAGAGACTGATGATGTTTTTGAGCAAGCAACCGCAGGTGACGAACTGAAAGATGACTACACCTGGGATGATGAAAGTTATATTCCTCGCAGCACTGGCAGTAACAACCGGGAAAATGACTGGAGTGGCATGGAACTGGATAACCTGAATTCATCACCGACCACTCTGCATGATCACCTCGAATGGCAAATGCACATGCTTTCCCTGTCAGACCGCGACCAGCTGATTGCCAGTACGATTATCGAAGCAGTGAACAATGATGGTTATCTGACTCTCTCGATCGAGGATATTACCCGGTCACTGAATGCAGAACCCATCATTGAGCAGGATGAAGTAATGGCAATGCTACATCAAATCCAGAGTTTTGATCCTGTCGGTGTTGCCGCTGTTGATGTAGCGGACTCATTACAGATACAGCTAAGACATCTACCTGACGACACAGCACACCTTTCGACAGCCATGGCTATTGTTGAAAAACATCTCGACCTGGTAGCCCATCGGGACCTGTCAAAGCTTCAACGTGTTTTAAAGACTAAACCAGCAGCGTTGAGTGACGCTATCGCACTAATACAAAGTCTGAACCCACGCCCCGGCAGTATCATCAATCCGTCAGAGACACGCTATATTATTCCTGACATCACGGTCAAAAAAGTTAAAGGGACATGGCGCGCACGCTTAAATGAAGAAGCTTTGCCAAAACTTGAGGTGAACCGTTATTACCAGAGCTTGATAAGACGAGGCGATAACAGTACTGACAATCGATTCCTTAAGGAAAACCTTCAGGATGCTCGCTGGTATATAAAAAGCCTGCAAAACAGGCATGACACACTGCTGAACGTAGCCAATGAGATCATCAAGCGCCAGCAGGACTTTTTCGAGCATGGCGATGAGTCGATGAAGCCTATGGTATTACATGATATTGCGGATGCCCTGGAGTTACACGAGTCTACTATTTCGCGTGTCACAACAAACAAGTATATGCAGACCCATATGGGTGTTTTCGAACTGAAATACTTCTTTTCCAGCCATGTCAATACAATAGACGGTGGAACCTGTTCGGCCACAGCCATTCGATCCCAGATTAAAAAGCTGGTGAATAACGAGCCGGTCGGCAAACCAATGAGCGACAACCGCATTGCTGAACTATTATCACAGCAAGGTGTATGTGTTGCCCGGCGTACAGTCGCCAAATACAGGGAATTAATGAGTATTCCCCCTTCCAACCTGCGTAAATCGCTAACACTCTGATGGAGTCTTTCACTATGCAATTAAATATCACTGGTCAGCACATAGAAGTTACCGATGCCCTCCATGACTATGTCACCGAAAAGCTGGAGCGCGTCCATCGTCATTTTGATCACGTCACGACAACTCATGTCGTATTGTCGGTAGAAAAAACCCGTCAAATTGCCGAAGCTACGATCAATGCCAGCGGTGCGACAATTCATGCTAATTCTGAAGATGGTGACATGTATGCAGCAATCGATGCGCTCTCCAGTAAACTTGACCGCCAGGTCATCAAGCACAAGGAAAAAATCAAGGATCATCGTAGGAATACGATCGTATAAACAATGCCAGCCAGTCACGCCAGTCTTCACCATCCCGCCATGCAAGGAAACAAGCATCATGGTGCTCAGAATATCGGAGAAATCCTCGATCGTGGCGGGATAGTGGTCGGCCATCAAACAACCAGTAAAAAAAGACTGCTGGAGCAGGTCGCAAATATCTTCGCAGAACGTCTGCCCGAGACCGATGCCAGGCAAATTTTCAGTACACTGATTGATCGTGAAAATCTTGGCAGCACCGGGATCGGTCACGGTGTAGCACTGCCGCATGGACGCATTGCCGGGCTGGAAGATGTTGTCGGGGTATTCCTTCATCTAAAGGATGACCTGGATTTTGATGCCGTGGATCACCTGCCGGTAAATCTTGTCTTCGCCATTCTGGTGCCTGAAGATGCAACAGAGGAACATCTTAATCTGCTAGCAAGTCTCGCCGGCATATTTCGAAATGATGAAAAACGGCAGATATTACTGGATAGTACAGACCCTTCCCTGATTCGAGAAACTTTTGCTCTCTCCGTGGATAATGAGGGCCACCATTGATATGGCTCCACGGACAGCATTAACGGCCGGCAATGTCTATGAGTCCCTCAAACAACGACTGAAGTTACACTGGGCCGCAGGAAAAGACGGGAATGAACGCAACCTCGAAGCACCCGATGCCCGCTGGTCAGGTATGGCGCTGGTCGGTTATCTGAACACCGTCCATGCCAACCGCGTACAGATCATCGGTACAGCAGAGCTTGACTATCTGAACCAACTGGACAAACAACACCGCTCCAGTACGATATCCCGTATTTTTTATCATTCCCGCACCGCGCTGATCATTATCAGTGACGATATGGATGTGCCTCAAAACCTTCTGCAAATCGCAGATGAGGCCAATATGCCGTTATTTGTCAGCCAGCTACCTGCGCCGGAGCTGATCTATCACTTACATTTCTACCTCGCACGTGCCCTTTCACCTAAATCCTCTATGCATGGTGTATTGCTCTCAGTAATGGGGCATGGGGTATTAATTACCGGTGAGAGCGGCGTAGGAAAAAGCGAACTGGCACTTGAGCTTATTAGCAAAGGACATCACCTGGTAGCAGATGATGCCATTACTATCCGCCGCAGTTCACCTGAACACCTGGAAGGTTACTGCAATCCGAAGTTCAACCATTTTCTTGAAGTGCGTGGACTGGGGATACTTAATATACGCGAGATGTTCGGTGAAGCAGCCACGCGATCGACAAAACGAATTGAACTTATTGTAAACCTGCAGCGCATGGATCCTCAGCGACTAAGTACCATGGATCGCCTGCACCAGGAAAAAAGCTATCGAAGCATCCTTGGTATACAGATCCCTGAAATAACTGTTCCAGTCACGTCCGGTCGTAATTTGTCTGTCATGATTGAAGCAGCGGTTCGCAATCAGATCCTGGTAAACCGTGGCTATAATGCGGTTGAGGATTTTATTGCAATCCAGCAAGATGTCATAAACTCAACCAACTAGACTCTTACGCAATAATGGATCTCACCATAGTCAGCGGCCTGTCAGGCTCTGGTAAAACTGTCGCCCTGCAGGCACTGGAAGATATTGGCTATTACTGCATTGACAATCTGCCGGCCAACCTGCTGCCGCATTTTGCTTCCAGCCTGATGCAGAACCCGGATAACCGTGCTGCCGTCGGAATAGATATACGCAATCGCCATTTTCTGGAAACTCTGGGAGACAGCCTGGCAAACCTTAAACAACTTGGCATAGAATTTCGTATACTTTACCTGTATGCCGATGAAGATACTTTAATCAAACGATTCAGCGAAACACGCAGGCGGCATCCATTAACCGACATATCAACATCACTGGTAGATGGCATACGACTGGAGCATCAACTGCTGACCTCGCTGGCACAAAGCGCCAACATAGAAATCGACAGCAGCCACATTACCCCGCACGAACTGCGCAGCAAGGTTCGTAATCTGGTTGGTGCACGAGATGGAGCCACAATGATGCTGCAGGTTGTTTCATTTGGCCATAAGCACGGAAATCCCAGTGATGCAGATTTTGTCTTTGATGTGCGTTGCCTGCCCAACCCTTACTGGGAAAAGTCCTTACGTGAAAAAACAGGTGTTGATCAGGAGGTCATCGACTTCCTAAAATCCAGGCCCTCGACTATTGCTATGATTGACCAGTTATATAATTTCCTGACCGAATGGCTGCCGTCCTTTGAGGCAGAGAACCGGAGCTACATCACTATCGCTATCGGCTGTACCGGTGGTCGCCATCGTTCTGTTTATGTCGCAGAACAGCTGGCAGCAAAATTAAAAAATGATAGCTCAAGGGTACACCTGCGCCACAGGGACCTGATATGACCGGCATCATCCTGCTTACCTATGGACGTATTGGCTATGAATTGCTTGAGGCCGCAGCACATATCATGAATCAACCCGTTGAGCAGATTAAGGTGATTAATGTATATGATGATCCTGATACTCCCGACAATCTGCCCGGGCAGATAGAAAATGCTATCGAGCAACTAAAATCAGCAGAACAATGCCTGATTGTGACAGACCTGCGTGGTTGTACGCATTTCAACGTTGCCAGACAATTCGTTGAGCCATCTCGAGTTTCATTAGTCAGCGGGCTTAACCTGCCGATGCTTTTACGCCTGCTGTATCACCGTGATGAGAAAAACCTTGTAACACTGTCACATTTTGCCGAAGAAGGGGGTGTTATGGGTATATCCACAACCAGTGATGCTCCCGCTGAAGGAGGCAGATTTCTGTGATCAGCAAATCGATCCGTATCATCAACCGGCTTGGCCTGCATGCACGGGCGGCAGCCTGTTTTGTCAAACTGGCATCATCCTATGACAGCGATATATTTCTTGTCTACGGCGAGCAGAGCGTCAATGGCAAAAGCATCATGGGTATTATGATGCTGGCCGCTTCACAGGGCACCGATCTGCTGTTAGAAGTTAATGGTACAGATGAAATTGCGGCGACAGCGGCACTGACTGAACTCATCAATAATCGTTTTGGAGAAGACGAGTAATGTTGTCCATGCACGGTTCAGGCATCGGCAGGCTAATCGCTATCGGCACGGCCTATGTGGTGTCTCAGGAATCATCCGATATCCCGGAGTACCTGATAGCAAAGAAGCACATCGGTGATGAAGTACACCGGCTGCGTGCGGCCATCGCTGCTACTCGTATACAGATGATCCAGATTCGCAAGCAGTTTACGGCTGACTCGCCGCCGGAAGCCACTGGCTTTATCGAGGCCCATCTTATGATGCTGGACGACCCAATGCTGGCGCAACAGTCGGAAGAACTCGTCACCAGCCTGCAGATCAATGCAGAACAGGCGATTGCCCGGCAAAGTCAGTCATTGATAGACGTATTTGAAGCCATGGAGGATGAGTATCTCCGTACCAAAGGTGACGATATTCGGCAGGTAGTAGACCGTATACAGAAAAACCTGATGGGCATAGATGCAATTAGCAGTACCGATATCAGTGATGAGTTCTCTGATCCAATTATAGTTTCGCGTGATCTCGCGCCGGCTGATACCCTTGCCATGAAATCAAGTAATATTCGCGGCATCCTGACCAGTCTTGGCAGTCCCATCTCACACTCTTCTATCCTGGCTCGAAGTCTGGGCATTCCGGCAGTCGTCGGCCTGCACGCGGCTACCCGTTATATCCGCCACGGCGATAAGGTGATTGTTGACGGGCGCCATGGTGACGTCATTATTTCACCGGATAAAAGCACGCTAACGGCCTACCGTAAGCTGAAAAAACTAACACTTCAGCATACACGTAAGCTTGATACATTGATAAAAAGTCCGTCAGTTACACAGGACGGTGAACGCATTAGTCTTCTAGCCAACATCGACCTGCCACAGGACACTCGCCATGCGCTGAATGTCAAAGCGGCCGGGATTGGTCTATTTCGAACCGAGTTTCTTTATCTGAACCAGGAGGAAATACCGACTGAGAGTGATCATTTCAATGCATATATGCGTGTCGTACGCCGTTTCAATAAACAACCCATCACCATCCGCACTATGGACATGGGAGCAGACAAGCAGCTGGATATTAAGAGTGAGACGGTTCTTAACCCTTCACTGGGACTGCGAGGAATAAGAATGAGCCTTGGCAGCCCGTCACTGTTCATTCCTCAGCTGCGTGCAATCCTGCGTGCCTCGGCTCATGGCCGGGTCAGAATGATGATCCCGATGATGTCCAGTTTACATGAGTTGTTTCAGGTGCTGGCACTGATCAAGGAAACGCGCAAGGCCCTGCGTGAAGAAAACATCCCGTTTAATCCCAAAATGCAGATTGGTGGAATGATAGAGGTACCGGCTGCAGCCATTGCGGCAGACCTGTTTGCCCAGCATCTGGATTTCTTTTCCATCGGCACCAATGACCTTATCCAGTACGCCCTCGCTATAGACCGTGTAGACGATGAGGTCAGTTATTTATATAACCCGCTACACCCTTCCGTATTGAGGTTAATTGGTATGACGGTACGTGCAGCAAATAAGGCTAATATCCCGGTGACCCTCTGTGGCGAAATGGCCGGTGACCCGAAAATGATTGAAGTCCTGCTTGGCCTTGGACTACGGCAACTGAGCATGGACCCCGCCAACCTGCTTGAAGTCAAAGCTATTATCCGTCAGCTTGATGTCAACGAGGCAAAAAAAATGTCACGCAAATTACTCGCCGGGAAAGAGGTTTAACTTCAGGTCGGGTGTCGTAGGTCGTAGGTCATTGCTGTCCCACAAAGAAATATCAATCTATGAGTAAGTGCTGGTTGCGCTGCTTTTACTTTAGAAAACATGAACAACAGCATTCCAAAACCTGAAGACCAAAAAAAGAGTTCTCTCGCGGGGAACGCAGGGAGGTCAAAGGCTTTTTTCCTGTAAATCAAAATTTTTTCTTTGGTTCCCCTGTGTTCTCCGTGGGCTCCGTGAGAGGATTTGTTTTGATTTAGAATTAAAGACCAAAAGCTAAAGGCTTTGTCTCTCACTGGGATCACGGGGAGGTCAAAAACCTTTTTCTTTGTAGCTTCAAAATAATCTGTCTTTTGCTTTCTATGATTTCTCTGCGGGCCCTGCGAGAGGAGAGTAATTCTGCTGTTTGCCTGATGCGAGTTTAGAATCAAAATGACAATGGATATTATGGGACAGCCGTAGTCGAAGATGAAAGATTAAAAAATACACCCTGATTGCAGGGTATTATGAGATACATTCGCGGCGTTAGTGTTTTTTGACCTACGACATAAGACATAAGACATACGGCATACGATCTACAACTTTAAACTTCGACCCCCAACGTCGCTATCTGATAAACTCCGCCCAACCTTGAGTGGAGCCACTATGACTGCAACAAGTCTCAATAATCTCGATGACCTGATAGAGCACATCAACGCAGTGCTTAACGAGTCTGGTATCGAACAAATTGAGGGTGACCTGCAAAAACTGCACCCGGCCGATATAGCCCAACTGCTGGAATCCATCCCGCCTGAAAAGCGCGACCTGGTCTGGCCGCATTTCGACAATACACGCCGTGGTGAAAGCCTGATCGAACTCAGCGAGGGCGTGCGTGAAGGCCTGATGGCCGACATGGATACCCACTCACTGGCCGCCGCGGTACAAAGCCTCGACACCGATGAAATTGCTGACCTGATCCCGGAACTTCCCGATGTTGTCATCGCGGAAGTACTGTATGTCGCTGACAGGGAAAAGCGCGACCAACTGAACGCCGTACTGTCATATGCTGAGGACACCGCCGGTGGGCTGATGGACATTGATGCTGTGGCAATCCGGCCTCGTGTCACTGTCGCTGTAACCCGTCGTTATCTGCGTATGCTGAACAAATTGCCAGAATACACGGATAAATTATTTGTAGTCGATCGTAATAATAAACTGATAGGCGCACTGTTGTTGTCCGACCTGGTTACCGCCGATGATACGCAACGTATTGATGAGATCACCAACACCCGTATTCGAACTTTTTCTGTCGATCAGTCACAAACGGAAGTCGCCCAGGCATTCGCCCGCTACAACCTGATGTCGGCTCCCGTAGTTGACGATAAGCATCACCTGTTGGGTCGTATTACTGTTGACGACATCGTTGATGTAATCCAGGACGAAGCCGATAGACGCATCATGGCTCCTGCCGGGCTGGATGAGGAAGAGGACATTTTCGCACCAGTCATTCACACCTCGCGCAGTCGCGCGCTGTGGCTGGGCGTAAATCTCATCACCGCATTTATTGCCGCAGCCGTTATTGGTCGCTTTCAGGAAACGATCAGTGGCCTGGTGGCCCTCGCCGTACTGATGCCGGTGGTCGCAAGTATGGGTGGCAATGCAGGGATACAAAGCCTGACAGTAGTAATTCGAGGCCTGTCAAATGGCACCATCACTGAAAAAAATGCACGCAGGGTTTTTATCAAAGAACTGCTGGTTGGCAGTGTAAACGGTCTGATCTGGGCATTGGTCGTAACATTAATCACCTTGCTGTGGTTTAAAAATCTTTCACTGGCATTGATTATTGGTGCCGCCATGATCATCACTATGGCCAGCTCCGCCCTGTTCGGCGCCCTGCTGCCCGGCATGTTGCGCCGCATGGGCATAGACCCTGCCCTGGCAGGCGGGGTTGCACTGACGACCGTCGCTGATGTGGTTGGCTTTGTCAGTTTTCTTGGCCTGGCCACAATGTTTTTGACGTAAGAAAATTCGTATTAATTACAACGCATTACGACAACATATCTTTTCTTTTACCTAATAAAACTGCTGTCCCACAAAGAAATATCAATCGATGAGTAAGTGTTGATAGTGCTGCTTTTACGGAAGCTTAAGGCTTCAGAGACCTGAAAAGCAGCCTTCCAAAACCTGAAGAAAAAATGAGTTCTCTCGCGGGGTTCGCAGGGAACACGGGGAGGTCAAAAGATTTTTACTTTGTAGATCAATATATTCTGTCTTTTTCTTTCCCTGCGTCTTTGCGGCTCTGCGAGAGATAGTGTTTAGATTTTGAATTAAAGGTCAAAAACTAAGATCAAAGGCTATTCTCTCGCGGGGGCGCAGGGACGCGGGGAGGTCAAAAGATTTTTACTTTGTAGATCAATATATTCTGTCTTTTGCTTTCCTGCGTCTTTGCGAGAGGAGAGTGTTCAGGCTGTTTGCCTGAGGCTCGTTCAGAATCAAAATGACAATGGATGTTATGGGACAGCAGTGACCTAATACGTAAAACTATTTTTTTATCCGTACAAATATAACTGCTATGAACCACAGCAGTAGCAAGCCGAGAAACAGACTGTTGCCATAGCGGACATAGGGTGTCAGGCCTTTCATCGGAACTACCTGGGAGACCAGGACACCGGACTTAAACTGCTCCAGGCTTGAGGTGATTTCACCTTTTTCATTAATCACTGCAGTAATTCCGGTGTTGGCCGCCCGCACGAAGTACCGGCCAGTTTCCCGTGCCCTGATTTGAGCCATCTGCAGACGCTGGTGCGGGGCCAGAGAATCACCGAACCAGGCATCCTCTGAGATATTGATCAGAAACGCTGCATCACCGGCGGGTGTTGCCAGCTCCTCACCAAAGGCGTCTTCATAACAAATGCTGACTGCCACGGGCCAGCCGCCAAGCATTAAATCGGGTTGCGCCCCCCGCCAGCTGGAAAAGTCTGACATCGGAATTTTCAGATAGTCTATCAACCAGCCCAGCAGAGGTTTTAAAGGAAGAAATTCACCAAAAGGCACCAGATGCTGTTTTCTATAGATTTCATTTGCCGCTGGTTTTTTATTTGAATCTACGACGCTGATTGCAGCATTGTAGTAGTTTCCGTCTGCAGCCGTATCAATAGAACCGATAAGGTAATCGGGCACACTACCATCCTGTCTACGAGGCAGGGACAGGCCTGGCCATGCAGCAACATGCTGCCAGCTATCGGGTACGGCGCCTTCAGGCCAGACAACAATTGCGCTGTCGTCGACCACTTTTCGGCTAAGCGCTACGTAGTGTGCAATTATTTGATGGCTGGCACCCGGCTTCCATTTCTCACTAAGAGGAATATTGCCCTGTAGCAGCGCTATGTCCACCTTCTCACCCGCCGGAGCAACAAACTGCAGCCCACCAGCTAGCCAGCTAAAGAAAATGACGCCTGCAAACAGGCATCCTGTTATTAGCAACTGCAGCCATCTTCTGATGCTGATCATCACAGCGATAAGTGCTGCCAGTATCGCAACCAGCAGGCTCATACCATAAACCCCTAAAAGAGGCGCCATATTCATTAACGGGCTGTTGCTCTGCGAATAACCCAGGTGCAACCAGGGGAAACCTGTCATCAACCAGCCGCGTAGCCACTCCATCAACACCCAGAATACCGGGGCGGCAAATAGCAGACGATAAACGCCTGGTTTCAACGCACGAGCCTGTAGCCAGCCTGCAACAGCAGGAAACATTGCAAGGTAGCTGACAAACAGAAACACCAGAACTGCGGCCAGCGGTGCCGGCATAAAACCGAATTCATGGATCGAAACATAGACCCATGAAGCACCCGCTCCGAACAAACCCAGACCAAACAGGAACCCAAGCCAGGCCGCTCTCAAAGCGCTGGCGGTGGTCCAGAAATAAAACAGTATGGCGGGGGAAATAATAGCCAGTGGAAACAGCCCCAAAGGTGCAAAGGACAATACCAGGCCGGCACCGGCAGCAAAAACAATGGCATCCTGCCACCGTGACCCGATCATACTGTTGTTTCCTGTGAGGACTCCAGATCCTCTAATTCTGTCATTTGTAGCAGGTTTATCCGTCTGCTATCGCAATGCAGCACGGTAAAACGAAAGCCGTTGATCTCGATAGACTCTCCGCGTTCCGGTAGATACGAAAAGCTGTTCGTAACCAGGCCACCGATAGTCTCAATGTCACCGGCACCAAAACCGCTGCCAAAGTATTCATTAAAATCGTCGAGAGTTGTCAGGGCCTTAACAATGAAACCATCATCCGTTTGGCGAATCATGCTGTCATCTTCGTCGTAGTCAAATTCATCCTGAATATCGCCGACAATCTGCTCCAGCACGTCCTCAATGGTAACCAGACCTGCTACACCGCCGTATTCATTCATAACAATGGCCATGTGGTTACGGTTGGCCCGGAAATCTGCCAGCAGCACATTGAGTCGCTTGCTCTCGGGTACAAATACTGCTTCGCGCAGGATGTCCTTAAAGACAAACCGCTGCTTTTGATCACTGTCGAAATAACGTAAAAGGTCTTTGGCAAGCAGCACGCCTATGACATTGTCGCGGTCCTCCTTTATCACTGGATAACGTGAGTAACCATGCTCATTCATCACCGGCAGACAATCTTCCGGTGATACATCGCGATCCAGCACCACCATTTGCGAACGCGGCACCATAATGTCCCGTACCTGCATGTCGGATACCTGAAAAACACCTTCAATCATATCCAGTGCGTCAAAACTGATGAGTTGCTTTTCTGCGGCAGTGCGCAGAATCTTGATCATGTCTTCGCGTTCCATGGATATTCCGAGCAGGGACAGCCCTAATCGAGACAACCAGGAACGCAATCGAGGTCGTGGTTTTTTAAGTTTTTTCTTCATAATAACTACAGTTTCTGTTCTTCATAGGGTGGTGGAAAACCCAGCCCGGTAATTATGCCGGTCTCCAGTGATTCCATTTCGTCAGCTCCCGACTGATCAATATGGTCATATCCGCAGAGGTGTAACACACCGTGAACCAGTATATGTGCCCAGTGTGCATCAGATGATTTGTGCTGTTCATCTGCTTCCTTCTGTACTACCGGGGCACAAACTACCAGGTCACCCAGGACATTTGTTTTCTGGCCCGGAGGATCTTCAAATGGGAAAGACAGGACATTCGTTGGCCCCGGTTGATTTCGGTAACGGTCATTCAATTCGGCGCTCTCCAGCGCATCAGTGACTCGAATTGTCAACACCATATTATTGTCACAACGACAGGCATCAGCAGCAGCATCCGCCCAGTGCTGGATTTTTTCCACGTCAGGTATGGCTTTATCACTCATCACTAGCTGCAGGTCAATTTCCAGCGGCATTACACTTACCCGTCCCCGGATTCTTTTTTATCATCCACTGCCTGATAGGCCTCAACAATCTTCTGTACCAGTGGGTGCCTGACCACGTCTGTAGAGTTGAAATAATTAAACTTTATTTCGCTAATCCCGCCAAGTACGTTGACCGCATGTGCCAGGCCGGAACGCTGTGAGCGAGGCAGGTCGGTCTGTGTCACATCACCCGTAATAATGGCGCGCGAGCCACGGCCTATGCGTGTCAGAAACATACGCATTTGCTCTTCTGTGGTGTTCTGTGCCTCATCAAGTATCGCCATTGCATCGTTTAATGTTCGGCCGCGCATATAGGCCAGCGGTGCAATTTCAATTATGTGGCGTTCAAGCAGGCGGTCGACTCGCTCAAAACCGAGCATTTCATACAGCGCATCATAAAGAGGGCGTAAATAGGGGTCGACTTTCTGTTCGAGGTCTCCCGGTAGAAAACCCAGGCGTTCACCTGCCTCAACAGCAGGCCGCACCAGTACGATGCGGCTGATCTCTTCTTTTTCCAGCGCCTCAACGGCGCAGGCCACAGCAATGTAGGTCTTTCCTGTGCCGGCCGGACCGATGGCAAAATTGATATCATGCGTGATAACATTTCTGGCATAGGCCTGTTGGCGCGGGTTGCGCAGCCGGACTTTCGCGCGCGGCGTTCTGATGCTTATAATTTCATCAGCTTCACCTTTTTTTTGCGACAAATGCTGCAATGCGATGTGTACTGCTGCGGTATCCAGCTCTTCACCGTCCTTCACATGTGCATAAAGATCCTGTACCACGGCCTCAACTTTACTCGTCAGCTTCTTGCCACCAAAGACGGTGAAATCACCGGCTCTATGCATAATTTTTGTATCAAAATATTTCTCAATTTGTTTGATGTTTGCATCAAACTGACCGCACAGTGTCGCCAGTATCTTGTTGTCGTCTGACTGCAGAGAAAAATGATAAACCGGCTCAGACACACTCATGCTGAAAGAGTCATCCTGTTACCACTGAACCGGTATGCTGTGAGACTTCTCTATGCCGTCAGCCACGCCACGCAATGAATTCGGTAATGCATCGGTAATCCTGACATCCAGCATCTGGCCAATGTAGCGAGTTGAACCGGCAAAATTGACCACTCTATTATTCTCTGTTCGACCGGATATTTCACTATCGCTTTTTCTTGAGACTCCCGATACCAGAACAGTTTGAACCGTATCCACCATATCCAGGCTAAACCCAGCTGCATTTTCCAGTATTTTTTTCTGTAACACGGCAAGGCGTTGTTTTTTCTCGGCCATCGGTACCGTATCCTCAAGCTCTGCTGCCAAAGTACCCGGCCGGGCGCTGTAGATAAAGCTGAAGGAATGATCGAAGCCAACGGTTTCGATGAGATCCATCGTGGCCTGGAAATCTGCCTCAGTCTCTCCTGGGAAACCAATGATGAAATCAGAAGACAGGCTGATATCCGGGCGCACCAGCTTCAGTTTTTCAATAATCTGCAGGTAATCCTGTGCGGTATAGCCTCTTTTCATCAGCGAGAGTATGCGGTCTGAGCCTGACTGTACGGGTAAATGCAGATGATCAACCAGTTTGGGAATACTGGCATAGACCTCGATCAATGAGTCACTAAACTCCAGCGGGTGCGAAGTAGTGAATCGTATACGCTCAATACCCTCAATCTCAGCGACATACTGCATCAGTAGTGCAAGATCGGCAACTGAACCATCATGCATATCACCCCGATAAGCATTGACGTTCTGCCCCAGCAGATTTACTTCACGCACGCCCTGCTCGGCAAGGAGAACGATTTCGGCCAGCACATCATCAAAAGAACGCGAGAATTCTTCACCTCTGGTATAGGGGACGACGCAGAAACTGCAGTACTTACTACAGCCCTCCATGATGGAGACAAATGCCGTTGGCCCTTCTGCCCTGGGTTCAGGCAGAGCATCAAATTTTTCTATTTCAGGAAAACTGATATCAATCGTGCTGTGATGTTCCTGCCGACACTCGTTAATCAGCTGTGGCAGTCTGTGCAAGGTCTGCGGGCCAAATACGATATCCACGTAAGGTGCCCGGTCAAGGATATCCTTTCCTTCCTGGCTGGCCACACAGCCGCCCACGCCTATCACCAGTTCAGGATTTTCCAGCTTCCATTCACGCCATCGGCCGAGTTGAGAAAACACCTTTTCCTGTGCCTTCTCTCTCACGGAGCATGTATTGAGTAACAACACGTCGGCCTGTTCAGGATCTGTAGTCACAGAAAGCCCATGCGATTTCGCCAGGATATCTGCCATACGATGGGAATCGTATTCATTCATCTGACAACCGAAGGTCTTAATAAAGAGTTTCTGACCGGTTTTGATAGCCACTGCGGGCCGGGATCTGGACATTAAAATGCGGGAGTAGTGTTTCGGACGGATAAGCTAACCGTATTTGGCGTAAATTTCCAGTAAATTCCTGTATTATCTTTGGATTAAGGGGCTATTATCGTGCCGGGGGGCGCGCCTGCATATAAGGAATAACCCCTTACCCCGGCCGCCCATCCGCCCGCGCAGAAAAATAAACCGGCGCCAGACGATAAACAAAAACAGCAAAGGCCAGCACCCAAATCAATGCTGAGATCAGCACCAGCTGTGGGTAGTACTCAGCCGGCAGAACTAATGGCAGGAGCACCCTGACCACCACCGCCAGATTAAGTGCTGCAAAAGCAGCAGGCAGCAACCCGGGAGCTGCCAGCTTTCTGCCACTGTGTCCCATGGATACCCTGACCATCATGCCCATCGTCAACAGTCCGATACCGCCAATAGTCAGCGCATGCAATGCCAGTGATAGGTCAAATACGCCTGCTATCGCCAGTGCCATCAGGAAAAGACCAACAATAATCCAGCCATAGGAGAGTACCAGCACCCACAGCAACGGAACTTGCCAGACGCCTTTAGCATACCAGCCAGATAAACGGAATAAATGCAGTATCGCTGCCAGGAATGCAACAATAACGGTGAACATCCCTGTCATGCCCGCTGTATGCAAGATACCGAGTAACAGCAACATCAGACTGGCACTCGTTTCGATAGCGGGATAACTCTTGCGCGTAAAGTCTGTGCCTGTGCCGCGCTCTATAAAAAATGGAATAACGCGCCCACCCATAATACTGATTAATAGCAATATAATGTAAACACCAGCATACAGGCCATAAGTCTGACCAGAGACCAGCACGCCTGCCACCCCAAGATGAAAAATAATATTTGCAGCGCTAAGCAGTACGACTATACCGGCAAAGATCAGGTTACGGTGATTCTTCGTTTTCACAAGCAAAGGCAAGATGACTGCCGCCACAGCAGGTAAAAATGACAGGTCGATAATTGCGAGCAGCCAGTAAGGAATGGTTTCAGGGAAAAATGGCAGCATGCGTGCGGCTACCCACAACAGAGAAAGTAGCAACAGGGAAACGCCGTTTATCGTCTGTCTGCCAGTCCAGTTTTTTACGGCGGTTAATAAAAACCCGGCGATCACGGCGCTAGTATAGCCAAAGACCATTTCATGACCATGCCAGT
Source organism: Arenicellales bacterium (assembly GCA_048550195.1). Lineage (GTDB taxonomy): Bacteria > Pseudomonadota > Gammaproteobacteria > BMS3Bbin11 > BMS3Bbin11 > BMS3Bbin11. Next base: position 20,623 of record JBLYYR010000173.1, read on the forward strand.
AAACGGCGCCGTATGCCGCATCAGGACCACCAGCAGAAAACAATATGCCCCAGACCAGGATCAGTAAAGCGGCAGAAACTCCTGCCAAAAGAAAAAAGGGTCGAAACCCCAGTTGCAGCAGCGGCATTGTCGGATCCGGTTTGGTAGCCGGGTCCTCAAGATTTATTAACATAGAATCATTCCATTTCTTCCTGTTTCATATTTCTGCATGCCAGTATACGCATCGCAACGGAAAATAAATTGATCTGTATCATGCGGCATCAAATCGGGGTATTTGTTAGAATCGAACGATTATCGACTGGCCATACTAACCATTAAAGGTATTGATATGAGTAAAACTGCACTGATAACAGGGATTACCGGCCAGGACGGGGCCTATCTGGCTGAGTTCCTGCTGAACAAAGGCTATATTGTTCATGGCATCAAACGCCGTACCTCTTTGTTCAATACTGACCGCATTGATCACCTGTATCAGGACCCGCATGAGTCGGAGCAAAAATTTATCCTGCATTATGGTGACATGACTGATTCGAGCAGTCTGGTCAGAATTATTCAGCAGACACAACCAGATGAAGTCTATAATCTGGCCGCACAAAGCCATGTGGCCGTTTCCTTTGAGGAGCCGGAATACACAGCCAACTCAGATGCACTGGGTCCTTTGCGTGTCCTGGAAGCCATTCGCATGCTGGGTCTACAGGAAAGCTGCCGTTTCTATCAGGCCTCTACCTCTGAGCTGTTTGGCAAGGTGGCTGAAATACCGCAGAAGGAGACAACACCCTTTTATCCCCGCTCACCCTATGCGGTAGCCAAGCTTTATGCCTACTGGATCACCGTCAATTATCGTGAGGCCTACGGCATGTTTGCCTGTAACGGCATTCTGTTCAATCATGAATCTCCGGTACGCGGTGAAACCTTCGTTACCCGCAAGATCACTCGCGCCCTGGCAAGGATTATCCTGGGCATGCAGGACTGTTTATATCTCGGCAACATGGACGCTAAACGTGACTGGGGCCATGCAAAAGACTATGTCGAGGCCCAGTGGCTGATTCTTCAGCAGGACAAGCCGGACGATTTTGCCATTGCCTCCGGCATACAGCATTCGGTTAGAGAGTTTGTCGACCTGTCGGCAAAAGAACTGGGCATCACCCTGCGCTGGCAGGGTGATGGCATTGAAGAAGTCGGTATTATTGAAAAGCTGGACGCCAGCAAGGATGAACTGCCTGGAAAATGCCCGGCAGTCGGCTCTGCCATCGTTAGAGTAGATCCCCGCTACTACCGTCCCTGTGAGGTTGAAACGCTATTAGGCGACCCGACTAAATCACGCGAACAACTTGGCTGGGAACCACGCATATCCTTCGAGGAAATGGTCTCCGAGATGGTCACCTCAGACCTGGAAGAAGCAAAGCGTGACGAGCTATGTAACACCAGTGGATTTAGAACATTCGATCGACATGAATAAACGTTTTATGTATTACGTTTTAGGTATTACGTAACACCTAATACGTAATACCTAATACGCAACACGTAACACTATCTGTTAACTATTTTTTAGTTCTGCCGCGAGTGCCTCGCAGACTTCTTTAGCATCCCCGAATACCATCGAGCAGTTGTCTCTGAAATACAGTAGATTCTCAATTCCTGAATATCCGGGGCGCATGCTACGCTTGATTACGAAAACGTATTTGGCCTTTTCTACATCGAGTATTGGCATACCGTAGATCGGGCTGGACTTGTCGGTCTTGGCGGCCGGGTTGGTAACGTCGTTGGCACCGACTACCAGTGCAACATCGGTAGTGCTGAATTCCGGGTTGATTTCATCCATCTCTACCACGTGATCATAGGGGATGTCTGATTCTGCCAGCAGCACATTCATATGCCCGGGCATCCTTCCGGCAACGGGATGAATAGCAAATTTAACCTCTATTCCTTTTTCATCAAGGATATCAGTCAGTTCTTTCAGGGCATGCTGTGCCTGGGCCACGGCCATGCCGTAACCCGGCACGACGATTAACCGGTTGGCATTTTCGATCATAAATGCAAGGTCTTCCACGGCGGCACTTTTCACACCCTGGTTGGCCGCCTGCATGGCCGTGGACTCTTCGTCATCCGAGCCACCAAAGCCACCGAGTATGACACTGATGAAAGAGCGGTTCATCGCACGGCACATGATGAAGGAAAGTATGGCCCCGGAAAAGCCCACCAGTGCGCCGGTTACGATCAGGGCGTTATTCTGCAGCGTAAAGCCGGTCGCTGCTGCTGCCCAGCCTGAATAGGAGTTCAGCATAGAAACAACTACCGGCATATCCGCACCACCAATCGGTATGATCAACAGAAAACCCAGTGCCAGGGCAATTACGGTAATCAATATCAGGGTAGTTAAACTGCTGTTTTGTGAAAACTGTATCACCAGCGCCAGCACCACCAGGCCCAGCGCAAGATTAAGCAGATGCTGGCCTTTGAAAACGATCGGGTTGCCACTGAGTATGCCCTGTAACTTACCAAAAGCAATCAATGAACCGGTAAACGTGATTGCACCGATGAACGAGCCGACACCAAGCTCCACCAGCATGACACCGTCAACCAGATCACTGGCTGCATGTTCTGTAAATGTACCTATTGCCACCAGCACGGCTGTAAGGCCCACCAGGCTATGGAAGGCGGCTACCAGTTGCGGCATGGCTTTCATGTCGATCTTAAGGGCAACAACGATACCTATCACCGCACCGATAGCCAGGCCGGCAAAGATCAGAGAATAATTTTGCACCGCTGGATTGAACAGGGTGGCAACTATTGCCAGCCCCATCCCGAACATGGCGAGATAATTCCCCCGTCTGGCCGTTGACGGATGGGTCAAACCTTTCAGACCAAGGATAAACAGGGAGGCAGAAATCAGATAGGCGATCGCGAGTGTATTGGCATTTAACATGTTTTATCTCTTCCTGATTACTTTTCTTTCTTGCGAAACATTGACAGCATGCGCTGGGTTACCGCAAATCCACCGAATATATTTATCGATGCCAGCATGACGGCAATAAAACCCAGCCCCTGCTCCAGCGATGTAGCACCTTCAGAACCGGTCACCAGTATGGCGCCAACGATGATAATGCCGGAGATGGCATTGGTCAGCGAGATTAGTGGCGTATGCAGAGAAGGTGTCACGCCCCAGATGACGTAATAGCCGATAAAACAGGCCAGTACGAAAATGAATAATGCAACAATCGCAGGTGACATGCCGCTTGCTATAATCGTTTCTGTCATGCTCTTTCTCCACTTTTTGGGCAAACGGTAACGTCAAAAGCTTTAACCGCAAAGGGCGCGGAGTTCGCAAAGACAACTAAAGCTCTTCTGTAGTTCCACCATTGAACCTGCTTCAGAAATTTAATCATAAGGAAAATTCCAGTTACTATTTGTAAAAAACTTTCTTTTAAAAACGAACTTCACCATTATGGACGACCAGTGCAGCTTCGGTTACTTCGTCTGCCATGTAGTCAGGCCGCAGCAGATTATCGTCTTCTTTTGTTACCAGTAACTCCATCAGATTTACCAGATTACGCGCAAAAAAGCTGCTGGCGTCGGCCGCTACCATGGCGGGGTAATTTGTGTGACCTACAATAGTAACGCCATGCTTTAGCACAACCGAACCGGCTTCTGTTAGTTCACAGTTGCCACCGGTGGCCGCTGCCATGTCAATAATTACCGAGCCTTCCCGCATACCTTTTACTGTTTCTTCAAGAATCAAACGCGGCGCAGGGCGGCAGGGGATGGCTGCAGTAGATATCAGTATATCGGCTTTCTGTAGCTCCTCGGAGAGCATCTGCTGCTGCTTCTGTTTGGCTTCATCCGATAATTCTTTAGCGTAGCCCCCCTCGCCGGAGCCTTCTTCACCGAGGTCCAGCTCGATAAACTTTGCCCCTACTGATTCTACCTGTTCTCTGGTTTCCGGACGCACGTCATAGGCCCACACCTGCGCACCCAGTCGGCGCGCGGTAGCAATAGCCTGTAAACCCGCCACGCCGACACCAAGGATGATGACACGTGCAGGTTTAGCCGAACCGGCTGAAGTCATCATCAGGGGGAAGAAACGCTTATACTGTACTGTTGCTTCGAGTGTGGCTCGATAACCGCCGATATTGGCCTGCGAAGACAACACATCCATTGACTGAGCACGGGATATTCTTGGGATGCGCTCCAGTGCCAGAACATCGACTTTATTCTCTGCCAGTACTTTGAGCGTACCGTCGTCCTCACAGAGCCCGGGTAGCGTCACCAGCATAGAACCTGACTTTATCAACTTCAGTACTGCTGCAGAAGGTAGATTTATACTGAAAATAAAATCCGCAGCACAGATATCCTCACTGGCTCCGATACGGGCGCCCGCCGCTGCAAAATCAGCATCCGGAAAACCGGCGTGAGATCCGGCCCCCTGCTCGACTACAACTTCTAGTCCCAGTTTGAGCAGACGACTGACTGAATCGGGGGTAGCGGCTACACGCGCTTCAACTTTTTCGTTTTCCTTTAAGATACCGACTTTCATAACTTTCTGCCAACTAAGTATTTTTAAAATTAATAGAGGGTCCCTTAATACCAGCAGCGCATTGTACTGGTTACCGCTGTGCGATAAAACACTAAATATATGGCAGATTCTATAAATGCCACTAAGATTCGGATAATCGGGCGGGTTGAAGGATTTATAGCAGCTGCCTCAAGCTAAAACATCCTAAAAAACTGGAAAAATCTCCTCATTTTCGCTATCTTCCGTCGGCTGTTTGTTAGATCGAGTCAATGTCAGGTTGTTGTTCCCTACTGCAATGACCTGCCTGCCCTGTGATCCTACTCAAATAAGCAAAGAGATAAGGCTTTTGATCCGACAGGTTTCGGGTCGGAATCAGATCAGTACCGGGCTGCTTCACCATTGCCCGACTGAAAGAAACAAGACAGAGGTTGAACATGTATCAAGGCAGCTTGCCACCCCGCCAGGGGCTTTATGACCCGAAGAATGAACACGATAGTTGTGGTGTTGGGTTCGTTGCGGATATAAAAGGCCGCAAAAGCCACCGCATCATTGAGCAGGGCCTGGAAATTCTGCGCAATCTGACCCATCGCGGTGCAGTCGGCGCTGACAAACTGGCTGGTGATGGCGCAGGTATTCTAATGCAGCTGCCAGACGCCTTTCTGCGCAGTACCTGTGCAGAGATCAATATTTCCTTACCTGATGAGGGTGACTACGGTGTCGCAATGGTCTTTTTGCCGCCGCATCAGTCAACCGCGGCCAGCTGTGTCAAAATAATCGAATCATTTGTTCAACAGGAAGGCCAGGATCTGCTGGGCTGGCGCGAAGTACCAGTCGACAACGCCGACCTTGGCCATACTGTACTGCCGACCGAACCCGCTATTCATCAACTGTTTATCGGTAAAGGCAGTAACTGCAAGGATCAAAATGCCTTCGAGCGTAAACTGTTCATCATCCGCAAACAGGTTGAAAACAGTATTGCCGAAGCCGGCATGCCTGTTGGCGATGCCTTCTATATTGCCTCCATGTCATCGCGCACACTGCTCTATAAAGGTATGCTGCTGGCTAACCAGGTCGGCGCATTTTATAAAGACCTTGATGACCCGCGCATGGAATCCTCGCTGGCACTGGTACATCAGCGCTTCTCGACCAATACCTTCCCGACATGGGACCTGGCACAGCCTTTTCGCATGATTGCGCATAATGGCGAGATCAATACTGTGCGCGGCAATGTCAACTGGATGGCAGCTCGCCGGCACTCCATGGCATCCGAAGTATTCGGCGATGACCTGGAAAAAATATGGCCCCTGATTGATGAAAACCAGTCGGATTCAGCCTGTTTCGATAACGCCCTGGAACTGCTGGTACTCGGCGGTTATTCGATGTCACATGCGATGATGATGCTGATACCCGAGGCCTGGTCCGGCAACCCCCTGATGGACGACAAACGCCGCGCCTTTTATGAATACCACGCTGCCCTGATGGAACCCTGGGACGGCCCGGCTGCGGTGGCCTTCACGGATGGCCGCCAGATCGGCGCTACGCTGGACCGGAATGGTCTGCGGCCTGCACGCTACCTGATTACTGAGGATGGCCTGGTGCTGATGGCATCTGAAATGGGTGTGCTCGACATCCCGGAAGAAAAGATTGTCAAAAAATGGCGCCTGCAGCCTGGAAAGATGTTCCTGATCGATCTTGAGCAGGGGCGCATTATAGATGACGCGGAACTGAAATCTGAGCTCAGCAATGCCGATCCGTATCAGGAATGGCTGGACAAATCCCAGCTGGAAGTGGAAAAGCTAAATTCCGATATCAGCCCGATGGAACCGGATACCGCTACATTGCTGGACCGGCAGCAGGCTTTTGGCTACACCCAGGAGGATGTTAAATTCCTGCTGACCCCGATGGCTGTTACCGGGCAGGAAGCCACCGGCTCCATGGGTGCAGACAACCCACCTGCGGTGCTGTCCAGTCGCGCAAAACCGCTGTCCAGCTTTTTCCAGCAGAATTTTGCCCAGGTCACCAACCCGCCAATCGATCCGATTCGTGAAGAGATAGTGATGTCGCTGGTATCCCTGGTCGGCCCACGCCCCAACCTTCTTGGACTGCATGAAGCCGGTACGCATATGCGACTGGAAGTCAGCCAGCCTGTGCTAAGCAATGCCGATCTTGAAGCCATACGCCACATTGAGGACGCCAGTGACGGTGCCTTTCGTACTGTGACACTGGATATCTGCTATGCTGCCAGTGCCGGCGCCGAAGGCATGCAACAGGCCATCGATGACCTGTGCACGAAGGCCGAAGACTCGGTCAATGATGGTAATAATATTCTGATACTGTCAGATCGTAACGTCGATGCCGACAATATAGCCATCCCTGCTCTGCTGGCCACCTCTGCTGTGCATCACCACCTGATTCGTAGCGGGCTGCGCACCAGCTCCGGCCTGGTAGTTGAAACCGGCGCTGCCCTGGAAGTACACCATTTTGCCACGCTTGCCGGCTACGGTGCAGAGGCCATCAATCCGTACCTGGCAATTGAGACCCTGCACAGCATGACTGCAGAGCAACTGGATGGACTGGAGTTTAAAGAAGCAAACAAGCGTTACATCAAAGCACTGGGCAAAGGCCTGAAAAAGGTCATGTCCAAAATGGGCATATCAACCTATCAGTCATACTGCGGGGCACAGATATTTGATGCCGTCGGACTGTCCTCAGACTTTATCGACCAGTATTTCACCGGCACAACCAGCACAATAGAAGGTGTCGGCCTGCCTGCCATTGCCCGTTCCGCCGCTGAGTGGCACGATAACGCTTTTGGTAACAAGGAGATCTACCGCAAACATCTTGATGCCGGTGGTGATTATGCCTTTCGTCTACGTGGTGAAAGCCATATCTGGACACCCGATACCATCGCTAAACTGCAGCATGCCACACGTGCCAATGATGCAACGAGTTTTGCTGAATTTTCCCGTTTAATCGATGAGCAGAATGAAGACTTAAAGACTTTGCGCGGACTGTTTGAAATTGATACCTCAGCTCAATCCGTGCCACTGGACGAAGTTGAGGCAGCCAGTGAAATCGTCAAACGTTTTGCTACCGGTGCAATGTCCTATGGCTCCATCTCTTATGAGGCGCACTCCACGCTCGCGATTGCCATGAACCGTATTAGTGGTAAATCCAATACCGGTGAAGGGGGCGAAGAAAGCGAACGCTTCCGAACGATGGAAAATGGCGATTCCGCACGCTCTGCTATCAAGCAGGTCGCCTCCGGCCGCTTTGGCGTAACGACAGAATACCTGGTCAATGCCGACGATATACAGATCAAAATGGCGCAGGGTGCGAAACCGGGTGAAGGCGGTCAATTGCCCGGCCACAAGGTGAATGCAGAAATAGCACGCGTACGGCATTCAACTCAGGGCGTAGGTCTGATTTCACCACCGCCACATCACGACATCTATTCCATTGAAGACCTTGCACAGCTGATCTTTGATCTTAAGAATGTCAATCCGGAAGCGCGCATCAGCGTTAAGCTGGTATCAGAAGTCGGCGTCGGCACAGTTGCCGCCGGGGTCTCCAAGGCCCATGCTGATCATGTCACTATCGCTGGCTACGACGGCGGTACCGGTGCCAGCCCGCTGACTTCGATCAAACATGCCGGCAGCCCGTGGGAGATCGGTCTGGCTGAAACACACCAGACACTGGTAATGAACAATCTGCGTAACCGTATCGCTGTTCAGGTAGATGGCGGCATGCGCACCGGGCGTGATGTTGTGGTAGGCGCACTACTGGGTGCCGATGAATTTGGTTTTGCCACTGCACCGCTGATCGTCGAAGGCTGTGTCATGATGCGCAAATGCCATCTCAATACCTGTCCAGTGGGCGTCGCCACACAGGACCCGGAACTGCGCAAGCAATTTACTGGCAAACCCGAACATGTGGTCAACTACTTCTTCTTTGTCGCTGAAGAGATACGCCAGCTGATGGCACAAATGGGTTTCCGCAAATTCGATGAAATGATCGGCCAGACGGACAGGCTCAACATGCGCAAGGCGATTGGCCACTGGAAAGCAGAGGGGCTCGACTATTCCCGCCTGCTGCAGAAGCCGGATGCCGCATCAGCTGAAGACATCTACAACACTACCTGCCAGGATCATGGTCTGGACAAAGTTGTCGACAACACATTGATCACACAGGCGTTGCCCGCCTTAAATAATGGCGAATGCGTCAATATCGAAATTGATATTCATAACTACAATCGTAGCTTTGGCACCATGCTGTCCGGTAAGGTGGCACAAAAATATGGCATGGCCGGTCTGCCGGATGACTGCATACATATCAAAGCTAAAGGCACAGCAGGTCAGAGTCTGGGTGCCTTCCTCGCTCGCGGTGTGACGATAGAACTATCCGGCGAAGGCAATGACTATGTCGGCAAAGGCCTCAGTGGTGGCCGTATCATTATCTATCCGCCGGCACAGTCAAAGCTTGTAGCAGCGGAGAATATTATTGTCGGCAATACTGTCATGTATGGCGCAATCGAGGGTGAATGTTATTTCAACGGGGTTGCCGGCGAACGGTTTGCAGTGCGCAACTCCGGTGCCACAGCGGTAGTGGAAGCTGTCGGTGACCACGGTTGTGAATACATGACCGGCGGCATCGTGGCAGTACTGGGCTCAACCGGTCGAAATTTTGCTGCCGGCATGAGCGGAGGCATTGCCTATGTGCTGGATGCTGACGGTGATTTTGAATCCCGCTGCAACATGGCACAGGTCGAGCTGGAAGCCATTACTGCAGAAGATGATGCAATGGAAGCGCTGGAACATCAGGGTGGCGATCTTGAAACACATGGACTGGTCGATGTCAGCCATGATATGACACGCTATGATGCCATCCGCCTGCAGCAACTGATTAAACAGCATTTGCATTATACGAACAGCAACCGTGCCCGTGAGATCCTTGAAAACTGGTCTGAGTTTCTACCCCGCTTCGTCAAGGTCATGCCGGTTGAATACCGTCGCGCACTACAGGAAATAAGTATTCAGCAACAAAGCAAAACAGCCTGAACGAACAAAATGAAAATGACAGGACGGTACAGAAAAAGAACTTTGGAGAAGAGTAATGGGTAAACCAACAGGGTTCATTGAATTCCCAAGGCGGGAGCGAACCTACGCACCAGTCGCCGACCGGCTGGTCAATTTTAATGAATTTATTAATCCATTGGAACAGGGTGTACTGCAGCAGCAGGGCGCACGCTGCATGGACTGCGGCATCCCCTTCTGTCATCAGGGCTGTCCGGTCAATAACATCATCCCGGACTGGAATGATCTGGTCTACAAAGACAATATGCAAGATGCCAGTGATGTTCTGCATTCGACTAATAATTTCCCTGAATTCACCGGCCGCATCTGCCCTGCCCCCTGTGAAGCCGCCTGCACATTGAACATCGATGATGTACCGGTAACGATCAAAACGATTGAATGCGCTATTGTCGATCACGCCTGGGAACAGGACTGGATAAAACCTCAGATCGCCAGCCATCGCAGTGGCAAGAAGGTCGCCGTCGTCGGCTCAGGTCCCTCCGGCCTGGCCGCTGCACAGCAACTGGCACGCGTCGGCCATGATGTTACCCTGTTTGAAAAGAACGACCGTATTGGCGGGCTGTTACGTTATGGTATCCCGGACTTCAAATTCAGCAAAACGCTGATTGACCGCCGCATGAGCCAGATGATGGGTGAAGGCATCGAATTCAGAACTAATGCCCATATTGGCGTTGAAATTCCAGCCAGAGAACTCATTGCCGAATTTGATGCTGTTGTGTTAACCGGCGGTTCCGAAGCCCCCCGTGACCTGCCTGTTGAAGGAAGAGAACTGGACGGCGTTTATTTTGCTATGGAATTCCTCACTCAATCCAATAAACGCGTAGCCGGTGATCAGATTCCTGCAGCCGAAGCCATACTTGCGACAGATCTTGATGTAGTGGTCATCGGTGGCGGTGATACCGGTTCTGATTGCATCGGCACATCCAACCGTCAGGGCGCAAAATCCGTTACTCAGCTTGAAATCATGCCAATGCCGCCGGTGAAAGAAAATAAGGCACTGACCTGGCCCAACTGGCCGAATAAACTTCGCACGTCCAGTTCACAGGAAGAAGGCTGTGAACGTATGTGGAGTGTCGCCACTAAACGCTTTAAAGGTGAAAATGGCAAGCTGACGGGCATTGACTGCATCAAGGTAGAATGGGAACAGGATGAGGCTGGACAATGGCAAATGTCTGAGGTCGCCGGCTCGGAATTCGAACTGAAGGCCGACCGCGTCTTCATCGCTATGGGGTTCGTGCATCCTGTCCACCAGGGCATGATTGAAGAGCTGGATCTGGCGCAGGATAATCGCGGCAACATCAATGCCAATACAGCAGACTACCAGACCTCGCTCGATAAAGTATTCGCTGCCGGTGATATGCGCCGTGGCCAGTCTCTGGTAGTGTGGGCGATACGTGAAGGTCGCCAGGCTGCCAGAGCGGTCGATGAATTCCTTATGGGCCACAGCGACCTTCCTCGTTAGAGAAATAGTGTTCCTTCAACCTGATAATGGCGAGTTCAGCGTCCCTGTGGTGTTTCGCAGTAAGGCGCAGTGCGAAGTTAGTGGTTATTCCCCTGGCAAGCGCTGGAACGAAGCGGCAAGACGCCACAGGGACGCCCTTTGGGTTAGCTTGTCAACGCCCATGGACTACGTTGCGCCTCTTGACAAGGAAATAACCATTGCCTGCGAGGCACGCCTTGCCACAAGCGTTGGCAAGCTAACTGAACCCGTCATTATCAGGTTGAAGGAGCACCAATAATGTCCACACTTAAGAATGATCGTTTTTTGCGTGCCCTGCGACGTGAAGCCGTAGATGTGACACCGGTATGGATGATGCGGCAGGCCGGCCGTTATCTACCTGAATACCGCGCTACTCGCAGCAAAGCCGGTGACTTCATGTCACTGTGCCAGAACCCGGAGCTGGCCTGCGAAGTCACCCTGCAGCCGCTGGAGCGCTTCCCGCTGGATGCAGCGATCCTGTTTTCCGATATCCTGACCATACCGGATGCCATGGGTCTGGGTCTGTACTTTGAGGAAGGCGAAGGCCCACGCTTCAAACACCCGATTACCGATGAGGCCGCAGTCAATAACCTTGCTGTACCGGATCCCGCTGATGAGCTGCGCTATGTTACCGATGCGGTGTCGCTGATTCGCCGCGAGCTGGATGGCCGGGTGCCCCTGATTGGTTTTTCCGGCAGTCCCTGGACGCTCGCCACCTACATGGTAGAAGGCGGCAGCAGCAAAACATTTTCAAAGATCAAAGCGATGATGTTTAATCGTCCGGACCTGCTGCACAAAATACTGACGGTTCTTGCAGATAGCGTCAGCGTCTACCTTTCAGCACAAATCGCCGCCGGTGCACAGGCCGTCATGATCTTCGATACCTGGGGTGGGTCATTATCCCCTGCGGCCTATCGTGAATTCTCTTTATCCTATATGACTAACATCGTCAGAAAATTGAAAGCTGATCCTGCGACCCGGGATGTGCCGGTGGTGCTGTTCACAAAAGGTGGCGGACAGTGGCTGGAAGCCATGGCTGACAGCGGCTGTGACGCACTTGGTCTGGACTGGACAACCAACCTGTCGGATGCCCGGGCAAGAGTGGGCGACCGCGTTGCCCTGCAGGGCAACATCGACCCCTGTGTACTATATGCCTCGCCAGACAGGATTCGCGAGGAAGTCGGCAACACCCTCGCCAGCTTCGGCAAAGGCAATGGCCACGTCTTCAACCTCGGCCATGGCATACATCCGGAGATCAATCCGGAACATGCCGCCGCTTTGATTGAAGCGGTTCATACGCTGAGCCGAAAGTATCATCAGTAAGCCTTTCGTTTTAGGTATTACGTTTTACGTTTTACGTACCCCCCAATGCATAAAACTTAATACCTACAAACTGATGGGTGATAATAATAGACAGTCCCCATAACGGTCAGTATATTTAGGCTTCAAACAAACTAAGATAAAGGATCGAAACATGGCTACTTATAAATGTGAAATTTGCGGTATGAGCGTTAATGCCACCTGTGGTAAATGTGATGCACCGTTAGTCAATGCGATGCTGAAACTGGATGATGGAACGGAAGTACAGGTTTCGGAATGCCCGAATGGACATGGGAAGATTAAATCTCCGCTTTGTTGTGGGCAGGATATGGCGTGTACGGCCTGATTTAGTTTTGTGCTATCGCACAGCTAATCTAGATTTTAGTTTTGCTCTTCTTTTCATTTTTGTGCTAAATCTTTGCTGATATTTTCGCCCTTCACGGGCGAGTTCATTTCTTTTGTGCGCACAAAAGAAACAGAACCAAAGAAAAACCGCCCAACATGCTTGCCCATAATAAAATTCATTATGGGTTCCCTGCGATGCTCAGATGAGCTGGCGGGGTGCGAACTCGGGCTACGCCCTCAGACAAGCACACCCCGAAACCCCAGCTCATCCTGCGCTTCTCGGCAAGCCTGAACGGGGGTTGTAGATCAAGACCTAAGATCAACATCAAAACACTGGTCAGCTGCGCAGTGTAGTAGCCCCGCTCGGCACTAACTCTATTATTTTGAGTGCCTAAATATTCACGCAGAGTTGCCTTGAACCAACACATCGGGGCAGCTTTTCTTTGGTTCAATAATATAATTCAGAAAGACTGATTCCGCAGTAGCGGATTTGAACAGGTGAAGACTGGCCCGTAAGGTGGAGGCCGTAGGAATAATTAAAGTCAGAATACAGTTCTTGCTTATATTAGAGTATCTGTGTTCTGACCCCGGCTTTCTTCCATCGTACAACTTTTGGTTTAACGCCGCGTTGATTAACTTTTGCTATGTATTTGTCACAGAATCTGGAAACCTGAAGGTCATTCATCGCGCTACTCCGTTAGCTGATATTAACCAGGCAAGTCATTTTCCTGTATTTGTATTTAACATATCACTAGATTTATAACAGCATCCAGTTTGCAGTAAATAATTGATTAAAATAAAGGTTTTTGAGATATATTTGTATTTCGATGATTTTCATGGTTATTATTACAAATTAATAGAGCTGGTATAAACTAAAACTAGTCAGGCAGGATCGGCCGTAAAGAAGACTGCGAAAAACATAAATACAAGTGAAAAAAGGAATAAAACCATTGAGAAAAGCCGATTTAGTTTGCATGCAAACTAATAAAGTAAATTCATGCGTGCAAACTAATTAACTGTTGAACAAATACGCTATCGCGTAAGCATTAAAACCACACACCTCAAGGATGGGGGATGCCATGGAAAAGGCAAATAAAAGGATTGTACAAAA